>SHBB01000180.1 GCA_004213565.1 Sandaracinaceae bacterium
GGCCGAGCGTCGAGCACGTCGAGGACACGGGCAGCCAGACCACGGTGCGCCTGGCCTTCCCCGCCTTCGGCGAGCGCGATCCGCGCTGCGCGGCGCTGATGCTCCTCGTCCGGATCCTGGACGACGGCATGAGCGCGCGGCTGCACCGTCACCTCATCGACGAGCGCGGGCTCGCGTACGACGCGTGGGCCGGCCTGGATCTGCACGTCGACTGCGGGGTGCTCGACGTCGGCGGGACCTGCGCGCACGAGAGCGCGCCCGAGCTCGTGCGGGAGATGCTCGCGGTGCTGGGCGACCTCGCCTCGTCTCCGATCGCGCCGAGCGAGCTCGAGCACGTGCGCCGCAGGCACCTCTGGGATCTCGAGGCGAGCGTCGACGACGCGGAGGACGTGGCCGAGCACGCCGCCCTCGCGACCCTCTTCCAGCTCCCGCGGAGCACGCAGATCATGGCCGAGGCGATCCGTCGGGTGACCCCCGAGGAGATCGAGGCCGTGGCGCGCGAAGTCCTGAAAAGCCAGCGTTTGCACGTGGTGACGGTGGGCATGCTCTCGCGGAAGAGGCGGTCCGAAGTGGACGCGATCGCGCGGAGATGGCATCCCGACGAGGCGTCATGCAGCTCGCGCTCCCGTTCGCCCGCGTCCTGAGGCCGCCCCCGCCGGCGACGCCCTCGCGTGCGCCTTCGCCTCCGCGCCCTGCCGCGGCGCCGGCCCGCGCGCCCGCCCCGCCCAAAGGCCGCGCGGCGCTCGAGACCCGGATCCGACGCGCGCTCGCGGTGCCGGCCGACCTCGTCGTGACCGACAACCGCCGCACGATGATCTCGACCAAGCGGCGCGGGGAGCGCCTCGAGGTGCGGCTGCACCACATGTTCCTCGACGCGCCCGACGGCGTGGTCGAGGAGCTGCTGACCTACCTCGCGGAGGGAGACTCACGGAGCTCGCGGCAGATCACCCGCTTCATCGAGTCGAACCGGCACCGGATCAAGTCCCGCCGACGACGCATCCTGCTGCGCACCCGCGGCGCCGAGCACGATCTGCAGAGCATCTTCGACGAGGTGGTCGCCACCTTCTTCCCCGACGGGGTCGGAGACGCGCGCATCACCTGGGGCAAGGAGCCCCCGCGCGCGCGACGTCGCCGGAGCAGCATCCGCCTGGGCACCTACACGCACGACCAGCAGCTGGTGCGCATTCACCCCGCGCTCGACCAGGAGAAGGTGCCGCGCTTCTTCGTCGCGTTCGTGGTCTTCCACGAGCTGCTGCACCACGTCGTGCCGGCCGAGCGTCGCGGCGGCCGCATCGACTACCACCCGCCGAGCTTCCGCAAGCGAGAGCGGATGCACCCCGACTACGGGCGCGCCACGAAGTGGGAGACGGAGAACCTGGACCTCCTGCTGTCCTATCGGACGGCGGCGATCGCGCGGCGCTGAGCCAGGCAGGCCGTTGAAGTCCCGAGCCCGAACGATCTCGGAGCGCGACGGCCCGGTTCTCCGTTCGGGGCGACGAGGAAATGCTTCAGTTTCGAGGAGACACCCGCCCGAGAGACGAGGAGCGAGGGTCTTCAACGGACTGCTAGCGTCACTCGCCGACGGCGGACTTGAAGAGCTGGTTGAAGGCCCAGACCTCGCGCGCCCGGAGGCTCCCGAACTGCACGCCCATGCCGTCGGGCTTCTCCCAACGCACGATGGCGGCGACCTTCACGTCCTCCTTGAGCGCCGGGAGGTAGATCTCGAGCTCCACCTTCGCGCCGTACGGAAGGCACTCGTTGGCCACGAGGTACATGCCGCCGAGGCTGATGTTCCGCGTGATCGTCTCGATCTGACGGCCGTCGTGATGGACGATCACTTTCAGGCGCCTCTCGAATCGTTCGTGGACCCGACGGCCCGTAGAGGCGTTGCTGCCCGTAGACAATGCGCTTCCTTTCCCGCGCGAACGCGCAAGAGAACGGGCGATCGGAGTATCCTTCGAGAGTGGGGAAGTCAAGGTTGGGAAATACGGAAGAGGGCTCCAACAATGAAGGGGGGCGCGGACGGCTCGGAGCGAGCGTCGCCTTGCTCGCCGTGCTCGTCACGCCCGCCCTGCTGATGTGGGCGTGGAGCCGACCGATGGCCGTGGCGCCGCGCGAGATGCCGCCGCTCTCCCTGTCGCCGACGGCGGTGAGCGCCCGCCTCGCAGAGGAGGCCCGCCTCGCCGCGACGGCGCCCGAGGGCGAAGACGCGACCGCGCGCGCGCGCCGGTTCGCCGAGCTCAACCAGAGCGAGCTCGACGCGCGCGACACGCCGGGCCAGGCGGCCGAGCGCAGGCGCCGCCTGCTCGCCGCGACGAACGCGCTGATCCGGGAGCACGGCGAGGAGGTGCTCGGGTCGATGCGCGCCGCCGACCTGCGAGATCTCGAGCCCGCGCTCCGCGGACGACCGAGCCAGGAGCGCGCGGTGGAGGTGCTCGGCGGCTTCCTGCGCATGATGGAGCGCTACGGGATGATGGCCGACGGGAGGCAGCGCGCCCCCGCGTTCGTCGTGCGCGCGACCTGGCTGGCCCGCTGGAACGCCATGCACGGGCGGCCCCTGACGGAGGGCTTCGCGCCGATCGATCTGCAGGCGTACTGGGGCTGGCTCGCGCTCGGGGCCGAGAACGCGCCGGCCGAGCGTCGGCTCGAGGCGCTCGAGAACTACGCGGCGGCGGGCGGGCGCGGCGCCGACGAGGCGCGCGGGGTCCTGCTCCTCGAGGCCGGCCTGCGCGAGGAGGCGCGCGAGGCCTTCCTCGCCGGCTACGAGGCCAGCCCGAGCTTCCGGCTGCGCAATCACCTGCTCGCCGCGACGGAAGATCCCCGCTGAACGCGCGTATCCCGTGCCGCTGGACGGCCGCGCGCGAGCCGCCCATACTGGCCGAGGGGGAACGCGGGGCGTGAAGAAGAAGGTCAATTTGAGGAAGACGCTGTTCCTGCTGCCGAGCCTCTTCACGCTCTCCAGCATCTTCTGCGGCTTCTACGCCACGCTGCTCGCGCTCGAAGGCGCAGACGCGGGCACGTTCTACCGCGCGTCGCTGCTCATCGTCTTCGCGATGTTCTTCGACCTCATCGACGGTCGGGTCGCGCGGCTGACCAAGACCCAGAGCGCGTTCGGCGTGCAGATCGACTCGCTCGCCGATCTCGTCTCCTTCGGCGTGGCCCCCGCGGTCCTCGTCTACCGCTGGTCCCTCGCGGAGCTCGAGCTGGTCGGGCTGGTCGTCGCGTTCGTCTTCGTCGCGTGTGGCGCCATTCGCCTTGCCCGCTTCAACGTGCTCGCGGCCGCGGCGGACGGCGCCCCGAAGAAGCCGGGCAAGTACATCGTGGGCCTCCCCACCCCGGGCGCGGCCGGCGTGCTCGTCTCGCTGGTGGTCGCGAACCACGCGGTGGGCGGACACCTCGAGCGCTTGACGGGCGGCGTGCTCGCCATCGTGCTCACGCTCTCCTTCTTCATGGTGAGCACCATCAAGTTCCGGTCCTTCAAGGACCTCAAGCTCAACGGCCGCACCCTCGCGCTCTTCGCGGTGGCCCTCGGCTCGAGCGCCGCCTTCGCCCTGCTCTTCCACCCCTCCTTCGCGCTGGTCTGGCTCCTGGCGAGCTACCTCGCGATCGGCGTGGCGGAGACGCTCTTCAACCTGTCCCGTCGCGGCTTCCGTCGCGGACCGACGGAGCCGGAAGAAGAGGAAGAGCCGGCCGACGCCTGATAGATTCCGCGCGATGCGGAACCTCTCGTCCCCGACGCTCGCGATGCTGGTCGCCTGTGGGCTGCTCACCGCGTGCGAGTCCGCGCCCTTCGACGCGAGCTGCGCCGGGAGCGCGGTCGAGCTGTGTGGTCCTCACGAGTACGCGCTGGTCGGCGAGGCGTCGGTCGAGCCGCCGATGCTTCCCATCGCCGACTTCGCGGTGAACGCCATGGTGCGCGTGGAGGTCGAGCGCTGCCCCGACGCGCCCGCGCCTCACGAGATCGAGCTGGCCGTGCTCGTGCCCGACGAGGACCCGAGCCCCGATGGCGGCGTGCCCGTTCGGGTCATGAGCCTCGTGACGCTGCGGGACGGCGAGGACGGCGACACCCCGGGGGACGGGCGCGTCGAGGTCGAGATCCCCAACCCGTTCATCGCGACCGTGCCCGAGAACACCGACGTCACGCTCCGCTTCACGGTGAAGTCCACGACCCCGGCCGGGTGTACGAGCGGCTTCGTGGAGATCCCCTACCGGACCGGGCCGCGCCGCATGATGTGATCTCAGTCGCCCTCGCGCCCGGCCTCTCGCTCCCGGCGGAGGCGCCGCGCGGCGTGGCGCGGGTTCTCGTAGACGCTGATGATGGGGACGCCGTCGTAGCTCAGCACGTGCACGGGCGCGACGGATCCCCACGCGGTCCAGAGCTGGTAGTCGACCTCCACGAAGTGATGCTCGTGGTGAACGATCGCGTAGTCGGCCGAGATCATGTCGCCCGACGCGCGGATGTTCTCGTTCAGGTGTCCGTCCTCTTGCAGCATGCGCCACGCGGTCCACGTCGTGTCGCAGATCCAGACGCGCCCGCCGTCCGGCATCTGCACGTTGAACCAGTCGGCGAGGCTCCCCGTGGTGAAGCCCCAGAACTGCCGGTTCATCCCGTGGTCGGCCGCGCCCGGGACCCCACCCGCGGCCGCCGTGTAGTGCGACAGCCCGAAGGGGTGGGAGTGGACCGTCTCGACCACCGCGGGCGACAGCAGCAGGACGAAGGCCACGAGGCGCGCCGTGAGCTTGCCGCTGCCGAGCGAGGCGGGCCAGCGGCGCCGCAGCTCGCGCGCGACCCGGACGAAGGCCACGCCCGCGAAGATGCAGAGGAACGGGTAGCCGGAGAACCAGTGCTTCGTGCCGCCGAAGATCGGCGTCCACGGCATGCTGATCACCACCAGGGGCGCGATCATCACGCCGAAGAAGAGCACGTCGGTGCGCGACGAGTCGGGGAGCGCGCGGCCGGTCGGCCAGAGGCGCTCCATCAGCCCGGGCGGGAGCAGCGCGCGCAGGCGGGTGAAGAGCCCGGTGACCGCGAGCGCCAGCGTCACGAAGGGCACCGTGAAGAGCACCATCACCCACGGGTAGCCGACCGGCAGCGGCGGCCGGAAGTAGTTCACCCCGAAGTAGGCCATGTTGTAGTGCTCGTGGTTCAGGTGGAACGCGGCGTACTCGTTGAAGCGCGCGAGCGTGTCGAACCACATCCAGGGCCAGAGCGCGACGAAGATGGGCGGCCCCAGCAGGGCCATCGCGAGGAGCCACCACGGCACGTAGCTGGTGCGCTTCGGCTCCCCGCCCCTGCGCGCCCGCCGCTCGGTGAAGACCACGAAGAGCCAGTGGATCAGGAAGATGGCCGGGAGCGTCCAGGCGTTGTGCTTCGTCTCGAGCGCGAGCCCGTAGGTGATCCCCGTCCAGATGGCCCAGCGTGGATCGGTCAGCGACCGCCAGTAGCAGTACGTGACGAGCGTCATCATCAAGACGATCGGCACGTCGAAGGCGTCGAGGTGTGCGTGATAGAAGACGCGCGGCAGGAGCGCGAAGGCGACCGCGGCGAACACCCCGACCTGTCGCCCGAAGGAGCGCGCCCCGAAGATGTAGATCAGCCACAGCAGGAGCCCTCCGGTGAGCATCCCGAAGAATCGGAAGGCCATCGAGGGCTGCTCGAAGAGCGCGTGATCCTCCTGGGCGAGGTGGAAGAACGCGAACATCGACTTCACGAGCGAGGGGTGCTCGTGGTTGTGGGTCCAGTGCCGGTCGACCACCGCCTGCTCGGTCGCCGCGCTCGGGTCCTCGGCCAGCGCGCTGAACCACGTCGCGTACTGACGGGCGGCGTCGACGTAGAAGCCCTCGTCGCGGCTCATGCCGATCTCGGCGGAGCTGACCAGCAGGAGCGCCACGTAGCTCGTGCACAGCGCCAGCCCGATGAGGTGGTCGCGCCACCCGATGAGACGATGCCGCCCGCTCATGGCCCGCCATCTCCGGCCGCGGTGCGCGTGGTGGCCGCCCAGCAGAGCGTGCGCAGGTGCGGGTCGTCCGCCGTGACCTCCACCCGGACCTCGCCGCGCTCGCGATCCCCCCGCGCCGCGTGACGGGTGGAGGCGACCATGCGCTTCCAGCCGTCCCCGTCACGGTGCGTCATGCGCCCCACCGGCTCGTCGTCGACGAACAGAGCCACGGAGATGGGGGCGTGCTCCCGGTGGCGCTCGTGCTCGTAGTAGAGGTCCGCGTAGAGCACGATCTCGTCACCCAGGGGCACGTTCGGGAAGCGGGCGCGGATGGGCTCGGCGCCCTGCGGGTGCTGCCAGATGCAGTGACGGGGCTGCATGTCGAGATCGTCGAGCACCGTCTCGCCGACCCAGAGCCACGGGCGGGCCGGGTCACAGAGATGCCGGCGCGCGGGCGTGATCGGGCCCGCGCCGAGCCCCCCACCCTGCGGCCGACCGCCGGGCACGAACCGACACGGGAGCTCGCGCTCTCCCTCGACGCGGCTCACCCGCGCGTCGTCGACGTGCTCGACGAAGTCGTAGAGGACCTCTTGCGGTTGCGGCAGCTCCCACCGGAGCACGCGGACCCGCCCGATCTGCTCGCTGAGCTGGGGCGCGGTCGGGGGCGCGATCTCGGGGCGATGCCCGCGGATCGAGAGCACCCAGAGGCGCCGGTGCTGCGCGAGGTCGGCCGGGGCTGCGTCCTCGAGCGACATCAGCTCTCCCAGCTCGCGGCGCACCAGGGGGTCGGCCCACGACGGCGAGGCGACGATGAGATCCCCGGGGGCGTAGCCGTCGCGCACCCGCGCCGCCGCCTGCGACCAGTCGTCGTCGTCCACCACGCGCGCCTGGATCACGGCGTGCGCGGCGAGCTCCACGACGGCGAGCGCCAAGAAGGCGAGCCAGCCAACCCCGCGCCAACCGCGCGCTCCCCCTCTCTGGTCGTCGTTCGCCACGCCGAGCCGGCCGCTGGGATATCACGGCCGGCTGCGCCGGGCTATTCGGTCGGCACGCAGGTGAAGCGCGTCTCGAAGCTGTTCAGCACCGGCGTCTCGCTTCGATCGGCGTTCGCGCGGAGGACCGCCGTCACCCGAAGGAACGGGAGGTTGTTCGGCACGCCGGCGCCAGCGAGCCGGTTGGCGATGTCGATGGGGGGCGTGGTCGGCGGCGCGGTGAAGGTGACCGGCGTCGTCGAGGCCAGCCGCGAGAGCGAGTCCGCCGCGCGCAGCTCCCAGCGGATGCTCGTGCCGGCCGGCATGGAGACCGTGGTCCACGTCAGCTCCCCCCAGTCGGGGCGCTCGTTGTCGGCGCAGTGCACGGTGCTGTCGTAGTCGCGCCAGTACGTGCCCTCCGGCGGATACATCGGCCGGTTCGGGGGCACGAGGATCCGGACCGGGATGCGGTCGAGCACGAACGTGCCGTCGCCGATCACCTCGATGAAGAAGTCGAAGACCTGCGGCACCGAGGTCGGCATGACGATGTCGTTCCGGAACGCGATCCGGAAGTCGACGTTCGTGCCGGGCAAGCACTGCACGAACGAGCGGCCGCCGCTGATCCCGGCGCAGCTGCCAGGGCCCCAGCCCACCGCGGTGATCGAGTCGACGAAGCCGCGCTCGTCGATGGCCGTCGCCGCGTCGTCGACCGCGCGGGCCGAGATGTCCATGCGGTTGTAGTTGGCGAGATCGACCACCGCGTCGACGACCGAGCGGCCGAGGCCGGTTCCGGCCGCGCTGATGGGGAAGACGTAGCGCGAGCCGGAGCTGGAGTAGCTCGAGGTCGCGTCGGCCAGCGCGTTGGCGTCGTCGCGCCCGTAGCTGCCTCCGCTGTGCACGGTGATCACCCGGATCCCGGTCGCGTTGAGGGCCGAGACGGTGTCGCTCCAGCTCACCGGCCAGCGACCCGTCGCGCGGCCCACGCTGAAGCGGTAGGGCCCGCAGTTGGTCCCGTAGCCGAGCACGACCGCGTAGTAGGTGCCCGGGTTGAGCGTGCGCACGATGGTCGAGGTCCCGGCGGGCCCGGAGTCGTCGTCGCACGCGACGGAGTTGAACCCCGAGTCCATCAGCATCATCGCGGTGTCGTATCCCGAGCCCTCCGTGGTGAGCGTGATGGTCTCTCGGGTCGAGACCGTGAAGCGGAAGACGACGTCGCGCGACGAGTCCCAGAGGCACGGCGCGCTGTAGTTGTTGGCGTGCGAGCAGGTGTTGCCGGTCCAGCCGGTCCAGCTCGTCGCGGCGTCGCCCGTGAAGCGCGCGGTGGCCTGGGTGTCGTTGCCGCTGACCGCCGTCGTCGGAGGCAGCGAGGTGCCGCCGATGGCGTAGTCGTAGCCGTACGGGCCGTTGTGGAAGGGCGCGTCGGTGAAGAGGATGAGGATCGGGATCGTCCCGGCGCGGAAGCACGGATACCCCCAGCCGGTCCCGCCGCACGGGCCGTTGGGCGCGAGGTAGGTGCCGAGGCCGCCGCCCGTCGCGACCGCCCAGAGCGCCTGCGCCTGGCTCTCCGGCCCGTCCATGCCGTAGTGCAGCCGGAGCCGGTTCACCGCGGTCTGCGCCGCGGAGACGCTCGCGGTGATGTCCTGGAAGTTCTGGTAGACCACGTCGCCCGAGGGCCCGCTGCCATACGGGCTGACCGGGTAGTCATCGTGGGCGCCGACCCCGAACCAGGCGTCCGGGATCGTGCAGCGGATGGCGCCGATGATTCCGCCGCCGCAGCCCGAGATGAACGTGCCGCTCGTCAGATCGCGCTGGAGGTTGAAGATCTCGCCGCCCATGGACCCGGTGGTGTCCATCAGGAAGTAGACGTCCGCGGTCCGCACCTGGACCCGCACGTCGAGCGGGTCGATCTCGGCCGGGCCGCCGTAGGGCAGCTCGTGGAAGAAGAACGTGTCGCCGTAGCAGGAGCCGTCGGCCGCGCGGTACGCGCCCGGACCCGGACACTCGTCCGCCACGTCGGGCACGCCGTCCCCGTCGGAGTCGGGGAGCGCGGCGGGGCCCGAGCCGTCGGTGCGGAGGCGGATGCCACCCGCGCTCGGGTCGTAGCTGACGTCGGTGCTCCGACCGGGCAGATCCGCCGACGACGGAACGTCGCGGCTGACCGCGCAGGTCGGATCACACGGGTTGCAGCTCGTCGGGCCGGTGATCAGCGGAGAGACGCCCGGCGCCGACCGGAGCGTGTAGGCGTGGACCGAGAGGCAGTCCGTCCACGCGTTGCCCTGGCAGTAGCGAGTGCCGCGCTGACAGACGAGAGAGCCGTCTTCCTGTGTCAGCAGATCGAGGTAGCAGTCCACCGGGCCCTGGTCGGGTTCGCAAGCGCAGCCCTCGGCCGGCCGCGCGCACGTGCCCGCGTCGCCTCCGATCGGGACCGGGTCCAGGCCGGGGTCCTCGGCGGGTGCCAGCTCGGGCGCCTCCAGGGAGCAGCCGCCGAGCAGCGTCAACGCACAGAGCCACCGCATCCAGCCGGTCACAGCGATCCCCATCTCCACCCCACGCATGAGGCGGCTACACGACAGCAATCTTCGGACCCGAATCGTATCGCGAGGATCAGCTCAGGATCACTCGCGAACGGTCACATCTCGGTTGCAGAGCTGCGAATCTTTTTCGCAGGGCTGCGCTATTCCGTCGGGACGCACACGAAGCGCGTCTCGAAGGAGCGCAGCACTGGCGTCGCGCTCCGGTCCGCGTTGGAGCGCAGGACCGCGGTGACGCGCAGATAGGGCAGGTTGTTGGGCACCCCGGCGCTCGAGAGCCGGGCGGCGATGTCGATGGGAGAGGTGACCGGTGGCGCGGTGAAGCTCACCGGCGTCGTCCCCGGCAGCGCCGCGAGCGAGTCGGCCGCGCGGAGCTCCCAGCGGATGCTGGTCCCCGACGGCATGCTGACGGTCTGCCAGGTGAGGTTGCCCCAGTCGGGCCGCTCGTTGTCGGCGCAGTGCACGGTGCTGTCGTAATCGCGCCAGTAGCGCCCCTCCGGCGGGTAGAGCGGACGGTCCGGCGGCACGAGGATGCGCACCGGGATGCGGTCGAGCACGAAGGTCCCGTCGCCGACCACCTCGATGAAGAAGTCGAAGACCTGGGGCATCGAGGTCGGCATCACGATGTCGTTCCGGAACGCGATCCGGAAGTCGACGTTCGTGCCCGGCAGGCACTGCACGAAGGTGCGTCCGCCGCTGATGCCGGCGCAGCTGCCGGGCCCCCAACCGACGGCGGTGATGGAGTCGACGAAGCCGCGCTCGTCGAGCCCCGTCGCCGCGTTGTCGGTCGCGCGGGCGGAGATGTCCATGCGGTTGTAGTTCGCGAGGTCGACCACCGCGTCGACGACCGAGCGGCCGAGGCCGCTGCCGGTGGAGCTGATCGGGAAGACGTAGCGCGAGCCGGAGCTGGAGTAGCTCGACGTCGCGTCCGCCAGCGCGTTGGCGTCGTTGCGGCCGTAGCTGCCGCCCGAGTGCACGGTGATCACGCGGATGCCGTTGCGGTTCAGCTCGGTGACGGCCTGGCCCCAGGTGACCGGGTAGCCGGTCGGGGCGCCGCCGCCCGCGGTGGAGGGATCGCCGATGCTGAACCGATAGTTGCCGCAGCGCGTGCTGTAGCCGCCGATCACCGCGTAGTAGGTGCCGGGGTTCAGGGTGCGCCGGATCTGGGACGTGGTGCCGGGCCCGCCGTCGTCGTCGCAGGCGACGTCGCGGAAGCCGCCGTCCTTCAGGGTCAGGACGGTGTCGAAGCTCGAGCCCTCGGTGGTGAGCGTGATGGCGCGGCGGGTCGAGACCGTGAAGCGGAAGACCACGTCGCGCGAGCTGTCCCAGGCGCAGGGCGCGCCGTAGTCGTTGCGGTGAATGCAGGTGTTGCCGCGCCAGCCGGTCCAGGTCCTCGCGGCGTCGCCCGTCCAGCGCGCGCTCCAGCGGTTGTCGTTGCCGCTGACGTAGCGAGGGGAGGGGAGCGCGCCGCTGCCGCCGCCGCCGAACGCGTAGTTGTAGCCGTACGGGCCGTTGTGGAACGGCGCGTCGGTGAAGAGGATGAGGATCGGGATGGTGCCCGGCCGGAAGCACGGGTAGCCCCAGCGCCCTCCGCCGCAGGAGCCGCGCGCGCCGAGATAAGGGCCGAGCCCGCCGCCGGACGCCACCGCCCAGAGCGCCTGGCTCTGGGACTCGGGCCCATCCATGCCGTAGTGCAAGCGCAGCCGGTTCACCGCGTTCTGCGCGGCCGACACGCTGGACGTGATGTCCTGGAAGTTCCGGTAGACGACGTCGCCGCTGCCCGCGCTGCCGTAGGGGGAGCGCGGGTAGTCGTCGTGGTTGCCGACCCCGAACCACGCGTCCGGGATGGTGCAGCGGATGGCGCCGATGATGCCGCCGCCGCAGCCGGAGATGAACGAGCCCCGCGTCAGGTCACGCTGCAGGTTGTAGATCTCGCCGCCCATGGACCCGGTGGTGTCCATGAGGAAGTAGACGTCCGCGGTCCGCACCTGCACCCGGATGTCGAGCGGGTCGATCTCCGCCGGGCCACCGTAGGGCAGCTCGTGGAAGAAGAAGGTGTCGCCGTAGCAGCTGCCGTCGGCGGCGCGGATGGCGCCCGGGCCCACGCAGTCGTCGGCCGCGTCGGGGATGCCGTCGCCGTCCGAGTCGGGGAGCATCGCGGTGCCGGAGCCGTCGACCTCGAGGCCGATGCCGCCCGCGCCCGGGTCGTACTCGACGTCGGTGCTGCGGCCGGGCAGATCGCGCGTGCTGGGCACGTCGCGGCTGACCGCGCACGCCGGGTCGCACGGGTTGCAGGAGCTCGGACCGGTCACGAGCGGAGCGGTGCCCGGCGCGTTGCGGAGCTCGTAGCTCCGGACCGACTCGCAGCCGGTCCAGGCCCCGCCGCGGCAGTAGCGGGTGCCTGCGTTGCAGGTCAGCGTGCCGTCGGGGTTCTCGATGGGGTCGAGGTAGCAGTCCACGGGCGGTTGGTCCGCGTCGCAGGCGCAGCCCTCAGCGGGACGGACGCAGTCGCCCGCGTCCCCGTCGATGGGCGTGACGTCTCGGGGGTCGCCCTCATTGCCCTGGTCCTGTTCGCCCTGGTCCTGGTCCGCCCCGGGAGGCGCTTCGATCGCGCATCCTCCCATGAGGAGCAGACCGAACATCCAAGGCTGCCAACGCTGCATCATTCGATCCCCGCGGTACAGATCTCCGCCGACGGAATGCCGACGCCCCTCGTTCCTCCGCTCGTGTTGCAACGATCGGACCCGCTCTTGGAGATTGAAATCACTGATATTTTCGGCAGTCAGGGAGCGTCGGGCTGTGTCGTGATTGCGGGGGTCTGAAAAGATTTCATACGTGGACGCCGATCAGAGCGGCCGGCTGATGCAGCGCGGCGCGCCTCCGGCCAGCGGCACCCCGCACACGGCCCCGGCCGAGCAGTCGCTCTGGCTCGTGCAGGATCCGCCGCTGGGCACACACTCGGTGACCCCATCGCCCCAGAGATCGCGGCACTCGAAGCCGGTGGCGCAGTCTCCCGCGGTCGCACAAGGGCCGAAATTGCCGCACACCCCGTCGATGAATTCCGGGTGAGTGCCGCAGACCTCGCCCAGCATCGGGCAGTCCGCGTTGTTGCGACAGCTCGGCCCACCGCTCCAGTGGCAGATCGTGGACCCCGTCCCGGTCACGTCGCGGCACGCGCCGAACCCCGGACAGGCGGCCACCGAGTTGCACGGGCTGTGCGACTTCAGGCAATAGGCCGCGCCGCGCATCCCGGACGCTTCGCAGTAGAACCCCCACGGGCAGGCGGCGGTCGGACCGCAGCCGATGCGGCGATCGACGCAGCTGCCCGCGTCACAGCTGTGCCCCGCGGGGCAGTCGCGGGAGTCGTTGCACGCGCCCGGGGTCGACGCGCTGCACACCCCCATGCAGGTGCTGCCCGCCGCGCAGTCCATGTCGTCGGCGCAGCCGCGGCCCGCGGGATAGCAGCGCATCTGCCCGCAGCCGTTGGCGATGCAGGCCTCGTCCGCGGCGCAGTCCACCCCGCTCGCGCAGGGCGTGCCCGGAGTGACCATCGAGCAGAAGTCGATCGATGAGTCGCCGGGATCGAAGGGGCCGCTGTCCGTGGGATCGCTCGCGTCGATCGGCGCTCCGTCCGGCAGCGTGGCCGCGTCCATGGTCGCGCCGTCGCCCGTCGTCGCGCCGTCCATCGGGGTCGCGCCGTCCATGCCGGTCGCCCCGTCGGGAAGCGCGCCGTCCGGCAGCGCGCCGTCCGGCAACACCATCGCGTCCATGTCCATCACGCCGGTGTCGGCGCGGGGACCCGAGTCGGGCACGGGGGGCGGAGGCGGCGGCCGGTTGGTCTCGCCGTCGCACGCCCCCAGCAGCACGAGCGCCGCGAGCCCCAGCCGTGCGCGGATCACGACCCACCTCCGCAGCGCAGGAGCCCGAAGCGGACCTCGGTGCCTCCGGCTGCGTCGTCCGCCCAGGCCACGCCGATCTGACCGTCGCCGGTCACGCGCACCGTCGTGCGTCCTCCGCCTTCGGCCGCGTCGGTCAGCGTGATCGTCTCGACCACGTCCCCGAACTCGCTGACGAGCAAGACGCGGATCTGCGCGGGCATGCCGCCCTCCGGCAGCGCTCGATAGCTGACCACGTAGCCTCCGGCGAAGCGCGCGATCGACGCGTCGGTGCCGACGGTCGGGGGATCGGTGAGGATGCGCTCGTCCCCGACCAGCGCGCCCTCCATGTCGAGCGCGCGGAAGCGGACCTCGCTGCGCACGCCGCCGACGAGGACGCCGAACACGACCGCGCCGCCCGTCACGCCGAGCGCCGCGTCGACGGTGCCGTCCGCGTTGCCCTCCGCGCTGAGCGTGCTGACCGCGCCGCGGCGCGCGCCGCTGGCGTCGAGGCCCTGCATCAGGACGTCGCCCGTGCCGCCGACGCCCTCGCTCCAGACCAGGACGGGGCCGGCGTCGAGCTCGCCGATGGCGATCTGTCCGGGCTTGTTGGCCGCGGCGGTGGTCGTCTGCACGCCGCCGCTCGCCGAGCCGTCCGCGTTGAGCGCGCGCGCGCGCCCGGTCCGGGTCAGGGCGATCATGTCGTCCTCGACCCAGGAGAGCAGCACCCCGCTCGCGCCGCCGAGGAAGACGGGGTTGTCCTCGAGCTGCGCCGGGGTGTCGGTGACGATGTTGGGCGAGCCGACGAGCGAGAGGTCGGCCGAGAGGAGCTGCGTCCGGAGCTCGAAGCCCGTGGTGCCCTCGTTGCTCACGTAGGCCGCGATCCACTGGGTGCCGACCGGGGTGATCTGCGGCGCCCGGTCCTGGCTGGGATCGCTGGTGATCTCGACCTCGGGGCCAGGGATGCCGTCGGAGCCGATGCGCTGCCCGTAGATGTCGGGGAAGCCGTCCCGCGTCTCGTTCCAGACCACGCCGAAGCCGTCCGCGGCGGCGGCGAAGCCGACCAGGCGCGGCGCGGCGCGCGGATCCACCGCGAGCGCGTAGACGTCGTCGGGCGAGACGGTGCAGGAGAGCGGACCCGCGTCGCCGGGCGGCGGAGTGCTCGAGTCGCCGCCGTCCATGGGATCCTCGCCTCCATCCATCGGGGGCCCGACGTCGGCCATCCCGGTGTCTCGCAGACCCGAGTCGTTGGGCGGCGGCGGCGGCGCGGGGCCGTCGTCGCACGCCGCGAGGAGCAGAAGGCAAGCCGCAGCCGGCGTGAGCGCGGAAAGTTTCATCACGATCATCGTAGCGCAGGTCCCGGGTTCGAATCCCGTTTTGGGTATACGGGCGTGCGACGCCGCGCTTGACGGGTCCGAGATGCACCGCAAGCTGCAGGCGTGAGACCCCTGCCCGCCGCCTCCGAGCGCGCGACCCTCGCGCTCGAGCGCTCGCTGCCGAGCGGCGCGGTCTGCCTCGATCGGGACGTGCGGGAGGCGCACGCGCGGGACGAGAGCGAGACCGAGCCGACGCTCCCGGACGCGGTGATCCGGGTCTCGAGCACGGAGCAGGTCGCGGCGGTGATGCGCGCGGCGCACGCCCATCAGGTCCCGGTGACCCCGCGCGCGGCCGGCACCGGGCGCACGGGCGGCGCGGTCCCCCTGCGCGGTGGCTGGGTGATGTCTTTCGAGGGTTTCCGGGGCATCGACGAGATCCACCGAGGCGACGGCGTCGCCGTGGTCCGGCCGGGGCTCGTGCTCGCCGACCTCCACGCCGCGGTCGAGGCCGAGGGCCTCTTCTACCCGCCCGACCCGAACAGCCTCGCGAGCTGCACGCTCGGGGGAAACATCGCGGAGAACGCGGGCGGCCCCCGCGGCTTCAAGTACGGCGTGACCGGCGACTACGTGCTGGGGCTCGAGGCGGTCATGGCCGACGGCACGGTCCTCGAGCTGGGTCGGCGCACGAAGAAAGGCGTGACCGGCTACGACCTGACGCGCCTGATCGTGGGGAGCGAGGGCACCCTCGCGCTCGTGACCCGCGCCACGCTCCACCTCGTGCCGAAGCCGGAGGCGCTCCGCACGATGGTGGTCTTCTTGCCCTCGGCCGAGCACGTGGCGCCGGTCGTCTCGGCGTGTCCCGGTCAGCGCGTGGTGCCGCGCTGCGTGGAGCTGCTCGACGCGATCACTTTGGAGGTGCTGCGCG
>SHBB01000181.1 GCA_004213565.1 Sandaracinaceae bacterium
CGTCGCTCGCCTCGCCAGGAGCGCTCGCCAGGCTGGCGGGGCTCTACGGCGCGGACTCCGGGTCGCTCGAGGCGCGCCTCGCCAGCGCCGCACCGCAGCTGGCCGCCGAGTCGGTGACGATCGTGCTCGACGACGCGGACCGGGCGAGCGACGACGCGCGCGCAGGGATCGTGGCGCTCGCGCGCGGGCTCGCGGTGACCGGAGCGGGGAGCCTCGCCGTCATCGGCTCCGACGAGGCGCTCACCTCACGCCTCGAGGCGGCGGGCGCCGAGGCCACGGCGATCCCGCCGCTCTCGTCGGAGGACGTGCGTGGGCTGCTGGAGGACGCCGGCGCCCGTGCGTCACGCAGCCTCGTCGACGCGCTCCGCGAGGCGAGCGCGGGGCGGGCTGGCGTCGTCGCGTCGCTCGCCGCCGCGCTCGCCGACGATCCCCGCCGGAGCGACGCCGAGGTGGTCGCCGAGGCCCGCCAGCGGCTCGCGCCGCGGCCCTCCGAGATCCCCCGGGACGCGCGCGCGGCTGCGATCGCGGCCCTCGACGCGGGTGAGGGCCGCCGCGCGCTGGCGCTGCTGGACACCCTCGATGACCCGACGGAGGCGGACCTCGTCCAGCGGGCGTCGGCCCTCGAGCTGATCGGCCAGCTCGCCGACGCGCTCGACGTGCTCGGCACCCTCGCACCCGCGCACGGAAACTGGCGGGCGCGACTGGCGGCCAAGCTCGGGCGCTACGAGGACGCGCTGCGCCTGGCCGCGGACGACGAGGAGGGCTGCGCGCTGGCCGCGTCCGCGGCCCTGTCACTCGGGCGGCTCGACGAGGTCGAGACCCGCGTGCGTCGGGGGGAGGAGATCGGCGAGGCCGCTCGGTTCGCGTCGATCCGCAGCGACGCGTCTCTTCGCGCGGGAGACGCGGCCGCCGCCGCGGCCCACGCGCAGGTCGCCCGCGACGCGGCACAGACGCCCCGTCAGATCGCCGAAGCGGAGAGTCGGCTGGGCTCCGCGCTGTCGCTCGGCCGTGAGCCCGAGCGCGCGCGCGCCCATCATGTCGCCGCGCTCGAGGCGGCGGAGGCCGCGGGGGAGCCGTCGATGCTCCCCGCCTACATCGTCAACGTCGCGACCGCGCACCACGCGCTCGGCGAGCTCGGCGCGGCGATGGCCCGCTACGAGGAGGCGGCCCGCCTCAGCGAGCGTCTGGGCCGGACCGCCATGGCCGCGGTCGCGCTGACGAACCTCGCCGGGCTGCTCGTCTCGGTCGGGGCGCGGGCGGAAGCGGAGGCCGTGCTCGGCGCGGCGAGGGAGGCGGCCGAGGCGAGCGGCGCGGCCATCTATCGATCGCAATGTGCGTTGATCGACGCCGAGCGTCTGTCCAACGAAGATCGCGCCCGGGCCGAGGCGCTCGCACGAGACGCGGCGAGCGGCTTCGAGGCGTGCGGCGCCAGCCGACAGGTCCTCGAGGCGCGGCTCCTCCTCGCGGAGCTCTCGGGCGATCCCGAGGCGATGGCGGGGCAGGGCGACGCGCTGCGCGCGAGCGGACTCGAGGCACGCTTCGCCCTGCTCCAGGCCGAGGTGGCGCGGCGAGAGGGGGCCCTCGACGCGGCGCTCTCTTCGTCCCTGCGCGCGGCGGAGAGCGCGGACTCGACGCTGCGGGCGCGCGCGCTCTCGCTGGCCGCCGAGGTCGCGCGCCGTCACGGTGATCCGGACGCGGCGGCGCGCGCGGCGGCCGCGAGGGAGGCGGCCGAAGAGGTCGCCAGCGCGCTGCCGCCCGGGCTCCGCGAGCGCTACCTCGCGGGCGCGCCCGAGCCGCCCTCGCCCACGCCCGAGCCTGCCGCGCGTCGCCTCGGCGAAGGGGGCCGCCGCCTCCTGTCGCTCGTCCGCCGCGTCTTGCTCGAGGGAGACGAGCGGCGCGTGCTCGAGGCGGCCGTCGATGAGGCCGTCGCGTCCACCCGGGCGGAGCGCGCGTTCCTCCTCCGCCCCCAGGACGCGGGTGAAGAGGTGCTCGTCGCGCGCAACCTCGACCGGGACACCATCCGGAGCGGGCGCTTCAGCCGATCCGTCGCCGAGCGCGTGCTCGCGAGCGGAGAGCCCGTGCTGACCGAGATGGCCACCGCCGACCCGTCGCTGGCCGGCGCGCGCAGCGTCGCGGACCTGGGCCTGCGCTCGATCCTCTGCGTGCCCATCCGGTCTCCGGGCCGGGTCGTGGGCGCGCTGTATCTCGACCATCGGTTCGAGACCGCGCGCTTCGATGGCGAGGACCTGGAGCTCGTCGGCGCCATCGGAGACGTGATCGGCATGGCGCTCGAGAACGCGCGGCTCCATCGAGAGGCCCGGGCTCGCGCTGGCGCGCTCGAGCGCGTCAACGAGGAGATCCGCGAGGAGAACGTCCGGGCCGCCATGCGACTCGAGCGCCTCGAGCAGCGCCTCGCCGCCGACGAGCGCGGGGAGGGCGAGGCAGAGGCGGGCATCGTCGGGACGAGCCGTCCCATCCGGCGCGCGATCGGGGTCGCGAGGCGGGTGGCGCCGAGCGATCTCTCGGTCCTCGTCGAGGGCGAGAGCGGCACCGGCAAGGAGCTCTTCGCGCGCTTCGTCCACGCGGAGAGTCACCGCAGCGACGGGCCCTTCCTCGCCGTGAACTGTGGCGCGCTCCCGGAGAACCTCCTCGAGTCGGAGCTCTTCGGCCACGTGCGCGGGGCGTTCACGGGCGCGCACCGAGACCACCCGGGGCTCTTCCGGAGCGCCCGCGGCGGCACGGTCTTCCTCGACGAGGTGGGGGACATGCCGCCCCGGATGCAGACGCGGCTGCTGCGCGTCCTGCAGGAGCGGGAGGTCCGCGCGGTGGGCGCCGAGCGCGAGGAGCCCGTGGACGTTCGAGTGGTGGCGGCGACGAATCGCGACCTCGCCGCCGCGGTGGAGGAGGGCGCGTTCCGCGAGGACCTCTTCTATCGCCTCGTCGGCGTTCGGGTGGCGCTCCCCCCGCTGCGCGAGCGGCAGAGCGACATCCCCTTGCTGGCCGCCCACGCGCTCGAGCGCATCGCGTCCGAGCCCGGGATGCGCGCGGTGACGCTCTCCAAGGCCGCGCTCGCGACGCTCCTCCTCCACCCGTGGCCGGGCAACGTGCGCGAGCTCTGGCAGACCCTGCGCCGCGCGGTGCTGGTGGCCGAGGGGGACGCGCTCGAGCCCGAGGACCTCGCGCTCGGCGTGGACGGCGCCCTCGATCGCCGCGCCGCGCTCCGCCGCTTCGACCGACGCCTCGTGGAGGAGGCCCTGCGCGCGGCGGACGGAAACCGCACCGCGGCGGCGCGCGCGCTCGGCGTGAGCCGCATGACCATTCACCGCTGGATCAAGCGCTACGACCTCGGCTGACGGCGCCCTGCTTCTCACGGCAGCCGGCGGAAGGCCGCGAAGGTCTCGTCGGGCACCGGCTCCAGGCGGTGGGCGCGGGTGCCGGGGCGCAGCTCGCGCCGGACGCAGGCGCCGGTCGCGTCTCGCTCGAAGGCCTCCGGGATCTCCGCGCCCACCTCGAACACGCGCACCGGCATCGGCCACACGCATCCGTGCTCTTCGGTGTACCGGTAGGGCGAGCAGGAGACCTCGCCCTCCACGCTGGCGGGCTCGAGACACGCGGAGTCGGCGAACGCCGCGGTCCACCGCATGCGCGCCGGGACGCAGCGGAGGGTGTCGCCGATCAGGCGAGGATCACAGTCCACGTCGAGCTCCGCGTCGAAGTACATGCCGATGGACTCGAACGGCGCCATCCACGGATGTCGACCGCTCACGCGACGGATCCGCCCGGTCCCCTCCGGCTCGTTGGACAGGGTGGCGACGTGCCCCTCCGGGAGCGCGACCAGCCGGTGGTAGCTCGTGCCTTCACCGGGCGTGCACGCGCCGAGCTCCTCCGCCGTCCACGCCTCACCCGCGCCGAAGACCTCGACCTCCGTCACGACGCATCCGTCCGGGTCTTGGCGAGCGGCCACGAAGGAGTCGCTCTCCTCTGCGGCGCACCGGGGCTCCCGCTTGCGCGCGAACGACACGTCGCAGGGCGACTCGCCGACAAAGGCGGTTCCCCACGGGGAGATCAAGCACGGCATCGGCCCGCTCAGCCCGCCGAGGATGCTGCAGTAGTCGCCCCGCTCGTGGTCGTAGCGGTACGCGTTCTGTAGCCGCGAGCCGTCCTCCCCCTGGATGTAGGTGTAGCTGAGGCGCTCTCCGTCCTCCCTCTCACCCACGACCACCTCGCCGCGCACGAAGCGCTCGTCGGGGAGCGCCTCGAGCTCGAACGGCTCGCCCGTCGGGAGCGAAGCCGCCTCCACGCAGGCGCCGGACCTGTCGACCTGGAAGAAGCGGTCGGCGTCGACCGGCCCGAGCACCCGGTACCCTCGCGCCTCGTAGCGGAGGGCAGGGCTCCCGCAGCTCGCCGTGACCGAGAGCATGTGTCCGGCCGAGACGAACCGCTCGGAGCACCCGCGACGGATCAGGGCGGCCGGCCGCGCGCACGCACCATCGGTGAACAGCTCGCGGACGATGGGCCAAGGGAGACAGCGGAGCGCCTGGTCGGGTCCCGGGCTGTATTCGCAGCGCACGCCCAGCTCGGAGTCGAAGAGCCCCTCGCCATAGACCCCCGTCCCGTCCACGGGCTCCCAGGCGACCAACGCGAGACGGGAGCCGGAGCTGCCCTCCTCGAGCGGGTGCGTGGCGAAGCACCCCGTGCAGGTCAACGCGAGGAGGCTGGCGAGCGTGCGCATGGCTCGAGACTAGACAGTCTATCTCGCTTGTGCACGTTTCATGTCCCCGAGCGCGTCTTGGGCCGACGATGACCTTCGGTGGACGGGCCCGTGGCGATCGGCTCTTGTGTGGAGCGGGGTGGCCCTAGATGACAGGGTCCCCGTTGGACCCGCCCGATTCACTGCCCGAAATCCTGCGAGCGGCGTGTGACACGCTCGCCGATGGACTCATGCTCTTCCGCTCCGTCCGGGACGAGCAAGGGCGCGTCGTGGACTTCGAGTGGCTGTACACGAACCCGGCCGCCTCCCGGGTCGTGCGGCGCGACGACGCGGATCTGCGCGGCAAGCGGCTGCTGGTCGAGATGCCGGGCAACCGTGAGAGCGGCCTCTTCGAGCGGTACGTGCAGGTGGTCGAGACGGGCGAGCCGGATCAGCACGAGTTCCACTACTCCCACGACGGCCTCGACGACTGGTTCTCCAACCGCTCGACCAAGGTCGGCGATGGGTTCCTGGTGTGCTTCCAGAACGTCACCCGCGAGCGACGCCTCGAGCGGGAGCAAGAGGCGCAGCGCCAGCTCCTGCACCGGATGTTCATGCAGGCGCCCGTCGCGGTCTCGGTGGTCCGGCCGCCCGACTTCGTCTTCGAGCTGGCCAATCCCCGCTACGAAGAGATGGTCGGGCGCACGGGCGTCACGGGCAAGACCCTGGCAACCGCGTTCCCCGAGCTGCCGCCGGGCGAGGGGGTCTTCCAGATCCTCGAGACGGTCACTCGCACCGGCGAGCCGATCGTGACCCCCGAGCTCTGCGTGCCCATCGACCGCGACGGGGACGGGGTGCCGGAGGAGGCCTACTTCATGTTCACCTCCCAGCCGATCGTGGCGCGGGACGGGACCGTCGACGTGGTGCTCACCGTCGCGGTGGAGGTCACCGAGCGGAAGCTCGCCGAGGACGCGCTCCGACACGCCGACGCGCAGAAGGACGAGTTCCTCGCCGTGCTCGCGCACGAGCTGCGAAACCCGCTGGCGGTCGTGAAGAGCGCGCACGCGTTGCTCCGCGGCGCCGAGGCCGACGAAGACGCGATCGCGCAGGTGGACGCCGTGCTCGAGCGTCAGCTGGCCCACATGAGCCGCTTGCTCGACGACCTCCTGGACGTCGGCCGGCTCTCCCGGGGCAAGCTGACGCTCGAGCCGGGCAAGGTGGACTTCGGCGTCGTCGTGCGGGAGGTGGTCGGCGATCACCGCGCCGCCTTCGAGTCCCGGGGCCTGACCTTCGAGGCGTGCCTCCCCGACTCGCCCGTCTGGCTGGAAGGCGACGCGGTGCGGCTCGCGCAGGTCGTCGACAACCTGGTGACCAACGCCCTGAAGTACACGCCCCCGCCCGGCCGCGTGGACGTCAGCGTGCGGCGGGGCGACGGGGAGGTGCGACTCGAGGTGCGCGACACGGGAGTCGGGGTCGACCCCAGCCTCACCGCGCGGATCTTCGAGCCCTTCGAGCAGGCCCCCCAGAGCATCGCTCGCTCGTCGGGCGGGCTCGGGCTCGGCCTGGCGCTCGCCCAGCGCGTGGCGGAGCTCCACGGCGGCGCGCTGTCGGTCGAGAGCGAAGGGGTGGGGCGCGGCAGCGTCTTCACCCTCACTCTCCCCGTCGTTCCCGGCGAGGCGGCGACCCCGCCATCCCCGTCGCCATCCCCGTCGCCCGCCCCGACGCCGACCGACGCCGGGCCCTGGCGCTTCCTGGTCGTGGAGGACAACGAAGACGCGGCCGAGCTGGTCGTGATGCTGCTCCGCCGCCGCGGGCACAGCGTCCAGCACGTGGCCCTCGGGGCGGACGCGGTCGAGGCCGTCCGGGATGGCGAGTTCGACGTCGTGCTCTGCGACATCGGTCTGCCCGGCATGGACGGCTACGAGGTCGCGCGCGCGGTGCGAGCGCTCCCCGGCGGCGACCGGCTCAGGATCGTCGCGCTCTCGGGCTACGGGCAGGCCGACGACCGCCGCAAGTCGCGCGAGGCGGGCTTCGACGCCCACCTCCTCAAGCCCGCGAGCCTCGACGCCGTCCTCGCCGCCGTCGCCGCGCGCGGATGATCACCGAGCGACTCACTGACAGAAGCGGTCGCGTCGCGCCCCGGACTCGTCGACGCAGTCCCCCTCGTACGCGGCGCAGTCCCGGTCACGGGGCTCGGCCTCCGGCGGGTCGTCACCGCAGCGGCAGGCGCACGCGTCGTCGAGCACGTGCAGCCCCGGAAACGTCGTGTCGTGCTCGCCCAGCGGGTCCGATGTGGACGAGCCGCACGGGCACCCCAGGGCGAGGCACCCGGGCAGGAGCAAGAGCACGAGAGCGAAGACGCGGCGCACGCGCCGAGTCCAACGCAGTGGGCTCGACTCGGCCTCGTCGCGCATCGTCCCTCCCCTACGGCTCCGCGCACACGCGCTGGACCGACGCGAGCAGTCGGCCGCAGGCCTGCTCGTCGCGTGCGCCGCGCGCTCGGCACGCCGCGATCCGGTACCGCGCGCTGGCCATGATCTCGCTCTCGGGCGGGACGCCGTCGCAGAACCCCGTCGGCCGCGTCGACGCGCGGAGGCACGCCTCGAGCCACGCGCCGGTCGTCGCCTCGCACATCACCCCGTCGCAGGCGTCGAGCCGGGAGAACGCCTCGTCCATGCACGCCGAAGACGGTCGCCCCCGGCCGAACTCCTCTGCCTCGGCCATGACGGCGCGCCCCTCTTCGCGCAGCTCTCCCATCGCGCCCTGCGCCCACACGTAGACGCCGATGGCGCACGCCGCCGCGACGAGCAACGCGCAGCCACACCCCGAGGCGATCTTCTGATTCCGTGTCATGTCGCTCCCGCGAACGATGCACCTGGTCAGTCGACGAACTGACCGAAGAAGTCCCACGCGGCCTGCGAGCCGAAGTCGGGCCAGACGTGACCGTCGGGGTGCTCACAGTAGTGCACCGGGGTGCCCGCGCGGCAGCCGTCGTAGGTGACGCACGGTGGGTCGGGCTCGGTGGGCGTCGAGCTCGCGGCGCAGCCCGCGCGGTCACGGAAGAAGTCCCGGTAGGCGGTCCGCCCGCTCGAGAGCTCGCCCTCACCGATGGTGATCCACGCCGCCGGGGTGCCCACGCAGTCGGCCTCGTCGAAGTAGATGACCGAGCCGCCGACCGCGATCGCGCGGATGTCGGTTCGGCGGCAGCCGAGGACGCCGCTGAAGCTGCCGCCGCCGCTGAAGCCCATCGCGAAGATCGCGTCTTCATCGACGCAGAGCTCCGCGCGCACGGCGCTCAGCACGTCGTCGAAGTACGCCAGCTCGCTCTCGACGCGGGCCGGCCAGGTGGACGCGTCCATGCCGTAGTCCCGCCACTGGCCATCGATCGCGTGCGCGATGACGAGGATCGCGTGGTCCTCGAGCACGGCCCGGAGGTTCCGCGCGCCGCTCGTGCCGTCCCAGTAGTCCGGGCTGCCGCCGTTGCCGTGCAGGGCGAGCACGACCGGCCACGCGCGATCGGTCGAGTAGCCCGCGGGGAGCCGCAGGACGAAGCGGCGGCTCATCGACTGCACGGTCAGGGTGTTCTCGCCCTCGGGGAGACCCGCGCCGCTCACGCATCCGACGCTCCCGATGGGCCCCGCGTCGCTCGCCGCGTCCTCGATGCGCGGGCCCGTGTCGGGTGCACCCGTGTCGGGCGGGGCGCCGTCCCGCGAGCCGGAGTCCATGTCGATCGCAGCGTCGCTGGAGGCAGCGGGCTCATCGCAGCCCGAGAGCGCGAGGGGCGCCATGAAGAGCACAACGGTGAGGGACAGGCCGTCGCGGCGCATGCGGCACGCTATCGAAGTGTTCTCCGGGTTTCCACTGTGGACGTCGAAGGGTCGACGGGGCTGGATTGGCCCGGATCAGGGGTCCAGGTCGTCGAGCGTGTCCGTGAGCCAGCTGTAGGCCGCCATCGTGTGCGGGAAGCCCAGCGTCGGGGCCGCCAGGAGCGTGACCTGCTCGATCGCGGCTCGCTCGACTCCCGCGGCGTGCGCGCGACGCGCGTGGGCGTGCACGCCACCTTCGGTGTGGGCGCCCACCGCGAGCGCCAGCTTCACGAGGGCGATCTCGCGTTCCGTCAGCGGCCCCGCTGCGCGCACCGCCTCGCCGAGCTTCGCGTGCGCCTCGGCGATCGCGGGGTGCTTCTTCGCGAACCGCGTGTAGTGAGCGGAAGGGGTCGCGTCATCGGCTTGGCTCATGATTCCTCCGTTCGCGCGGCCTCGGCCGGCCTCCCGAACCTCTCACATGTCCAGAAGGCGGTCACTGGCCCGGCCCGGGGACATCACGCGACCTCGGCGCCCTTCGTGCCGAGGTGCTCCGCCCTCGCGGCACCGACGAGGTTGAGCTCGGCGTCGAAGGGGAGCTCCCCGCCGTGCGCCACGTTGCCCTCGGACGTCTTGACCGTGTCGGCGACGCTGCGGGCGACGTTGTTGAAGGCGCTGCTGTAGGCCTCCGCGTTGCCGGCGCCGGTGATCGGGCCGGCGCACGAGTTGCGGTAGGCGATGATGTCCTGATAGGGCGGGTTGTTGCCGGCCTGCCCCATGAAGACGCGGCCCTCGTCGCTCCCGGTCCTATTGTAGCAGAGCGCAACCCTCGCTGTCTCGCCGTCGCTCGAGGAGCCCAGCGCGCGCACGTGGTAGTAGCCGCTGTTCCCCTCCACCGTGACGCAGGCGCGGATCTCCGCGTCGCGCGCCGAGCCCTTCACGATGACGAAGCCGTTGTTGACGACGACGCTGTTCGACACCCGGTGTCGCTCGGCCAGGGTCCGGTTGGTGGTGTAGGTGGACCAGAGGTGCGGGCCGTTCGCGCCGACCCCGTCGAAGGAGGCGTCGACGCCCGCGTCGACGTTCATGCGGTCCATCCAGCAGTCCGCCGCGTAGAGGTAGAGGTGCCCGGTGGCGTCGTCGACGTTCCCGCCGGCCCGCGGGTACCAGATGAAGCCGTGGTTGTCGTCCTTGCGGGTGCCGCCGAACGCGCGGACGCAGCCCATGCGCCAGAACGTGGAGCGAAGCGCGCCCGTGGCGGTGGATGATGACGCGCACGTTGCCGCTGCTGCGGGCCTCCTGGCCGGCGAACGCGGTCACGATGCCGGCGAAGAAGACGTCGCGGTTGGAGCCGGAAGCCGACTGCGCGAAGCCGCTCTGACCTGCGTTGTTGAACACCACCGACTCGCCCGGGAACGCGACGTACGCCTTCGGCTCGTCGCTCGAACCGAAGCGAAGCTGTCGGGGAGGATCGGGCCGGTAGCCTCCCGCGAAGCGCGACTCGTCCGGGTCGAGCGGCGCGGTCTCGCGGATGTAGCAGATCTTGTCGCCTCCACGGCCGGAGTCCTGCAACGCGGCGAGCTCGCGGAACGGGGACTCGATGCTTCCGTCCGCCGTCGCGTCGTCGCCCCCGAGCGGGTCGAGGAACACGAACTGGGAGGTCCCGACGGAAGTCGTCCAGGTGACGTCGACGAAGGAGTCACCGTCCCGGCCGTGATCCTGGTCGTAGACGCGCACGTGGAAGCTGTGGGGCCCCGCGGGCGCGTCGGCGGCGACGTCCCAGGCGATCACGCCATAGCCCTCGGGGACCTCGAAGGCGTCGACGCCGTTCCACCGCAGCGTCTCGTGCACCACGCGCGCGCCCTCGGGTCCCTCGACGAGCTCGTAGCGATAGGGCCACTTGCCGAACTGCACGCCGATGGGGATCTCGTAGAGGACCCCTGGGTAGGCGTGGCGGTGGCGCGCGTACGCCTCGGTCTCGTCGTCGGGTCGGGGGTAGATCACGTGGAGCGGGAAGTGGCCCTCGTAGTGACCTTCGGGCAGCAGCCAGCTCGGCCCGACGCCAGCGTCCGGCGTGCCTGCGTCGCCGGGCCCGCCGTCGGACCCCAGGGGGCCACCGTCCGCGCCGCCGTCTTCGCCGAGGCTCGTGCCCCCGCACGCGACGCCAGCCAGGGCGCCGCCCGCCGCGATCAGGAACCCTCGGCGGCTCAGGGCGCCGCGTGACTCGTGCTGCTCGGTCATCTCGCTCCTCGTGCCGGCCCGACGCGGCGCCGGTCAGGCGGAGCCTGTGACGACGCGTTTGCGCCCGCCACTGATCTCGGCTGATCCAGGTCTCTGGGCGCGCCGCGTCGGAGCGCGGCATGCGCGGGCTCACCGTGTCGCGTGTCCCCCCGCGCGCCCCTCGGACCGAGTGGCGTGTCCGGGCGGAGACGATCGCGGGTGAGCAGACGCGGTCTCCTTTCTCCCGATCTGCTCCGGAGCGCCGATGATGGGTTGGCATCGACCTTGATGAGAGGTCGGACATGCCCCGCCTCGCCCCGCTCCTATCGCTCGTGGTCGCCCTCGTCTCGGCCTGCGATCCCCTTCCCTCGGTCGCGCCCGCCGACGCAGCCGAGCCTGCTCCGGCGCTCGAGGTCGACGCGCAGGTCCCGGAGCCGGGTGTGGAGACGTCCTTCGAGGGCCCCTCGGACGTCGGCGAGGAGCCGGTCCTTGCCCCCGGGCTTCGCGTGATCCGCGTCCCCGGCGGAGAGCGAGTGCTCATCCCCGAGGGGTTCCCGGCGGTCAGCGAGGATGGCCGGTTCGTGATCGCCTTCGCGCAGGGCAACGACTGGGGTGACGGCACGCTCGAGGTGCAGCGCATCCATACGGGACGGGTCGTGCACGAGATCGACTGGCCTCAGGTCTACGACGTGCCCCACGAGCGCCAGGGACCGATCGACATGGAGGGCGTGCGCCGGATCCGTCGCTACCTCACCCAGCACGGCTTCAGCACCGCCGAGCGTCTGGCGCCGTCGAACATGGAGTACGACGACGAAGCCGGCGCTCACCGCCGCTTCTTTCGCGGCCCCGGGCTCGAGGTCGAGGTCCAGGGGACCTACGCCGACGACGGCCCTCTGCTCCGCGTGACCGTGCGCCGCGGCGAAGAGGCGCCCGTGGACTTCGACGTCGAGGACGAGTCGATCGACCAGGTCACGGTGCTGCCCGGCGACGCCCTGCTCCTCCACCACGGCGGCTGCGGCTGTCACTGCGCGAGCTGGCCGCGGGTGCATCACCTCGACCGCGGGTGAGCGCGCGGAGGGCGGCTGGCGCGCGGGGTCACTCCAGGCGCGCGCGGACCGGTGTGTCGGGGGCCAGGATCAGCTGCGTCCCCTCGTCGAGGCGCACCGACTCGGTCCCCTCCAGCTCCGCCCGCCGTCCCCCCACGACCAGCTCGAACACGAGGCGGCCTCGCTCACCGACGACCGAAGGCCCGGGCGAGACCCGGCGTGAGCCGCCCGGCAGCACCCGATCGCTCGCGAGCCAGAGCACGTCGCCGTCCTCGGTCTCGACGCGCGCGTTCTCGACCGTGGCGCCCGGAAGGCGGTTCTCGAAGGTCACGGCGCTGCAGCCCCCACAGAGCAGCGCGACCGCGATCAGCGCCCTCATCGCGTCACCCGCAGCGCGCCCGCGTAGCTGGTGACGTGACCCTCTTCCACGACGAACGGGACGTGCTCGTTCACCGCCACGGCGCCGTCCCCCGTCTCGATCTCGACGACCTCGAGCACGTGGCCACCCGGAGGCAGGTCGCGCTCGAGGAACCGGACCCACGCGCCCGCCGTGGTCAGCGCGCCCGGCTGGGGGCTCGCGGCAAGCAAGACGCGTCTCGCCGGCGCGGCGGCTTCGAAGCGCCCCCAGTCCTCGCCGTCGACGCGGAGCGAGGCGGCGTGCACGGGCGCCTCGCTCTCGACCACGACGAAGACGCGCTCGACCCGGCTGCGCGGCGCCGTGTCGTCGATCACCGCGCCCCGGGCCCCACCTCCGGCGCAGCTCGCGAGGAGCGCCGCGCACCAAGATGCCTTCCAGCTCTTCATGCGCGGTGGACCTTCGCGTGCGGGCAGAGCTTGGGCGGAGACGCGGACGTCGTCGCCTGGCATGCTCGGGACGTGAAGCGCCGCGCCGTCCTTCACTCGATCGCACTCGCGCTCGCCGCGTCGCTGGCCGTCAGCTGCGCCGGGCCGACCCGATCCGCGCCTCCCCCCGTCGCCGCTCGGCCCGCGCCCGCGGTCCGGCTGCGTCTCGCCACCTTCAACCTCCAGGTCTTCGGGCCCACCAAGGCCGCGCGCCCGGAGTGGCTCCGAGCCGTGGCCGCGATCGTGCGTCGCTACGACCTCGTCGCCGTGCAGGAGATCCGCGACGCCTCCGGGCGAGCGCCCCTGCGCCTCCTCGACGCCGTCAACGCCGAGGGGAGCGTGACGTACGCGATGGCGCTCTCCGACCGGACGGGACGAGAGCCCGATGACCGACGCTCCCAGGAGCAATACGCCTACCTGTACCGCACCGACCGGCTGCGTGTCCTGGGCGCGCCGACGCTCTACGACGACTCGGAGGCGGATCACTTTCAGCGCGAGCCCTTCCTGAGCCGGTTCGGGCTCGTCGGCCAGGACGCCTCGCTCGTCCTCATCAACATCCACACCCCGCCGCGCCGCGCGGTGCGCGAGATCGCCGCCATGGAGCACGTCTTCCGGTGGGCGCGGACGCGCTTCGCGGAGGAGCAGGTCTTCGTCGCTCTCGGCGACTTCAACGCGGGCTGCGGCTACGCGTCCGAGACCGACCTCGACGCGCTCCCCATTCACGGCGACGCCTATGACTGGGTCGTCCCGCACTCCGCCGACACCAACGTCGCCGCGTCCGAGTGCCCCTACGATCGCGTCGTGATCGCCGCGCCCGAGGGCAACCTGCTCGTCGAGGACTGGGGGGTCGACCGCGCGTTCGACGAAACGGCGCCGCTGTCGGATCACTGGCCGGTCTGGGTCGAGCTCCGCCTGCCCGCGGCGCCGCCCGCAGAACCGCGCTGACACGGAGCGCGCCCGTGGACCAGTCGTGTTCGTCGCCGACGACAGCCGTCGTCGCCTGCTGGGGGAGATCCCGATCCGCGTTTGGCCCCTCGCCCGAAGGAGAGGTGATCACGGTCTCCCGCGGATACAGCCGCGCAGGAGGTCGACGAGCTCACCAGCGCTTCGACAGCGCCGTCTCGGATCGCGGGCGAGGGCTCGGGCGAACGCCTCCTCGAGGGGCAGCGAGAACATCCGCCCCGTGCTCTCCGAGAGTGCGTGCGCGGGCCGCGTCGCCTTGGCGCGGAGGATCTCCATCGGGGAGCCGCCGTCATGGGGCAGCGCGCCGGAGAGCGCCTCGTACGCCACCACGGCCAGGGCGTAGACGTCGCTCTGCGCCGTCGCCAGCGCCCCTTCGACGACCTCGGGCGCCATGTACTCGGGCGTGCCGACGATGCAGCCCTGGCTGGTCAACCGCTCGTGGCCGTCGAGGAACGCGGCGATCCCGAAGTCGAGCAGCTTGACCACGGCGCCCCCTCGCTTCTCGATCCGCATCATGTTGGGCGGCTTCACGTCGCGGTGCACCACGCCGCGTGCGTGAAGCACGTCCAGCGCGTCCGCGACCGGCCCGAGCCACGCGACGATCTCCTTCAACCGGATGGTCCCGTGTATCTCGAGCTCGTCCTCGAGGCTGTGGCCGCGGAGCAGCTCCATCGCGATGAAGGGACCATAGCCGGCGTCGACGCCGTAGTCGTAGACGCGCACGATGTTGGCGTGGTCCATCTGCGCCACGAGCTGCGCCTCCCGCTCGATCCGCGCGAGGTGCTCCGCGTTCAGGGGCGTGTCCGCCCGCGCCAGCTTGATGGCGACCCGCCTGCGGAGCGCGGCGTCCTCGGCTTCCCAGACCGTGCCCAGTCCACCTTCCCCGAGCGGACCCACCAGCGTGTACCGCTCCCCGATCGGAGCGCCCACCTCCGGCATGACTCGCATGTGTTCCCCCCTCGACCTCGACACGGTGCGTGGTCCGAGTGCCATGGTATACCCGGTGTGCAAAATTACTTCTCACCAAACAGTGACACTCGAGTGGCGGCGTACGTGCGGTGGCAGCTTGGACCGAAGGCAATGCAGCTTGGGGAGGCAATGCCGGTTGGTCCGCGTCGCGCGGCGAAGTGAGGCAATGCCGGGTGGTCCGCGTCGCGCGGCGAAGTCTGCCGGGTGGTCGGCGCTAGCGGCTCCTCCACTCGTCCGCGTGGTCGCGTCCGCCGTCGGTTTCCCGCATCTGTCCACGCGATGGCCGGCGCTCGGGGCTCGAAAGCAGTGAATTCGAGCCGTATCTGGCCACTCAGGTTTGCCCGCCCGCACCGCGGACGCAGGTGTGCGCGGCCCGAGTCGTCATCGAGCCGCGCGGAGACCTAGCTGTCGCTCGTTGGGTCGGGAGGCTCGTCGCTCGACCGCGCGTCCCGCTGGACCGAGGGATCAGGGTCGCGAGGCCGCTCGACGGTGCGCAGGGTCACGAGCTTCTTCGGCACGTCCGGGCCCTCCGTCGAGACCCGCGGCGACTCGAACCGGTCCACCGTGCTCCCCTGCGTCGCCTCGAGCCGAATGGCCAGCGAGTCCTCCATCGCGTCCTCGTCGATCTCGCGCGCGTACCGGCGGACCACCCGCGTCAGCGCGTGCCGCTCCTCGGCCGTCATCCGGCTCGGCATGTCCTCGAAGGTCTCCCACACGGCCAGGACCGCGTCGTCCAGCGGCTCCTCGACCGGCGCGTTGTGCTGGACCTTCATCAGGTAGGTCCCCGCGGGGAAGACCGCCTCTTCGCCCCGGAGCCGGCTCTTCCGCGCCGACTCGTGCGCGTCGCCGAAGTACCTCGTCTCCTTCTCGCAGAGCGCCTGCAGCTCGTCGTCGTCCACGACCATGAAGGTCGGCGGGGGGCCCTTGCGCTTCTTCCGCGGCGCCGCCGGCTCCGCCCACGGGTGCTGGCGCAGCAGGCGACGCGCGCCGAGCACGGGCCGCTTC
>SHBB01000182.1 GCA_004213565.1 Sandaracinaceae bacterium
TGCTCGTCTCGATGAGCCTCGCGGCGTTGCTGGCCGCCGACGCGATGTCCCCGATCGTGCTGCCCGCGGTCGTCCTGCTGTCGGTCGGCGAGGTGATGGTCGGTCCGCTCTTGCTCTCGCGTGTGGCTGGCGACGTCGGTCCGCGTCTGCACACGCTCGCGGTGGCGGGGTTCTTCTTGCTGTCGACGACGCCGATGCTCCTGATCAGCGCGGTCTCTTCCGAACCGGAGACGGCGCGCGTCGTCTCCGCCCTCGCGGCTGGCGCGGCCGGTCTCGCCGGCCTCGGCTTCATCGTCGCCGCGTCTCTCACCGGCCGCCTCATGTTCCCCGACGCAGATCAGCCCAGAGAGTTCTGAGACGGGGCTGCGGGTGGCAGGGTCACTTCCGCGGTCGGGGTAGGCCGAACGCGTCGAGGCGATTGACCGCCGTGCGCCGCGAGATGCCGAGCGTCTCGGCCGCGCGCGTCTGGTTGCCGCCGCAGGCCTCGAGGGCCTCCACGATCCGCTGCCCCTCGAGCTGCTCCATCTTGGAGCTCGCTGGGCGGACGCTCGCGGTCGTGCGCGTAGCGGGAGCGCACGCGACTTCCAGCGCGCCGCCGACGCGCCGCTCGTCATGGCCGAGGGCTGCGACGGGCCGTTCGCGGTCCTCGCCGGGGAGCGCGGCGCGCCACGCTCGTTGCGGGCGCCCGAGCCCGAGCAGCGCCGCTTCCAGTACGTCTGCTTGCCCCCTCAGGGGTCGCCGGAGGCGCACGCGATGGACGGGACGAGATAGAGACGTCCGTTGCCGGCTCAGATGCTGTGGCGATGGAGGTCGGGGCAGGCGGTGACCTCGAAGGCGCCCTCGACGGTGTAGCCGGCTCCGGCCATCGAGACGGTCCCCGTGAAGCGAGCGAGCTCCTGGTCGTGCTCGCTGATCACCACCTCGCCGACCATCGGCACGGTCGCGTCGCCGAGGTCGAGCTCCGCCTCGACGGGGAAGGTCTCCTCGTAGGAGAGGCCGCCGCGCGGGGAGAAGCTGACCATGAGCCGCGGATGGCGACACGCCTCGAAGTGCCCCGGGACGAACACCAGCGCGAGCGACGTCGTGAAGCCGCTCTCCAGGCTCGCCACGACCTCGAGCGCGACGCCGGTCGGGCTCGCGGTCACCGTCGACGCGCTCTCCGGACAGCTCGGCGCGCCGCCGTCGCGGGCCCACACGTCATCCTGGCGCACACGCCCGTCGGCGCAGCGCGCCTCGCGCTGCGGGCAGAGGACCCCGCGCGGCTCGAGGCAGACGAGGCCCTCGGGCGCGCAGACCGAGTCCTCCTCCGCGACCAGGAGCTCGCCGCAGTCGAGATCCGCGGGGCCCGCGTCGGCCAGAGGGGAAGACGTGACGCCGCAGGCGACCGAGAGGAGCGCACAGAGAGGGACGGTCACGCGCTTCACCGGCTGATCATGTCACGCCCTCGCTCTGATATGGAGAGGGCGTGCTGTTCCAGAAGCGGTTCTGGCCGGGCCTTGCGGACGGCTCCATCACGCTCGCCTTCCGCCGCTGGAAGCGGGCCACCGTCAAGGCGGGTGGCACCTTGCGGAGCCCGGGCGGCCTGCTCGCCATCGAGGCCGTGGAGCGCTGCGCGCTGAAGGACATCACGGCCGAGGACGCGCGCGCGGCCGGCTACGCCTCGAAGCGCGAGCTGCTCGACGCCCTGAAGCGCCGAGAAGGCGCGCTCTACCGCGTGCGCTTCGCGCCCGCTGGCGCCGACCCGCGCGACGCGCTCCGCCGGGACGACGCGCTCTCCGACGAAGACCGAGCCGCCATCGACGCGGCGCTCGACCGCTCCGATCAGAGCGCCGACGCGCCCTGGACGCGCGCCGTGCTGGGCTGGGTCGCGGAGGAGCCGGGCCGCCGGGCCGGGGATCTGGCCCCGCGCCTCGGGCTGCCACTCAAGGTGTTCAAGCAGCGCGTCCGCCGACTCAAGACCCTCGGGCTGACCGAGAGCCTGAAGGTCGGCTACCGGCTGAGCCCGCGCGGACGCGCCTACCTCGCGGGCCACGAAGCAGCCGTAGCGGCGGCGAGGCGGGTACGCCGCTCATAGGTCCTCTGCGTTCTGCGCACGCCCCTGCGTCCTGCACGGCGTCCTCGCACGAGCTGCTACGCTGCGGTCATGGCGAGCTCCGAGGTGAACGAGACCAAGGCCCCTGCGCCGCGGATGAGCACCGCCGCTCGGGCGGACGCGATGGCGGTCGAGGACGTCATCCGGCTGGCCTCCGAAGGTCGGCTGCGTATGCCGAGCTTTCAGCGCGCCTTCCGCTGGGAGTTGGAGGACCGCCGGGCTCTGCTCGACAGCATCTACCGCGGCTATCCGGTGGGCACCTTGCTCCTCTGGAAGAACCCGCCATCTGGCACGCAGGCCGGACGAACGCTGGGCGCGGCTGGGCCGCCGCAGCCGGGCGACCAGTACCTCGTGGTCGACGGGCAGCAGCGGCTCACGACGCTCTGGGACGCGCTCGGCCGACCACCCACGAGGGGTGAGCGCGCCCTCGTCTTCGACATCGAGCGGGAGGAGGTCCTCAGTCGCGCCCTCACACCGGATGAGATCGAAGGCCGCCCCCCGAGTCCCGATGACGACGGGCTCCCGCCCGTACCACTTCACCTGGTGCTCGACGCGGCGTCGTTGTCCGCGTGGGTTCCTTCCTGGATGTCGCTCGAGGACAAGCGCCGGTACTTCGAGCTCGGCAAACGCATCCGGGAGCACAAACTGGGACTGTACGTCGTCGAGCATGCGGACATCGACGCGCTCCGGCACGTGTTCGATCGAGTGAACTCGACCGGCAAGCCCATGCGGCGAGACGAGGTCTTCGACGCCCTGATCGGTTCCCAGATCGCGCGCGACGGGAACACCGGCCTCGCGCTCGTGAACGCGCGTCTCTCGGATCTCGGCTTTGGCGCGATCGAGCCGAGCACGCTCCTGAAGGCCTTCGAGGCCATCCGCGGCGACCAGGTCGGTCGACTCGATCCCCGGACGCTGGACGTGCGTGACGCCGAAGCCGACCTCGTCCGCACGGCCGACTCCCTCCGCCGGGCGATCGCGTTTCTCCGCGAGACCGCCCACATCCCCCACGTGGCGGTCCGACCGTACGAGCTGCCTGTGGTCGTGCTGGCGCGCTTCTTCGCGCTACACGAGCACCCCAGTGAGCGGACCCTCATCCTGCTCCGCCGCTGGCTCTGGCGCGGCACGCTCGGAGAGCGCCTCGGTGGTGCGTCGGGGTCGATGCAGCAGCACGTCACCGACGTGACGGAGGACGAGGTCGCTTCCGTGCAGGCCTTGCTCGAGCGCAGCGGCTCACCGGGTGCCGTCACGCTCGACGACTCGGAGTGGGACAGGACGATGACAGCCAGCGTGGCGAGCGCCCGCGGGAAGGCCCTCGTCTGCGCGCTGCTCGCGCGTCGCCCCCGCAGCCTCGTGACCGGGGAGCAGCTCGATGCGAGCGAGCTGTTCGGGAGCGGCACGACCGATGTCCTGCGACCGATCATCCGGACGTCCAAGAGCGGCGCGCATCGCGACAAGGGCGTCGTGAACAAGCTCCTGCACACCCCGGGCAAGGCCGCGAAGACCCTGATACTCGAATGTCCGGACGAGGCGGCGCTCTTCTCTCACGGGGTCGACCCGGAAGCGCGCGAGGCGCTTCGCAGGGGAGATGTCGAGGCATTCTACGCGCGTCGCGGAGAGGCGCTGCGTCGCTCGACGGAGGCATTCTTCGCTAGACACGCGGAGCTGGAACGAGACGACGCCCCGTCGGTCGCGGCGCTCGCGAGGCGCACCGCGTGAGCGCGCGCGTGCTCCTGAACGACGTCGTCGTCGGGGAGCTCCGCCCGGACATCGCGTCCAGCCGGACCGCGTTCGAGTTCGACGCCACCTACGCGGCGTCCGCCACGCGCCCGGTGCTCAGCCGTTGCTTCGAAGACCGATTGATCGAGCCACCGCGCACGTTTCGTGGCGCTCCGCTGCCCAACTACTTCCGGAACCTCCTCCCGGAGGGGGCGCTGCGGAAGATCGTGGAGCGACGCCTCGATCTCTCGGCCATCCCCGAGTACGCCATGCTCCTCCGGCTCGGCGAGAACCTGCCCGGAGCGGTGCGCGTCGTCAGCGATGAGCTCGACCTCGGCGAGCTCGAGGCGCGAGAGCGTCGGGGAAGGAGCGCGGGGGATCCGTTCCGCTTCGCGCTCACGGGCGTGCAAGCGAAGCTCGCGCTCTCGGAGGTCGGCGACCGTCTGACCATGCCGGTCGAGCGGTCCGACGGGCATTGGATCGCGAAGTTCGGCAGCCCCTCGTACCAGCGCTTGGTCGACAACGAATGTGCGATGCTGGACTGGGCGGCACGATGTGGTCTCGAGGTGCCGGAGCATCGGCTGGTCCGCGCGTCCGAGATCGCGGACCTCCCCGCAGACTTCGACGCGGAACAGGACGTCCTCGTGGTCCGGCGCTTCGACCGCGGGCAAGGCGAGCAGCGGATCCACCAGGAGGACTTCGCGCAGGTCTTCGACGTCCCCCCCGAGGAGCGGTACGCCTGGGAGCAAGCGGATCTCGGGTGGAGTCACTACGGGAGCATCGGCGCAGTCATCTGTGCGATCTGTGGTGACGAGGACTTCTTCCGCTACATGCGCCGGCTCGCCTTCATGGTGCTCTCCGGCAACGCCGATGCGCACCTCAAGAACTGGTCGCTCGTCTACCCGGACGGCGTCAACCCACGGCTCGCGCCGGTGTACGACGTGGTCTCCACGGTCGTCTACTCGTCGTTCTACACGCACTCTGCGCTGCGGTGGCTGGAGCCCGCCTCCCCCACGTTGGACCCGCCGAAGCAGCTGGTGGACGTGACGCTCGACGATCTGCTGGTGACGGCCTCCTACGCATCCGCCGACACCGCGCGCGTCATGGATGACCTGAGCGTGTTCGTCCGGGACGCGCGCGCCGCGTGGCCGGCGATCGCGGCAGCTGCCCCGCGCTTCGTGCGCGACCGAGTCACGGCGCATCTCGAGGCGTGCTCGCTCCGGTCGCCGCCAGACGCATAGCCGGCGTGGAGCAACGGGGACCGGGTATGGCTGAGCCGGACGCGCTCAGCCCGCGCGTGCTACGACGGACGGGTGAAGAACGCGGTCGTCGGCGTCACGGGCGGGATCGCCGCCTACAAGGCTCCGCTCCTCGTGCGGGAGCTGATGCGCAGGGGCTTCTCGGTGCGCGTGGTGATGACCGAGTCGGCCGCGCGCTTCGTCGGGCCGGTCACCTTCACGGGGCTGACCGGAGCGCCGCCGGTGCGCGATCTGTGGGACCCGAGCTACGCGGGCGAGGTGCACGTGGAGCTGGCCGGGTGGGCCGACGTGATGGTCGTCGCGCCCGCCACCGCGAACGTGATCGCGCGCGCCGCGCAGGGGCTCGCCGACGACGCGCTGACCGCCACGCTCCTCTGCTGGGACGGGCCCACCGTCTACGCGCCGGCCATGCACCACCGCATGTGGGACAACCCCGCGACGGCCCGCAACGTGGCGCTCCTGGCCGCGTCGGGCGCGTCCTTCGCCGGCCCCGTCTCCGGCCCCCTCGCGAGCGGCGAGTCGGGCATGGGCCGCATGGCCGAGCCGGACGCCATCGCCGACGCGGTGGAGGCGCGTCTCGGCGTGCCCGACCTCGCGGGGCGCACGGTCCTCATCAGCGCGGGCGGCACCCAGGAGGACCTCGACCCGGTCCGGTTCCTCGGCAACCGCTCCACCGGCAAGATGGGCTACGCGCTCGCGGCCGAGGCGGCCCGGCGCGGCGCGCGCGTCGTCCTCGTGAGCGGCCCCACCGCGCTGCCGGATCCCGCGGGCGTCGACGTACTGCGGGTGCGCTCCGCGCGCGAGATGGAGGAGGCGGTCACCGCGCACCGCGACGCGGCCGACGCCATCCTCATGGCCGCCGCCGTCGCCGACTACCGCCCCAAGGACCTCGCCGCGCACAAGCTCAAGAAGGGCGACGGCCCGATGGCGCTCGAGCTGGTCCGCAACCCCGACATCCTCGCCGGCCTCGGCGCCTGGCGAGAGGGCGACACGCCCGTCCTGGTCGGCTTCGCGGTCGAGACCGAGGACCTCGTCGCGCGCGCGCGCGGCAAGCTCGAGAAGAAGAAGGTCGACCTCGTCGTCGCCAACGAGGCCGCCGTCTCCTTCGGCAAGGACACCAACCGCGTTCACCTGGTCACGAAGGACGACGTCGTCTCGCTCGACGAGCTGCCCAAGCGCGAGGTCGCAAGCCGCGTGCTGGATCGCGTTCGCGAGCTCCTAGACCAGTAGACCCGGCGCCGGGAACTGCGCGCAGAGCTCCTCGACCTGGCCCTTGATGCGCTTCTGCGTCGGGGCGTCCTCGACGTTCTCGATCACGTCGGCGATCCAGCCCGCCACCGTCTTCATCTCGCCCTCGCCCATGCCGCGGCTCGTGAGGGCGGGGGTGCCGATGCGGATGCCGCTCGGGTCGAAGGGCGAGCGCTTGTCGAAGGGGACCGAGTTGTAGTTGCAGACGATGCCCGCGTGCTCGAGCGCGATGGCGGCCGGCTTGCCGGGCACGTCCTTCGGCGTGAGGTCGGCGAGGATGAGGTGCGTGTCGGTCCCGCCCGTGACGAGCCCGATGCCGCGCGAGGAGAGCCCGTCGGCCAGCGCGCGCGCGTTGTCGACGACCTTGTGCGCGTAGGCCTTGAACTCGTCGGTCGAGGCCTCCTTCGCCGCGACCGCGAGCGCCGCGATGGCGCTGTTGTGCGGGCCGCCCTGCAGACCCGGGAAGACGGCGCGGTCGATCTTCTTCGCGTGCTTCTCGTCGCAGAGGATCATGCCGCCGCGCGGGCCACGCAAGGTCTTGTGCGTCGTCGAGGTGACGATCTCCGCCTTGCCGAAGGGGCTCGGGTGCGCGCCGGCGGCCACGAGGCCCGAGATGTGCGCGATGTCGGCCACGAGGATGGCGCCGATCTCCTGCGCGATTTCGGCGAACTTGTCGAAGTCGAGCTGACGCGGGTAGGCGGTGGTGCCGCACCAGAGCAGCTTGGGCTTGTGCTCGCGGGCCAGCTTGGCGACCTCGTCGAAGTCGATGCGCTGGTCGGACTCGCGCACGCCGTATTGCACGGCGTCGTAGTACTTGCCGGTTATGGAGACCTTCCACCCGTGCGTGAGGTGGCCGCCCGCGGGCAGGCCCAGGCCCATGGTCTTGTCGCCCGGCTGGAGGAAGGCGAAGTAGACCGCGAGGTTGGCCGGCGAGCCGGAGTAGGGCTGCACGTTGGCGTGGTCGGCGCCGAAGAGGCGCTTGAGCCGGGTGCAGGCCATCGACTCCACCGCGTCGATGTTGTGCTGCCCCTGGTAGTAGCGCTTGCCGGGGTAGCCCTCGGAGTACTTGTTGTTCAGCACCGAGCCGCCCGCCTCGAGCACCGCCTTGCTGGCGTAGTTCTCGCTGGCGATCAGGCGCAGGGTGTTGGCCTGGCGGCTGCGCTCGTCCTCGATGAGCTGGTGAATCTCCGGGTCGATCTCGCGGAGGGAAGGCTCGGTCATCGGTGGCTCCAACGCTGGGGAAGAGAGCGGACACATAGCACGCTTTCGGTCCGTCGCGCGCTCTGGTACCTCCCCTTCATGGGTGCAGTTCGTCCCGATTTCGAGGAATTCCAGACCCTGGCGCAGGACGCCACGGTCGTCCCGGTCACGCGCGAGCTGCTCGCCGACGCGCTGACGCCCGTGCTCGCCTGGTCGACCCTCGGGGGAGAGGCCGGGAGCTTCCTGCTCGAGTCGGTCGAGCACGGCGAGAAGTGGGGCCGCTACTCCTTCGTGGGCTGCCGCCCGGCGCTCATCGCGCGCGGCCGCCGTGGCCGCTTCGAGGTCGAGCGGGCAGGGCGGATCGAGGCGCAGCAGGTCGACGACCCGTGGCTCCCCCTGCGGGCCCTGCTCGCCGAGTGGAAGCCGCCCGCGGAGGGCCTCGACTGGCTGCCGCGCTTCTGGGGCGGCGCCGTCGGCTACGTCGCCTACGACTCGGTGCGCACCTTCGAGCCGAGCGTGGGCACCAGGCACGACGACCCCGAGGCGTGGGACTTCGCCTTCGCCATCGGCGGCACGCTCATCATCTTCGACGACCTGCGCCAGCGGGCCTACGCGGTGAGCCTGCGGCGCGTCGACGGCCACGACCTGCGCGAGAGCTACGACGCCGCGCTCGCGGAGCTCGAGGACCTGACGGACGAGCTGTCCCGCCCGCGCATCCCGCGGCTCTTGTCTCCGCCCACCACGCGCTTCGACGGCGCGCTCCCGAAGTCCAGCTACGACCGGCCCACCTTCTGCGCCGCGGTCGAGACGGCCAAGGAGCACATCCGCGCGGGCGACATTTTCCAGGTCGTGCTCAGCCAGCGCTTCAGCGCCGACGCGCGCGGCGTCGATCTCTTCGACGTCTACCGCATGCTCCGCGCGATCAACCCGTCCCCCTACATGTTCCTCGTGCGCATGCCCGAGGTCGGCATCGCGGGCGCGAGCCCCGAGACCCTCGTGCGGGTCGAGGACGGCCGCGCCGAGGTGCGCCCGCTGGCCGGCACGCGGCCCCGCGGGCAGACCCCGGAGGAGGACCAGCGTCTCGCCGAGGAGCTGCTCGCCGACCCGAAGGAGCTGGCCGAGCACGTCATGCTCGTCGACCTCGGCCGCAACGACCTCGGCCGCATCAGCAAGCCCGGCACGGTCGAGCTCACCGACCGCATGATCATCGAGCGCTACAGCCACGTCATGCACGTGGTGAGCAACGTCCAGGGGGAGCTGGCGGAGGGCAAGGACGCGCTCGACGTGCTCCGCGCCACCTTCCCGGCCGGCACCCTCAGCGGCGCGCCGAAGGTGCGCGCCATGCAGATCATCGAGGAGCTCGAGCCCGCGCGCCGCGGCGTCTACGGCGGCGCCGTCGGCTACGTGAGCTTCAGCGGCAACCTCGACGTCGCCATCGCCATCCGCACCGTCGTCGAGCAGGACGGCGAGATCCGCGTGCAAGCCGGCGCGGGGCTGGTCGAGGCCTCCGACCCGGACAGCGAGTACGACGAGACCGTCAACAAGGCGCGCGCTGCGCTGGGCGCCATCGAGGCGGCGCGGCGGCGCTGATGTTCGCGCTCGGCCGCCAGACCTTCGAGGTCCACCGCGAGCCCGTCCCGCACCTCATCGTCGACGGCGTCTTCGGCGAGGCCGAGAGCCGCGCCATGCTCGACCATCTCGTCGCGCTCGAGCCCGCGTTCGCCCCGGCCGGCGTCGGCGGCGAGGGCGCGCGGGCGGGCTTCCGCCAGAACCTCGTCTTCGGCCCCGACGCGCACTTCCACGAGCCGCGCGAGCGGACCTTCGAGGAGACCATCGCCGGCCGCGCCTCGCGCTCGGTCTTGCTCGCCGGGATCGACGCGTGGCTCATGAGCCGCGACTTCCGCGAGCTGATGGAGTCCGCGCCCGCGCCGCTCCACGCCCTGTCCACCGCCAACCGTTGGGAGACCCAGGTCAGCCGCTACGGCGCCGGCGACCGCTACGGCTGGCACCTCGACCGGCTCGGCGACGAGACCCGCCAGGTCTCCATCGTCTACTACCTCTTCGAGGAGCCCCACCGCTTCGACGGCGGCGTGCTCGAGCTGAGCAGCGGCCTCGCGCGAAACGGCGAGCGCTTCGGCGGCGAAGCCAAGGCCATCGCCCCCTTCCACGACCGCGCGGTGATCTTCTCCGCCCGCGCCGTGCACCGCGTCACCGAGACCGAGCTGAAGAGCGACGCCTTCGGAGACGGCCGCTTCTCCGTCAACATCTTCTGCGGCGTCGGTTGAGCCCTCACACTACTGTGAGCGGCGGCGTCAGCCGCCCGGCGGGGGCATGGCGGGGCCGCAGTCGACGGGCTCCATCTCGGCGATCCAGCGGTAGAGGAGCGCGCTGCCCATGGTGTGCTCCACCGAGCGGCCGAGCTGCGGCATCATCGCGCCGACCTCCTCGGTCTCGACGCGCAGGTAGAGGATGGAGTCCTCCGGGTCGCCCGGGACGAGATCGTAGGTGCGGCCGAAGGTGCCGCCGCCCGCGCTGCCCGGGCGCTTGCACACGCCGAGGCGGAAGTCGTCCTCGTTGTCGTGGTTCAGGAAGAGCTGCGAGGTGACGCCGGCCGTGCCCTCGGGCGAGTGGCAGTGCGCGCAGTTCGCGTCGAGGTAGCTGCGCGCGGCGAAGTCGACCTCCGCCGCGGGGATGGCGTCGACGCCGTCGGCCTCGATGCGGCGGAAGTCGAACGCGGCCGGCGTCATGGCGGGCAGGGCGTTCAGGATGCCCACGTCGAGGAAGTGGGCCAGCTGGTTCTCCGCCCCCGCGCCGTAGTCGAGGTCGCGGTTGAGGTGGCGCGCGGCCGGGCCGATCGGCGTGAGCACGGCCTCGCCGCCCTCGCCGATGTTGCGGACGTGACACGAGCTGCACTGGTTGCGCTGCGGCACGAGGTAGCTCGCCTCGCGCGGCTCGCCCTGCGGGTCGATGAACGACAGCGCCCGCGTGGCGCCGCTCGGCGAGAGCACCGCGTCGGTCTGCTCCTCGTTCCAGATGTACGGCCAGGCCTCCCAGCCCTCCGAGGTGTGCATCAGCACGCGCGTCTCGATGAGCTCCCGGTCCACGAGCGGCTCGCGCATGTCCGGAGCGAAGTAGAACGTCTTGACGATGACCGAACCGACGGGGAACGAGAACACGCCCTCGCCGTCGTAGCCCATCGTCTCGCCCTCGGGCACGTAGATGGCGCGCTCCTTGAGGGCGTAGTCGCTGAAGAGCGGCGTGTTGAGCTCGTAGGGGACGACGCGCTCGTTGTAGACGAAGCCTTCACCCGGATCCCAGAGGAAGAGCTGCAGCTCGGAGAGGCTCTCCGGCGGCGCCGCCTCGACGTCCACGGTGGGCGGCCCCTCGAACGGGCTGCTGGTGCTCTCGCAGCTCACGAGGAGCCCCACCGCGAAGAGAGAGGCCAGGATCTGGGTGAAGCGCAACATGACTTCGTGCCTCTCAGAACGTGGGGACGACGATGGGGTCGCCTTCGATCGTCGTGCAGTCGAACGGCGCGAAGGGCGCGTCGGCCACCACGAGGATGGGCGACATGGGGCTGAGGAGCTGGCTCGGCACGTCGAGGCTGGCCACGCCCGTGCCGCCGGTGTTGCCGCCGACGCAGATGCGGTTGACGTTGGTGTGCATCGTCGGGTCGGTGCTGAACTCCTCGCCGATCGAGTCGTAGATCACCGACGGGACCGGATCCTCCTGGAAGAGGATGCGGATGAGCACGCCGAAGTCCCCGTGCGGCTCGGGCGCGAGCCCGCCGTCGGTGTGCGTGTTGCCGGAGATCACCACGTTCTCGGTCCGGAAGTTGGTGACCGTGCCCGGCGTCGCGCCCTCGAGCAGGCCGAGGTCCTCCCAGTCGCCCACCAGCGTCGACGTCTCCAGCTCCCAGACGCTCGCCTCCTCGATGGCGAGGCCGCTCAGGACGGCGATGTCGCCGGTCTGGTTGCCCGTGTAGGTGTTGCCCGTGATCTCGATGCGGCGAGAGGCGAGGGCGAAGGTGCCCGTGCCCGGCGGGATGAGGGCCACGGTGCCGCCGGGGGCGAAGTTCTCGTGGTTGTTGTTCAGGATCATGTTGTCGCGCAGGCGCACGTCCCGGCCGACCACCGGGTTGCCCGGCAGATCGAAGGCCACGATCCCGGCCGTGTTGTTCTCCGCGAGGTTGCCGTAGACGTCGGCGTACTGCGTGTTCTCGATCTCGAGCCCGGCCACGTTCTCGCGCACGATGTTGTTGCGCACGACCACGTTGATGCACTGGCCCACGTAGAGGCCCGCGTCGGAGCTGCGCTCGGCCACGCTGTCCTCGACGAGCACGTTCAGGCTGCGCACCGGGTAGATGCCGTACGCGCCGTTGGTCGACAGGCCCGGCTCCGACCACGTCGCCTTGATGCGGCGGAAGGTCACCCCGTCGCTGTCCTCGACGCGGATGCCGTCCTTCGGCGCGTCGAGCACCGTCAGGTCCTGCACGAGGAAGCCGTCGGCGATCACGTCGACGCCGTTGATCTGCGAGGTCGCGCTGGTGAAGGCGAGGATGGTCTCGTCCATGCCCTGGCCGACCAGGTTGAGCGTGTTCACGCCGCGAATGGTCACCTGGTTCGACAGCTCGAACGTGCCCGCGCCGAGCACGATGGTCGTGTCGGAGTCGATCGTGTTGACCGCGTCGAGCAGCCCCTGCGCGTCGCCGCCCTCGACCCGCACGCAGTTGGCCGTGTCGAAGTCGTCGCAGTCGGCGTTCTCGAACCCGCTCGAGCCCGCGTCACCGGGCCCCGCGTCGCCGTCCGCCGGCGCGCCGTCATCACAAGCCGCGAGCCCGAAGGCCAGGGCCACCATCAGAATCCAAGTCGTCTTCCTCATCGCCGCTCCTCGCTCGCTGGGGTGAGCGCGCCAAAGATAGCGGCGCGGGCGCGGTTGGACCAATAGGGGTAGCTTCTCTCCGATGCGTTTCTTCTCCGCCTGCCTCCTGAGCCTCGCGCTCATCGCCTGCGACGGCGCCTCCGACCCGGACGACGCCGGGCCCCTCGACGCCGCCTCGCCCGACGCCGGCCCCGCCGACACCGGCCTCGCCGACGCCGGCCCCCCGCCGCTCCCGGACGTCTGCGAAGAGCTCGGGCTCCCCAAGCGGCCCTTCGATCCGAGCGGCGACGGGACCACCTGGGAGGGCGTCGCGGGCGACTTCACCGTCCAGACCCTCGACGGCCCGTGGACCCTGAGCGAAGAGTGGAGCGGCTGCGACAGCTACGTCTTCATCAACTACGCCTCGAACGACTACGGCAACGGCCTCTGGGCCTCGGCTCCGGACGAGCTCTTCGCGCTCGGCCCGCGCAACGTCCACTACTTCTTCGCCTCGTACGACCCCGAGGCAGATCGCGCGCGCGCCCGTGTGATCGAGATGCGCGACTCCATCGAGCTCGGCTTCGACCTCGCGGAGCTGGACGAAGAGGAGCGCCGCTTCTGGCGCAGCCGGTTCCACTACGTCACCGAGTCCGTCCAGAGCACCCCCGGCTCCGTCGGCGCCCTGGTCAGCGGCAGCCCGGTCATCCTTTTCAGCTTCGCGATCACCCGCCAGCAGCGCTTCGACCCCGTCGGGCTCCTGTCGCAGATCGGCCGCGGCGGCTTCTCCCCCGCCGTGCGCATGGCCCGCTTCGTCTCGCCCTTCTACGACTACCTGCACGACCTCGAGGCGCGCCTCGAGGCGGACACCGACGCCACCGTCGTCCCGGTCCTCGACGAGGCCGACGTGACCGATCGCATCCTCGACCGCCCCATCAGCCTGCCCGACGCGGCGACCATGGCGGGCTTCGACGAGCTCGCGATCGACCTCGAGGTGATCTGCCGACACGCCAGCCTGGGCGACTGCTCCGAGTGGGATCGCATCGGCAACATCTACCTCTGCGAGGACGCCGTGTGCACCACGCGCCACGAGATCGCGCGGTGGATCACCCCCTACTGGCGCAACGGCCGCCGTCGCTGGGTCATGGACGCCACCCCGTTCCTGGGCCTCATGCGCGACGGCGGCGAGCGCACCCTGCGCGTGCAGATGGGACCGCCGTGGGAGCGCGCCACCGCGCGTGACGTGCGCGTGAGCCTGCGCCTCGCGACCCGCGGCGCGACCGACGCCGCCATTCTCGTCCAGCCCGCCTTCCAGGGCGGCGCGTGGAACGACACCTACAACACGCGCGAGCCCGTCACCTTCACCCCGCCCCCGGGCACCACCCGCGTGGAGGTCGTCACCATCATCAGCGGCCACGGCCAGGGCGGCGGCACCAACTGCGCCGAGTGGTGCAACCACGAGCACGCCTTCGCGGCCAACGGCGCGGCCCCGCACACCGTCGGCTTCCCCGGCGAGGCGGGCCGGACCGACGGCTGCGCCGAGCGGACCGGGGAGGGCGTCCCGCCAGGGCAGGGCGGCAACTGGGCGCCGCTGCGCGCCGGCTGGTGCCCGGGCCTGCCCGTCCCGACCCGCCGCTTCGACATCACCGCCGACGTCGACCTCTCGGCCGAGAACACCCTGACCTACGAGAGCAGCTTCATGGGCGGCGCGCCTCCTGGCGGCGACGGCGTGACGATCGCGATGAGCTCGTACCTCGTCTTCTACCAGTGACCCAACGCCTCGAAATCACGGGGCAACTGGCCAGCTCAGCAATCCGTCGCGTTTTCTTTTGACACCCCCAAACCCCTGCGCTACATCACCGGTCCCGCGGCGCTGAGGCGCCCCGGGGCTGAAAATCTGGGGCGGTAGTTAAGTTGGTTATAACGCCGGCCTGTCACGCCGGAGGCCGCGGGTTCGAGTCCCGTCCGTCCCGACCGAAAGCCCTCTGCTCACGCAGGGGGCTTTCGCTTTTCCGTCCCCGTGGACGCCATAATCGGACCCGTCGTTGGGTCGTGCACCCACGGCCAGAGGGAGCCGAATCACCTCGGCCCCGCGCCGCCGCTGGACGGGGATGGCCATCACGGCCTCGCACATCGCGCCCCAGTCGTTGTTCGTGTAGCCGGCCAGCACGTCGCCCGAGGCGTTGTGGGTGATCCGCCGAACCCAGCCCGGCGCTCCGCCACCGGCCTGGCTCAGCGTGATGAACGTGTTGCGGCACTCGTGCTGCGTGACCGTCGCCTTCGCGCCGCCCATCGGCCGGACGTCGAGCAGCTCGCAGTCCTGCTTCAGGCGCTCGAGGCCGTTGCGGAGCGTCCGGTGCCGCTCGGGGCCGCGGATCGACGGAACCCAGCGCCCGCTTGGTGTAGGCACGAGCCGACCCGCGTGGTCCCGCAGGTCGCTTGGCGTCCATCGACCCCACGAGATCTCCTCGTGAGTGGCGGCGGCGAAGTCGGCCCGGAGGACCTGCATCGCCCGCTCGACCGTGGGCTCGCGTCCCTCGATTCGCTCGTCGAACCACCACGCGACCACGGAGTGTGCGCGAAGAGGTCGAGGTCGTGGACCAGCGCGCGGAGCACCGGTCCGGACGTCGGGAGATCCAGGGGCCTGGCCTTCATGGGCTTGCGGCCGGGCGCCGATATCGACGCCCGGCCTCTCCCTTCTAGCGCTTCGGGGCGTCCGACTTCGAGGTCGCCGTCGTCTCGTTCTCGGAGCTCGTCGTCGGCGCCTTCGGCGGGGACCCCGAGGTCGAGCTCCCGCGCGAACTCCAGTACGCGCGGTTGTTCGGGTTCACCTGGTTGGCGCGGTTGTTCGCCGCGGCACGAGAGGACTTCTTTGCCATGTCGGTTCTCCGTGTTTTGGGGCACCCGTGCGGTGCCTGGAGAACATGGGGCGCCCGGGAGTGGCCTTGGCCCCAGTGGGCCGGCCAAAGATCCGGTCTCGCGTCACTTCTTCTTGGCGG
>SHBB01000183.1 GCA_004213565.1 Sandaracinaceae bacterium
GAGCAGCCCCACGAGCGGCAGGTCGCCGAAGAGCCAGACCACGATCGGCGCCGTTGCCACCATGGTGCGCGCGGCCACGACCAGCCCCGCGCGAAGGAAGCCCCCCGCCGTCGGCGCGCCCGTGACGAGCGAGGCGGTGGCGACGATCGAGAGCGCGAAGCCCGGCCGCGCGAGATCGTCGGGCCGGGTCAGCCCGAGCACGAGCGCCGCGAGCGCGGTCACCGCGACCGGGCGCGCCTTCCGCCCCGCCGCCGTCAGGCCCCACGCCAGCGAGGCGGTGACCGCGGCCCGCCAGGCGCTCGGCGCGTCGCCCACGAGCAGCGCGTAGGACAGCGCGGCGGGGATCCCGAGCCCGTGCGCGAGCCGCCGCGTGTCGAAGCGGGCCGCCACGGGCTCCATCCGCGCCAGCGCGAAGCCGAACAGCAGCACCAGCGCGCCGGCCAGCAGCGTCACGTGCAGGCCGCTGACCGCGAGCACGTGCGAGAGCCCGGCATCCCGCACCTGCGCGCGCCGGTCCGTCTCGAGCGCGCGGGTCTCTCCGAGCAGGAGCGCGCGCGACACCGCGGCGGCGTCCGGAGAGAGCGTCGCCTCGAGCGACCCCCTCAGCCGGGCGCGCAGCCCGTGCCCGAGCCGTCGCCACGCCGGGGCGGGGCGCGCGATCTGCGGCTGGCCGACCACGCGACCGAAGCCGTCCACGCCGCGCGCGGACGGCCACTCGGGGTGAGGCCCCTCGTTGTGGAACCGGGTCGCGGGCCGCACCCGGGCGATCGCGCGGAGGTGGGTCCCGGCCGGCGCGTCCAGCCCCGTGATCGCCAGCGAGGTCCCGTGCAGAGCTCGCCCCGTCTCGAGCAGCGCGCCGTCCCGCACCCGCAGCACGGCGCTCGTTCGTCTCCCCGCGACGACCCGCTCGACCACACCCTCGACGCGCGCGACCCCCGACGGCACCTCCGTCTGGATCGATCGCGCCGGCGCCACCGCCTGCCCGGTGAGCAGGGCGAGCGCGAAGAAGATCCAGCGCCCGCGCGCGCCCGGCTGCACCGCCGCGCCCGTCGTCGAGACCGCCACGAGCAGGCCCGCCGCGAGCACGACCACGCACGCCATCCACGCGAACGGCAGACGGAGCCCGAGCACCGCGGCCCACGCGCCCAGCAGAAAACCCACCCCGATCGCCGCCATCGCGCCCATGCACGAACGCACATCAACCTTCGTGCCGAGACGCCGCTCCCGAGATCACACGGCAATTTCGGTCCGAGGGGTGGCGGCCGCCACCCGCCCGCCGGCGGACCCGCCACCCTCCCCAGACGGGGAGCGCGCGCCTACCAATCGACGTCGACGCCGCGCTGGGCGAGGCGATACGCGGGGTTCAGGGCGCGGAGGCGCTTCACCTCGGACACGAGGGTCTCGCTGACGCGGTCCACCTCCTCCTCGGTGTTGAAGCGCCCGAGCCCGAACCGGATCGACGCGTGGGCGCGCTCGTCGTCGACGCCCATCGCGCGCAGCACGTAGCTCGGCTCGAGGCTCGCGCTCGTGCACGCGCTGCCGCTGCTCACCGCGACGATGTCCTTCAGCGCGAGCATGAGCGACTCCGCCTCCACGAACGGGAAGCTGACGTTGAGGTTGCCGGGGTGGCGCGTCTCGTCCAGGGGAGGGCCGTTGCGCTGGACGTCGGGGAGCCCGGCCCGGAGCCGCTCCCAGAGCCGGTCACGCAGCGCGCGGGCGTGCGCCGCGTCGCGCTCGAGCTCCTCCTTCGCGATCCGCGCCGCCTCGCCCATGCCCACGATGGCCGGGACGTTCAGCGTGCCCGAGCGCATGCCGCGCTCGTGCCCACCACCGTCGATCTGCCCGACCAGCCGCACACGCGGACCCTTGCGCCGCACCCAGAGCGCGCCGACCCCCTTGGGGCCATACATCTTGTGGGCGCTCAGGCTGACGAGGTCGACGCTCATCTCCTCGACGTCGAAGGGCAGACGCCCGATGCCCTGCACCGCGTCGCAGTGGACGATCACGCCCCGGGCCTTGGCCAGGCGCCCGATCTCCGCGATGGGCTGGACCGCGCCCACCTCGTTGTTCACGAACATCACGCTCACGAGCACGGTCTCGTCTCGGAGCGCGGCCCCGACCTCCTCCGCGGAGACGCGCCCGAGCTCGTCCACCGCGAGATACGTCACCTCGACGCCTTCGCGCTCGAGGCGCTTGCAGGTGTCGAGCACCGCCTTGTGCTCCACCCGGGTCGTGACGATGTGCGCGCCGGACGGGCCTCCGGCGACGGCGTCCGCGACGCCCCGGATCGCCAGGTTGTCGCTCTCGGTCGCGCCGCTGGTCCAGACGATCTCGCGCGCCGAGCCGCCGATGAGCGCCGCGACCTGCTCGCGCGCTGCGTCCACCGCCTCCTCCGCCTCCCACCCGTAGGCGTGGCTGCGGCTCGCGGCGTTCCCGAAGCGCTCGGTCAGCCATGGCATCATCGCCTCCAGCACCCGTGGATCGAGCGGGGTGGTGGAGTGATTGTCCATGTAGACCGGCCGCGTCACAGCAGGCCGAGCTCGAGCTTCGCCTCGTCGGTCATGCGGTCCTTGGTCCACGGCGGGCTCCAGGTGAGCTTCACGTGTGACGTGCGCACGCCGTCGACGCCGCCCACCTTCTCCGCCACCTCGCGCACCAGCGTGCCGGCCACCGGGCAGCCCGGGGCGGTCAGCGTCATCTCGATCTCGACGTTCTTGTCGTCGTCGATCACGAAGCCGTAGATCAGGCCGAGGTCGTAGAGGTTGAGCGGGATCTCGGGGTCGTAGACCGTCTTGAGCGCCTCGACGATGCGCTCCTCGAGCACCTCGTTCGGCACGATCTCGGCGAGCTCGCCCGAGCCGGCCGTCACCTCGTCGATGCGCTCCTCCGGCGGGCGCTGGCCGAGCACGCCGAGCGAGACCTTGCCGTGCTCCTTCCGGATGAGCTCGGGATCGATGCGCTTGGTCTTCAGGTGCTCGATGTCGTCGGCCATCGGCTACTCCGTCGAGACTTCCGCTTTGCCCTCGAGCGCCGCGGTGAGCGTGTGCCAGGCGAGGGTGGCGCATTTGACGCGCATCGGGAACTCGGCCACGCCCGCGAAGACGCTCAGCGTCTCCAGCTCGTCGCTCGAGAGATCCGGCTCTTCCTCGCCCTTGACCATCGCGATGAACTTCTCGAAGTAGGCGCGCGCCTCGCCGAGCGTCTTGCCCTTGACCGCCTCGGTCATCGTCGAGGCGCTGGCCGTGCTGATCGCGCAGCCCTGGCCCTGGAAGCCGAGGTCGGCGATCACGTCGCCGTCGAGCCTGACCTGGACGGTGATCTTGTCGCCGCAGAGCGGGTTGTAGCCGTCCGCGGTGTGCGTCGCGCCCTCGGGGTAGCGGAAGTTTCGCGGGTTCTTCCCGTGGTCCAGGACGTACTCCTGGTACAGCTCGCGCAGCTCGCTCACGAGAACATCTCCTGCACCTTGATGAGCGCCTTCACCAGCGCGTCGAGGTCGGCCTCGTTGTTGTAGACGCCGAGCGAGGCGCGCGCGGTGGCCGGCACGCCGAAGCGCTCCATCACCGGCTGGGTGCAGTGGTGTCCGGTCCGGATGGCCACGCCCTCCGCGTCGACCACGGTGCCGATGTCGTGCGGGTGCGCGTCCTCCATCACGAAGGAGAGCACGCCGATCTTCTCCGGCGCGGTGCCGACGAGGCGCAGGCCCTTGACCGACTTCAGGGCTTCGGTGCCATACGCGAGCAGCTCCTGCTCACGCTGCGCGACGTTCTCGCGTCCGAGCCCCTCGAGGTAGTCGATGGCCGTGCCGAGCCCGATGGCCCCCGCGATGTTCGGCGTGCCCGCCTCGAACTTGCTCGGGATGGGCGCGTACGTCGTGCGCTCGAAGGTGACCGAGCGGATCATGTCGCCGCCGCCCTGGTAGGGCTCGGCCTCCGAGAGCAGCGCCTCGCGACCCCAGACCGCGCCGACGCCGGTCGGCCCGTACACCTTGTGGCCGCTGAAGACGTAGAAGTCGCAGTCGAGGTCCTGCACGTCCACCGGCACGTGCGGCGCGGCCTGCGCGCCGTCCAGCAAGACCTTCGCCCCGACCGCGTGCGCGCGCTCGGCGATGGCCTTCACCGGCAGCACGGTGCCGAGGCTGTTGGACACGTGACTGCACGCGACCAGCTTCACCCGCTCGTCGAGCTTCGCCTCGAGGTCGTCGAGCCGGACCTCGCCCGCGTCGGTGATGGGCACGACCACCAGCTCCGCGCCCGTCTGCTGACAGAGGATCTGCCAGGGCACGATGTTGCTGTGGTGCTCGAGGTGCGTCACGACGATGCGGTCGCCCGCGCCGAGCCGCGGCCGCGCCCAGGCCTGCGCCACGAGGTTGATCCCCTCGGTGCAGCCGCGGACGAAGACGACCTCCTTCTTGGCCGGCGCGTTGAGGAACGCCTGCACCTTGCCGCGCGCGGACTCGTAGGCGAGCGTCGCGCGCTGGCTCAGGAGGTGCACCGCGCGATGGATGTTGGCGCAGTCCTCGGCGTAGACCTGGGTCACCGCGTCGATCACCGCCTGCGGCTTGAGCGACGTCGCCGCGCTGTCGAGGTAGACGAGCGGCTTGCCGTGGACCTGCTGGTGCAGCGCCGGGAAGTCGCGCCGCACGCGCTCGGCGTCGATGGCGGGGACGGCCCGATGGGAGGGCTGGGTGGCGAGCTCGCTCATTCGGTCAGCTCCCGGATCGCGTCGCCGTGGGGCAGGCGATCGAGCACGCGATCGCTCGCGCGCCTCACGAGCGGCGCGTGGGCGACGCGGTCGATCAGCTCGCGCACGAACGCGAAGGTCAGGATGTCCCGCGCCTGCGTCTCGGGGATGCCGCGCGAGCGCATGTAGAAGAGGGACGACTCGTCGACCGTGCCGATGGTCGCGCCGTGGCTCGCCGTGATGTCGTCCGCGTCGATCTCGAGGTGCGGCTTGGTGTCGATGGTCGCGTCGTCGCTCAGGAGCAGGTTGCGGTTCTCCTGGTGGGCCGCCGACTGCTGCGCGTCCTTCTTCACGATGCCCATCGCGTTGAAGACCGCGTGCCCGCGTCCGTCGAGCAGGCCGCGGTAGCGCACGTGGCTGGTGCAGTGACCCGCCGCGTGCTCGACGCGGACCTGGTGGTCGACGTGCTCGGTCCCGCCCACGTGATAGACGCCGTCGAGGCTCACCTCGCTGCCCGGCCCGTCGAAGCGCGCCGTCAGCTCGAGCCGGCTCAGCCCGCCGCCGAGCGTCACGACCCGCGAGCCGTAGAAGGCGTCGCGATCGAGTCCCACGCTCAGGTAGGCCAGCTGGAGCGCCTGCTCGGTGCCCTCGGTGATCCGGACGTGCTCGAGCCGCGCGTTCGCGCCGACCTGCACCTCGCACACAGTGTTGGTCAGGTGCTTCTCGTCGCCCTCGCGGGTCAGGAAGCTCTCGACCACCTTCGCCTGGCTGCCCTCGCGCGCGATGACGACCACCCGCGGGTAGCTCGCCTTCGGGCTGGCACCCGGGCTGGCGACGTGCACGAGATGAATCGGCGTCTCGACCACCGCGTTCTTCTCGACCACGACGACCGCGCCGTCCTCGAAGAGCGCGGAGCTGAGCGCCGCGAAGTGCTCACCCGGCGCGAGCTTGCCGAGCACGGGCTCGACCAGCGCGGGCTCCTCGCGGAGCACCTCGGCCAGCGAGCGGACGCTGACTCCCGCCGGCACACCCTCGGCGCCGGTGAAGCGCCCCTCGGCGAGCACCACACGGAACGTGCCGTCGTCGCCCAGCGTCTGTTGCACCCACGCATCCGCCGACGCCGTCTCCGGGGACACTGCCTCGAGGGAAGCTGTCTCGTACGTCGTCCCGACCACGTCACGCACCGACGTGAAGCGCCACGACTCGTGCTTCTTGCCGGGGAAGCCGCGCTCGTGCAGCGCCGTCGCCGCCTCCTGACGGAGCCCCTTGAGCCAGGCCGGTCCATCCCCGCGCGGCTCGGCGGGCACGGCGGCCAGCAAACCTTCTGTCCGCTCGCTCATGCCTGCGCCTGGATCTCCGCGTAGCCGGTCGACTCGAGCTGCTTCGCGAGCTCCTTGTCGCCAGACTTCGCGATCTTGCCGTCGACGAGCACGTGCACGCGGTCGGGCACGATGTAGTCGAGCAGGCGCTGGTAGTGGGTGATGACGAGCATCGCGCGGTCGGCCGCGCGGAGCGCGTTGACCCCGTCCGAGACGATGCGGAGCGCGTCGATGTCGAGCCCCGAATCGGTCTCGTCGAGGATGGCGAGCTTCGGCTCGAGCGCGGCCATCTGGAAGATCTCGTTGCGCTTCTTCTCGCCGCCCGAGAAGCCGCTGTTGACCGCGCGCTTCAGGAGCTCCGGCGGGAGCTGGACCGTCTTGGCCTTCTCTCGCGCGTATTTCATGAACTTGATCGCGTCGAGCTCGTCCTCGCCGCGCGCCTTGCGGATGGCGTTCACCGCGGCCTTGAGGAAGTAGACGTTGTTCACGCCCGGGATCTCTACCGGGTACTGGAAGGCGAGGAAGACGCCCTTGGCGGCGCGGTCCTCGGGATCCATCTCGAGGAGATCCTCGCCCTCGAAGAGCACGCGGCCCTTCGTGACCTCGTAGCCCTCGCGGCCCGCGAGCACGTAGCTCAGCGTGCTCTTGCCCGAGCCGTTGGGACCCATGATCGCGTGGACTTCGCCCGGCGCGATCTCGAGGTCGATGCCCTTGAGGATGGCCTTGCCATCCACGTTCACGTGGAGGTTCTCGATCTTCAACATGGTCAAGTTTTCTTTCGGTCGTCGGGGACGGCGGCTCAGCCGACCGCGCCTTCGAGGCTGATGCCGAGCAGCTTCTGCGCTTCCACGGCGAACTCCATCGGGAGCTCGCTGAGGACTTCCTTGCAGAAGCCGTTGACGATCAGGTTCACCGCGTCCTCTTCGCTGAGGCCGCGCTGACGGCAGTAGAAGAGCTGGTCGTCGCCGATCCGGGTGGTCGTCGCCTCGTGCTCGATCTGCGCCGTCTTGTTCTTCACTTCGATGTACGGGATCGTGTGGGCCCCGCACTCGCTGCCGATCAGCAGCGAATCACATTGCGTGTAGTTGCGCGCGCCCGTCGCGCCCTTGGCCACGCTCACGCCGCCCCGGTAGGTCTGCTGCCCGTGGCCCGCGCTGATGCCCTTGCTGATGATCGTCGAGCGCGTGTTCTTGCCGACGTGCACCATCTTCGTGCCCGTGTCGGCCTGCTGGTAGTTGTTGCTCAGCGCGACCGAGTAGAACTCGCCCACCGAGCCGTCGCCCTCGAGCACGCAGCTCGGGTACTTCCAGGTGATGGCCGAGCCGGTCTCGACCTGCGTCCAGCTGATCTTGCTCCGCGCCCCGGCGCACTTGCCGCGCTTGGTCACGAAGTTGTAGATGCCGCCGACCCCGTTCTCGTCGCCGGGGTACCAGTTCTGGACCGTCGAGTACTTGATCTCGGCGTCGTCGTGCGCGACCAGCTCCACCACCGCGGCGTGCAGCTGGTTCTCGTCGCGCATCGGCGCCGTGCAGCCCTCGAGGTAGCTGACGTAGCTGCCCTCCTCGGCGATGATCAGCGTCCGCTCGAACTGCCCCGTGTTCGAGGCGTTGATGCGGAAGTAGGTGCTCAGCTCCATCGGGCAGCGCACGCCCTTGGGCACGTAGACGAAGCTGCCGTCCGTGAAGACCGCGCTATTGAGCGTGGCGAAGAAGTTGTCGGTGATCGGGACGACCGAGCCGATGTACTTCTTGACCAGCTCGGGGTGCTTCTTCACCGCCTCGCTGATCGAGCAGAAGATCACGCCCGCCTCGGCGAGCTTGCCCTTGAAAGTGGTCGCGACCGAGACCGAGTCGAAGACCGCGTCCACGGCCACGCCGGCGAGCATCTTCTGCTCGTGGAGCGGGATGCCGAGCTTGGCGTAGGTCTCGAGGAGCTTGGGGTCGACCTCGTCGAGGCTCTCGAGCTTCGGCTTCTGCTTGGGCGCCGCGTAGTAGCTGATCGACTGGTAGTCGATCTGCGGGTAGTCGACCTTGGCCCAGGTCGGCTCCTTCATGCGCTTCCAGTGCGCGAACGCCTTCAGCCGCCACGCGAGCAGCCACTCGGGCTCCTCCTTCTTGGCGGAGATGAGCCGGATGGTGTCCTCGTTCAGACCGGGCGGCGCGAACTCCTGCTCGATGTCCGTGACGAAGCCGGCCTCGTACTTCCTGTCGAGGATCTGATCGATCTGCTCCGTGCTCGTGAGGGGCTCGGGGCTGCTCAGGGATTCGGTGCTGCTCATGGCTCCATGACCTCCGGACGTCCGTCCGTTCGCTTGCGACCCAGGCTGACGAGCACGGGGGCCGCGGGCCGCGTCATCTCGGCGAGGGAGATGCCCTCCAGCGCCGAGAGGATGGCCTGATTGATGAGCTGCCAGTTGCCGCGCACGTCGCACTGGCTGCTGAGAGAACAGTCGGCGTGATCTTCTTCGATCCCGCACTCCGTGACCCCGATGGGCCCTTCGATGGCCGCGATGATCTCGGCCACCGACGTCTGGTCCGCGTCTCGCGCGAGCCGGTAGCCGCCGTGCGCGCCGCGCTCGCTGTCGACCAGCCCGGCGCGGCCGAGCACCTTGAGGATCTTGCTCACGGTGGGCTGCGGGATGCCCGTGTCGCCCGCCAGATCCGTCGCGCTCCTCAGCGCGCGCGGCTCGAGCGCAGCCAGCCGCGTGCCGAGCACGACGCCATAGTCTGCGATGCGGGAGATTCGAAGCATTTCGGGGCCTTCGCCGATACGGTACCGGTATGGTCCTGTATAGAGCCCGACGGGCCCCACGTCCAACCCGGACCGGCGAGGTCCCGTATACAACTCCCCATCTGCGGGTCAAGGGGGCGCGGCGCCGAGGCCAGGCGGCTCAGGCTGCCTCGAGCACCCTGGCTTCCTCAGGCCTTGGGCGTGAACGACGTCCCGCAGCCGCAGTCCTTCTCGGCGTTCGGGTTCTTCCAGCGGAAGCCGTACTCCACGAGGCTGTCGTTCCAGTCGAGGATCGAGCCGGCCAGGTACTTCAGGCTGCGCTTGTCCACGAGCAAGGTCAGCCCGTCCACCTTCGCCACCAGATCGCGCTTCTCGCGCACGTCGTCCGCGAACTCGAAGTGATAGAGCAGGCCCGAGCAGCCGCCTCCCTTCACGCCGACGCGGATCCCGAGGTGACCGCCGCCGGCCTCCTCGAGCTTCTGCTTGCCCATCTCGATCGCCCGCTGGGTGACCGAGATCGGGATGTCTTCGCTGACGTTGGAAGTCTCGCTCATGCCGGAACCATAGGACTCGCGGCCGTCCGCGTCATGGGGGTTGCTCACCGTGCCCGGGTGGAGTAACACACGCCTCCCAACAGAGGGCCCTTAGCTCAGCTGGATAGAGCGTCGGCCTCCGGAGCCGAAGGTCAAAGGTTCGAATCCTTTAGGGCTCGTCCCCCTCGCTGCCTCGCTGCCTGGACTGAGAACATCCGTTCTCAGCAGCATCGTTCCAATCCCGATCCGCCCGACCAGCCGCCTGGCACGGTGCGCGCACCCTCCGATCCCCGGAGGTGTGTATGGCGCGGATGCGGAGGTTGGTGGCGTTGGCGCTCGGGATCGGGCTCACGGCGGCGACCGCCAGCGCGGGCGCTCAGGACATCCCGATGCCGCGCGTCGAGCGACACGCCGGCGGGGTCAGCATCACCCTCATGCCGGGCGTCACCCCGGCCATTCGCGTCCCGACGACCCTTCCGGGAGCCGCCGCACCCGTGGCCCCCGCGCCCGTGGCGCCCCTCGAACCGGCCGCTCCCGCGCAGCCAACTCAGCCCATCCAGCCGGCGCCCGAAGCGACCCGTCCGACCGGAGCGCTTCGCCTGTTCGGCGTCTTCGTCGGCATCACCGACTACCCCTCCGCCAGCGACCTCCCGTTCTGCGCCGACGACGCGCGGCGCATGCAGCGGGCCTTCCTCAACGCCGGGCTGATGCAGGTCGAGCACACCGCCGTGCTCACCGATCGCGCCGCCACGCGCGGCCAGGTCACGGCCGCCATCGACCGCTTCTCTCGCATGGCCGGGGCGGGCGACACCGTCGTCTTCTTCTTCAGCGGCCACGGCAACCAGGTGCCCGACCAGGACGGGGACGAGCTCGACGGAACCGACGAGACCCTCCTCCTCGCCGACGGCGCCATGACCGACGACGAGCTTACCGCGCTCCTGGCCCGGGGCGCGGGCCGCGACTTCGTCGCCCTCGACTCCTGCTACTCCGGCGGATTCCAGCGTGATCTGGCGCGCCTCCCCGACAGCGTCGGTTTCTACGCCTCGGCCGAGGACCAGGTGAGCTACGTGGCCGACGAGTTCTCCGCAGGCGGATATCTGTCCTACCACCTCGCCCAGAACATCACGCGCATGGCCGGCCGCCCGATCCCGATGTGGGAGCTCCAGCGCGATCTGGCCGCCGACTTCGAGCGATCCGGGGCGAGCCAGCGCCAGCACCTCACCGTCGGCCTCAGCCGCGGCGTCAACACCCGCACCGTCCTCCTCGACGCCCCGCCGGCCGCCATCGCCCGCTACGCCGTTCTCTAACCTCGCATGCCGGGTTGTCACCCCGGCCGAGGTCTGCCATGGTCGGCTCCGGCCGCGGGGTGGGGCGTCAAAAAAAAAGACGCAACCACGGGTGAACCGCGCCGATGCAGGGGCGCTTCTCGACTTTCTCGAGGAGTGTTGGAGGGACGATGACCGATCTTCGAAGAGTGGCGCTGCCAGCACTGCTGGCGCTGACCTGGGTGGCCTGTGGGGACGGAGTGTCCCCCGACGGCGGAGTCGACGAGCCGGACGGCCGCGTGACGATGGACGGCGAGACGCCTCCTCCGGCCGACACGGGCCCGCAGTGCGAGTCCGACCGCGGCTGCGACGACGGCGACTACTGCAACGGCACCGAGCGCTGCCTCCCCGGCTCCGCCGAGGCTGGCCCCAACGGCTGCGCGCCGGGCGCCCCGCCCTGCGACGAGGCGACCGAGATCTGCGACGAGGCGGCCGACCGCTGCACCCTCGACGAGTGCAATGACGGCGGCGACGCCGACGGCGACGGCGACGCGCGCATCGCCTGCGGCGGCAACGACTGCGACGACACCAACGGAATGGTCTACTCCACCGCGCAGGAGGTCTGCGACGCGATGGGCGTCGACGAGGACTGCGAGCCCGCGACGATCCGCAGCGAGACCCCGGGCCTCGAGGACGGCGACGCCGACGATGACGGCTTCGTCGACGACGCCTGCTTCAACACCCGTCCGGACGGCACCGAGAACCGCGGCCGCGACTGCGACGACGGCGCCGCGGACGTGAACCCGGGCATCACCCTCGACGGCTGCAACGGCGTCGACGACGACTGCGACGGGATGATCGACGAGGACCCCGACTTCATCTTCTACCAGGACATCGACGGCGACGGCTTCGGCGTCGTCTCGACCACCGTGACGGCGTGTTCGGCGCCACCCGGGTTCACGCTGATGAGTGGCGACTGCGACGACACCCGCGCGTCCGTGAACCCCGGGAACGCCGAGATCTGCAACGGCATCGACGACGACTGCAGTGGGCTCGCCGACGACCCCGCGCCTCCGGACACCTGTGATTGCACCAACGGGTCCCCCCAGACCTGCGGGACCACGGACGTCGGCGCCTGCTCGACGATGACCGTCACGTGCAGTGGCGGCATGTGGCCGACCTGCACCTTCCAGGACCCCCAGCTCGAGAGGTGCGGCGGCGGCGACCGCGACTGCGACGGACTGACCGACGACGCGGACCCCGACATCGCGAGCGGCTCGCCCAGCGTGACCGGCGCCATCGTCTACTATCGCGACGCCGACGCCGACGGCTACGGCGACCCCGGGGCGAGCGAGAACCGCTGCAGCCCGCGCGCCGGCTACGTGCTGCAGGCAGGCGACTGCGACGACACCGTCGCCACGACCCACGACCGCGCGGCCGAGCTCTGCGACGGCACCGTGGACGACGACTGCGATGGCACGGTCGACGAGGGCTGCGACTGCACGAACGGCATGACGCGCCCGTGCCCGGGGCGCTCGGACGTGGGGAACTGCATGCGGGGCACGAACACCTGCGTCGCCGGGCGCTGGCAGGCCTGCATGGGCTTCATCGATCCCGTGCCGGAGACCTGTGACTCCGGCGATGAGGATTGCGATGGGGTACGAAACGACGGCGACCCCGACATCGCGACCGGCGATGTCTCCCTGACCGGCGCCAGTATCTACTACCGAGACGCCGACGGCGATGGCTATGGCGATCCCGGCATGCCGTCGCGTCGCTGCTCGGCAGCGGCCGGCTGGGTCCTCACGAACGACGACTGCGATGACACCCGCATGAGCATCCACCCACACGCTCCCACCTCATGCGCAGTTGAGTCGGAGGACGACGACTGCGATGGAGATGTGGACGAGGGCTGTGCGTGCACCGACGGTGAAACGAGCACATGTGGCACGACCGACGTCGGGGTCTGCACGACCACGACGAGGACTTGCGCGGGAGGGGCGTACCCTCCCTGCTCGAACGTCAACCCGGGAACCGAGACCTGTACGGGCGGTGGGGACGAAGACTGCGACGGTCTCACTGACGACAACGACCCCGACATCGCGATGGGCGATCCCGGCATGACCAACGCCACCCTCTACTACCGCGACATGGACGGAGACGGGTATGGCGACTCGTCGATGACGTTGCGTCGCTGCTCGCCCGCGGCGGGCTGGGTGCTCGTCGGGGGCGACTGCGACGACTCGACGGCCGCTCGGTCGCCGGGGAACATGGAGGGCGCCTTCATGTGCGACGGGATCGACAACAACTGCAATGGAACCGTCGACGAGGACGGAACCAACAAGGTCACTTGCTACGAGGATGTCGACCGAGACGGATATGGTCAGGCCGGCTCGACGATTGCGGCCTGTACCTGCCCCGATGGTTGGACGAGTCGAAGCGACGCTTTCGATTGCGTGGACTCGTCGGGGGCCCGAAGCGCGCTGATTCACCCCGGCGCCGACTACCAAACTGTGGGCTACTGCGGCTCTGGAGGATCCGCGTGCGTCAACGCAGGCGGCTCCCCAGGCTGTCCAAACTCGTGGGGCTTGTGCGTTGGGGGCGGCGTTCTCTGGGACTACGACTGCTCTGGAGGGGTATCGGTGCAGCCCAGGGCCAGATGCGATAGCTCCTCCGGCTTCTGCACTACGTTCCCCCGCGGTCCATTCTCGACGCATCCCGTAGCCGACTGCGGGACCAACGTCGATAGAGGGGTGTGCAGCGCGTTGACCTGCACGATGGGCCGATCGGGGACCATGGCGCTGGGCTGCAGGTAACAGGTAGGGACGATCCCAGTCCCGGCCCTATGCACGCGGTCGACTCCTGGTAGGATCTGCCGCGATTGACCGCTCGAGAAACAGAACGAGGGGGCCGAGTGGATCTGGAGAGGCTGTTGCTGCAGGAGGGGGTAGCAGCGCCGCCGGATCAGATCCGCTCGGTACTCGCCGCGGCCGAGCGAGCAGGAAAAGACCCTGTGGTCGCGCTTGCGGACGCCGGGGTCGTTGTCGAGGATGTGCTCGCGGAGGTGCTGGCCCGAGCATCCGGGACCGTGGTCGTCGACGTCGACCGCCCCGCTGTTCTGGACGAGCGTGTTGTCGCGGCGATGAGCGCGACAATCGCCCGGACTCACCTGGCGTTGCCGCTCGCCCGTCCTATTGCTGGACGTCTTCGCGTGGCCTTCGCCAATCCCTTGAGCCAGGCGGCGCGTTCCGAGGTCGAGGCCGCCACAGGCCTTACGGTTCAGGCTCTCGTCGCCACCGTCAGCGGCGTTCGTGCGGCGCTGGCGAGGGTGTACCCGGAACGCACGCCAAACGCTCCGGGAAGCGAGATCCCGACTGAGAATACGAGGCGGCTCCTCGCCCCCCTGAGCGAGCTGCCGAGCACCGATACCGCGCCCATTCACCGCCTGGAGCGGCGGGCGACCATCGAGCAGCGACATGAGGCGTTGCTCCTAGCTCTGATCGAGAAGGGCGTCCTCACACGCTCTGACTACACGGAAGCGCTTGAGCGCCTCCTGTCGGAGCACCGAGACCCCGTCGAGTAGGCGTTCAGATTCTTACGCCCCCCTGACGGGGCTGTCCGGGCCCGCGCGGTTTCGGAGGGGCTTCAGCCGCATATCGAGCCGAAGAACGCCGAACGCAAGCGTGGCGCGACCGCTGCATGTCTTCCACGCGCTGTGAGCGTAGGTGGTGCGCTCACGGCGAGGGGCGCGTTCCGGCGGACTGAAGACATGGTGTCTTCGGTGTATCGGCGCGGGTCTGCTGACCTTGACACTGTACGGGCGGACGGGTAGCGTCCGCGCGTTTTCGCGCTGGGGCCACTGCCTCGGCGCTCGTAGGCGAGACCGCCTCACCCGCGGGGTGGGCGCGTTGGCGCGGAGGAGCGAGATGAACGAGCGGTTGGTCTTTCATTCGATTATGGCGGCGCTGCTGATCGGCGGCGTGGCCACTGGTTGTGACGACGGCCCCGTCGACACTGGCGACGGGAGCATCTTCCTGGACGGAGACATGGATCCCGACACGGGGGTGGATCCCGTGGATGCGGGCGATGGCGGCATGATGATGATGGGGTGCACGACGCCCCCCACACCTGGCCGAATCGGCGCAACGTGCCTGGGCGGCACCCGTTGTGTCACGGGGCTCAACTGCTTCGAGGAGCTCACGATGCTCCCGATGTCCGCGGGCCCCGCCACGCTCGGCAACCTCTTCGGTATCCCGATGGGCACCGATCCGGTGCCTGGACAGGAAGGCGAGTACGAGGCAGGTGGTGACTCGACCGTGCCGATCGGTTTCGCGCCTGGCGGACAGTGTTCCAACGCATGCAACACCATGACCGACATGTGTGGTGAGTGTGCGACCTGCTCGACCACGCTCGGCGGATCCGACGCATTCGGTGCTGTCGGCATCAGTGTCCGTAGCCTGGACATCAGCGAGCGGACGAGCGAGACGAACCCCGGCATCTGCCGCGCGAACTGTGTCTTCGACCCCGCCACCAACGGTGGCTGCCCGGACGGCTACACCTGCGACGTGAGCGAGAACGTCTGCATCGAGGCCTGCGTGTCCGACCTGCAGTGCAACCTGGACTGGGGCCTGAACCGCTCGGAGCAGCTCGTCACCGTTCAGCGTGAAGGCACCCCCTTCACCTGCAACGCAGGCACCGGCCGCTGTGAGTGGACTCCCCCTGGCGACGCTGCTTTCGGCAGCGCTTGTGACTCCAACGCGGACTGCCCCGGGGACGTGGGCGTCTGTCTCCTCGGTGGTCGCTGCTCC
>SHBB01000184.1 GCA_004213565.1 Sandaracinaceae bacterium
GGCGCTCAACTCGGTACCGAGCGCGGTGATCGAGGCGCGGTACGCGGAGCACCCGGAGGCGCGGGAGCTGCTGCGAGCGGAGGTCCGACTGCAGGCGCAGCGCGGCGAGCGCGTTCGTGACTTCAAGGGCATCGTGCTCCACGCGCGGGTCGAGGAAGACCACGACGAGGAGACGATCATCACGCTCCACGTCTCCCCTCCGGCGGCGCTGCTCGGCATGGGCGTGAACAACGCGATTCACCAGGACGTGTCCGTGGTGGACGCGATCAAGGTCACGTACGAGAAGTACCTGACGCCGCTCCAGCGCGCGGTCGACGTCGCCAACCTCCAGCGCACCTACGAGCGCCGCGAGTACATCGTCCAGCTCCAGGAGAGCTCCCTCGCCTTCATCTCGCGCCTCGCGGAGGAGGAGGGGATCTTCTTCTACTTCGACTACGAGGGCGACCGCGAGGTGCTGGTCCTCGCCGACTCCACGCAGAACCTCCCGATGGCGCGCGCCGACGACGACGGGCAGGTCCACTTCTACCCAGACCCAGATCAGGCGCCCGACGACGAGACCGCGTTCGAGATCGATCACCGCGAAGTGGTCGGCGCGAGCGACGTGATGGTGCGTGACTACGACTGGTCGAACCCGACGCTCGACGTGATGGGCGACAAGACCGGGCGCTCGAGGGACGAGCCGCCGGTCGAGATCTACGACCACACCGACGCGCTCATCGTCCACGACTGGAACGGGAGCCAGTACGGCGGCAACACGGCGTCGCTGCAGGCGGGCCTGCGCGCGGAGCGGCTCGACCTCGACCGCCAGGACTGGTCGATGAGCACGACGGTGATCAGCGCGCAGCCCGGCAAGACGCTCGAGGTGATCGGCGCGCCCGTGGGAGAGCTGGACACGCGTTATCTGCTCGTGGCCGTGACCTCGAGCGGCTCGGCGACCGAGGGCCAGTCGGGCACGTGGAGCAACAGCGCCCAGATGACGCCGATCTCGCGGCCGTATCGCCCGCCGCGCACGACGCCTCGCCCGGTGATGCACGGGCCGGAGACGGCCATCGTGGTCGGCCCGGAGGGCGAAGAGATCCACACCGACGAGCACGGCCGGGTGAAGGTCCGCTTCCACTGGGACCGCGACCACCCCGCGCGACACGAGCGCTCGAGCTGCTGGATGCGGGTGGCCCACAACTGGGCCGGGCCGGGCTTCGGCACGTTCTTCCTGCCGCGCATCGACATGGAGGTCGTGGTCAGCTTCCTCGGCGGCAACCCCGACCGCCCGCTGGTGACCGGCTGCGTCTACCACGGCACCAACCGCGTCGGCGTCGAGCTGGACGCGAAGAAGACCCAGAGCCTCATCCGCACGAAGTCCTCGCCCAACAGCGACGGCTTCAACGAGATGCGCTTCGAGGACGCGGCCGGCAACGAGTTCATCTACGTACACGCGGAGAAGGACTACAACGAGGAGGTCGAGCACGACCACTCGACCCACGTTAAGAACTGCCAGTCCAACTCGGTCGACGTGAACCAGACCGAGACCGTGGGCAAGAACCAGACGATGACCGTGCACGGCGAGCGCAAGAAGACGGTCGACAAGGACGAGACGAACACCATCCACCAGAACCGCGAGACCACCATCGACGGGAACGACAAGGAGAAGGTGGGCGGGAACCGGGAGCTGGGGGTCGCGGGTGACGAGCAGATCACCATCGACGGCAACCGCACGCTGACGGTCACCAAGAAGACGTCCCAGACACACAAGCAGGACCGGTCGGTGGACTGCGGCGCCGACGACTTCCTCGCGGTGAAGGGCAACCGGCAGACGAAGGTGACGGGGCACTACCAGCTCCGCCAGAACGACTCCGAGACGCTCTTCATGGACGGACACGTCTTCATCTCGTCCGACTCCAAGATCGAGCTGCAGGCGCCGGGGTGCTCGCTGAAGATGGAGGCGGGCAAGATCACCCTCATCGCCGACGAGGGCATCACGCTCTCGTCCGGCGACTCGACCGTGGAGCTCAAGTCCGACGGGAACATCACCGCCAGCGGCTCGACGCAGGTCAAGGTGAGCGGCGGCGCATCCATGGGCGAGTGGAGCGCCTCGGGCGTGAAGCAGACCGGCCCGATGGTGGAGATCGCCGCCGACGCGATCGCCAAGATCAACGGCACGATGGTCAAGATCAACTGACATGCGCGGCCTGGTCGAAGAGATGAACGGCGCGATCGGCTGGTTCGCGCAGCAGCAACGCGAGCACTTCGCGATGGTGCTCGCCTACGAGGAGGGCGACGCGCCGCTGGTCGCGCAGTGCCTTCACGGTATGGATCAGGCGGACCCCGACGTGCACTTCCTGACGTTCCTGCACGAGGCCCGCACGGAGCGCGCGTACGTCGACGTGATGCTCGACCTGATGAGCACCCGTCGCGAGGTGGTCAACGCAGAGCGCGAGCCTCGTGGCCTTCCGCGCGTGCCCGCGCCCCCGGACGGCTGCACGGACTTTCGCCGCCCTGCCGCGGAGCGTATTCGCGCGCTGCTCACCTGGTGGCGCGCGTCGCTCCTCGAGCCGGATCAACCGCTCGTGCTGTCGCTCTTGCCGATGAAGCTTCAAGACCCCGCGCTCTACGAGCGCATCGTCTGGGACCTCTTGCCATCGAGAGGGCTCGAGCCCTGGACACGCTTCACACGGGTGATGCTGCGCGACTCGCGAGACGCGCCGTACCTCGAGCCGAGGCTGCGCCGCGAGCCGCGCGAAGCCACCGTCGCGTACACGGTGGACTTCAGCCCGAAGGCCTGTGAGGAGGGGCTCGCCTTCGACGCGGGCAACCCGGCGCTCACGCCGAAGGCCCGCGGGACCGCGATGCTCCAGCTCGCGGCGCTCGACTTCGCGCACCAGCGCCATCCCCAGGCGCTCGAGAAGTACGGCCTGCTCGCCAACCTCTTCGGCGAGCTGGGTGAGGAGGGGCTGGTCGCGCTCAGCCTCTCCGGAGCGGGGGACGTGCACCGACGCGCGGGGCAGCTGAAGGAGGCGCGGGAGCGCTACGCGAAGGGCGCGGAGGTCGCGACGAAGGTCGAGTCCAAGCCGGTGATGTTGAACTGTCTGATGGGTCTCGGGGGAGCGTGTCAGGAGCTCGGCGAGTACCAGCAGGCGGAGGCAGCCTGGGACGCGGCGGCGCGGGTCGCCGGGAGCCTCAACAACCCGTACGGCATCTGCGACTGCGTCGAGCAGATCGGCGTGGCTCGGCTCGCGCAGAACCGGACCCACGAGGCCGTGCACATCTGGGAGAAGGCGCTCGAGCTCATCGGAGAGCACCCCTACGGCTTCCGGGAGGCGGCGATCCTCGAGCGCATGGTCGAGCTCGCCCGGCAGCAGGGCTGGAGCGACCACGAGCGCGCGTGGGCACAGCGGCTGGCCGTCGCGGAGCTGAACAGAGAGCAGCAGGGAGGAGCGCACTGATGCCGCCGAACACCCGACCGACGCCGCCCGGCGTCCGACGCATGCCCTCCCCCGCCGACGGCCCCGCGCCGAGCTCAGCCGCCGAGGCGCCGGCCGCCCCGTCGACGGTCAACACGTTCCAAGGAGACCTCGAGGTGGCAGCGGGCGACACCCACATGGGTCAGGTCATGCTGGGCAACCGGCACGCCATGCCCGTGACGGGCTTCATGCCGGCCGACGTCATGGGCGACCTGGTCAACCAGCACGTCGACCCGTTCGTCCAGTTCCCGTTCGACGAAGACGGATCGGTGAACTGGACCGCCTACGTGTTCCAGGTCGCCGGAGGAATCCTTGGGCTGCCGTCGATCCTCGAGGACGCGCTCGATCACGGCCTCGCGGTCCTGCTCTCGCCGTTCGCGCAGGCGATGGAGCTGCCCGCGGCCTGTCTCTTCGACTTGCACGTAGGCATGCCACACGCCCACAGCCACCCGCCGAGCCTCGTCCCTCCAGCTCCGCCGGTGCCGCTTCCGAGCCTCGGCAACATCATGCTCTCGGGCGCGGTCACCGTGACCGTGGGCGGGATCCCCGCCGCGCGCGCGGGCGACATCGGCATGGCCGTCACCTGCGGCAGCCTCATGCCCGCGTTCCTGATCGTCACCGGCTCCAGCAGCGTCTTCATCGGCGGCGGACGCGCCGCCCGCATGGGAGACCTGACCATCCACTGCAACCCCATCCTCGCGGCCATCCTGAAGTTCCAGAGCGCCGCGGCGGTGATGGGCGCGGTGGGCGGCGCGATCGCCGTCGGCTCCGCGGCCGCCACGGGGAACGCCATCGGCGCCGCGGCGGCCGCGATCCAGGCCGCAGCAGATGTCGCCCGGGACGCGATCAAGGCGACGGTCGGCGCCGATCCGGGCATCCCACCCGCGGTCATGGGCGCCATCACCTTCGGCATCCCCAACGTGCTCATCGGCGGGCTGCCCGTCCCGCCGTCGGACCTCGTGATCCCGGTCCTCAAGGACCTGATGGATGCGCACAGCCAGCGTCGCCGCAATCAGCACCACGACGACGCCGACAGCGATCCCGAGAACCCGCGCCGCAACCGCTTCGGCGCGTGTGAGTGCTGAGCACGGAAAGCTGACGGTACGTGGAGCACGGCCCCCACAGACACGCCTGCGGTGTGCCCGGCGGACCTCGCTGGGTCGGCGATCCCGTCGACGTCATCACGGGCGAGAACGTCTTCAGCAAGAAGGACCTGACCGTCCCCGGTCCGGTCGCCTTCCAGTTCCGCCGAAACTACAACCACACCTGGGCGGGGCTCGCGCAGGGCATAGGCCGCGGCTTCCGGCACAGCTTCGACCACTGGCTCTGCTTCGACGTCGACGGCCTGACCTATTTCAACGCCGAGGGCGGGGAGATCCAGTTCCCGTTCCTCGACCACGACGGCGACGCGGCGGCGAGCGGCGGCTACTCCCTCCGGCGCGAGAGCGCGGGCGAGTACCACGTCTCGAGGCACGCGCAGCCCACGCGCGTGTTCCGCCCCTCGGTCGATCGACGCGCCTGGCCCCTCGCGGAGCTGCGCAAGGAGGGCGGAAGCCTACGGCTGGCCTACGAGCGGCGGCGCCTCCAGGCCGCGTGGATCGACGAGCACCGCTGCCTCTGGTTCGTCTACGGCGAGCACGGGCAGATCACCGAGCTGCAGCTCCGCCGCACGGGGGAGGACCCGCTCCCGCTCATCAAGTACCGCTACGACGCGCACCAGCGGCTGGTGGAGGGCATCGACGTCTACAAGCAGCGCTTCGGGTGTGGCTACGACGCCGCGCACCGCCTGACCGAGCGCGTGGACGAGGGCGGCTACCGCTTCCACTTCGAGTACGACCGGAGCAACCGCTGCATCGCCTCCCATGGCGAAGACGGCTTGCTCTCGGTCCAGATGAAGTACGACCTGGGCGCGCGCCAGACCACGGTCATCGACGCGAACGGCGCCGACTGGCTCTACGAGTACGACGACGCGCAGAACCTGCTCAGCGTCACCGACCCCTACGGCGGCGTGACCCTCTACGAGCGCGGCCCGGGCAGCGAGCTCGTGGCGGAGGTCGACCCCGAGGGTCGGCGCACCGAGTACCTCCGCGACGCGGCCGGCGCACAGATCGCGAAGCGCCTCCCGAACGGCATCGTCGTCCCGCTCCCGGAGGGCCCGAGCCCGCCCGATCCGGACGCCCACCGCGTCCCCGGCATCGCCATCGAGTGGGAGTACGGCGACCTCTGGGACCTCGACTTCGGCCTGCCGGACCAGTACGAGCTCCCGGAGCTCCCGCCGTCGGTGCGCGACGCGCTCACCACCAGCGAGTCGCCCCAGCGAGGCCGCGTCGAGGAGGTCCGCGACCAGGCCGGCCTCCTCACCCGCGAGGTCCTCGAAGACGGGAGCAAGCGGCGCTACGGCTACACCCACCGCGGGAAGGTCCGCCGTCTCCGCGACTTCGACGGCTCCGACTACAAGCTCGAGACCCGCTCCTGGGACCTCCCCTGGCGCGCCACCGATCCGCTCGGCCACGTCACCGAGTACGAGTACACCAACACGGCCGAGCTGAGCGAGGTCATCGACCCGGCCGGCAACCGCGTCCACTATTCGTACGACCTCAAGGACCGCATCGCGTCCATCGGCCGCAACGCCACCGTCCACGATCGCTACGAGTACGACGGCTCCGACAACCTCGTCGCCAAATACGACGGCAACGGCCGCCAGCTCCTCGAGCTCGAGTACGACGGCCACGGCCGCCTCATCCGCCGCGAGCTCTTCAGCGGCGACACCCACACCTTCGACTACGATGAGCAGGGCTGGGTCACCCGCGCCGCCACCCACCAGCACACCGTCGAATTCGCTCACGACGCCTGGCGCCGCCGCACCCGGGACGAGCGCGATGGCAAAGGCGTCCGCCACCGCTTCGTCGGCGCGCATCTCGCGCGCACCACCACCCTCGGCCGCTTCGACACCGAGTACCACGCGCTCGACGACGGCACGGTCGTCATCGTCGACCCAAGCGGCGCCACCCATCGCATCCGCCGACACGGCCGCGGCGTCTTCACCCGCGACCTCGCCAACGGCTGGAGCGAGACCGCTCAGTACAGCCCGCGTGGCTGGTGCCTCTCCAAGGTCGCCTACGCCACCGACGCCCCCGACCGCGCGTGGGCCCGCAAGTATCTGTACTCCGGAGAGGGCGACCTCCAGCGCGTCATCGACACCGACAAGGGCGTCACCCAGCACCACCACGACCAGGCCCATCGCCTCGTCGGCACCACCCACCCGAACGGGGCGCAGGACGCCTACCGCTACACCAAGAGCGGCAGCCTCACCCACAAGCCCGGCCTGAACGAAGGCACCGTTGGCCACCTCAACCAGCTCCGCTGGGCCGACGGACACCAGCTCGAGTACGGCCTCCGTCAGCACGTCAGCGTCCAGACCACCCCCGACGGACACCGCCTCGAGTACAAGTACGACGCCCGCGACCAGCTCATCGCCGTCCGCTGGAACGGCCACGACTGGTGGAGCGCCGACTACGACGCCATCGGCCGCCGCATCCGCAAGACCGTCGCCGGCCAGACCCACACCTACCACTGGGACACCGACCGCCTCGCCGCCGAGACCCTCCCCGACGGCCGCCTCCGCGTCTACGTCTACCCCGACGCCTTCGCGATGGTCCCCTTGCTCTTCGTCGACTACGAGAGCGAGGACGCCGACCCCGCCTCAGGCCAGCGCTACTACCTCTTCACCGACCAGCGCGGCTGCCCCGAGAAGGTCGTCGACGACGCCGGCGACACCGTCTGGGAAGCCTACGTCGAGCCCTACGGCACCGCCCACGTCCTGAAGGGCCACGACTTCTACCAGCCCCTCCGCTTCCCCGGCCACTGGTGGGACCCCGAGCTCGGCCTCCACTACAACCGCTTCCGCTACTACTCCCCCTGGCTCGGCCGCTACCTCCAGGTCGACCGCATCGGCGAGCAAGGCGGGATGAACGTCTACGCCTACGCCTCCGACCCGCTCGGCCGCGTGGACCTGCGCGGACTGAACCCCAACTCGAAATCCGGCTGCGGCGGCGGAGGCGGCCAGCAGGTTTCCGAGCGAGAGGACGGCGGCGATAGCGCGGGGACTCCGGATCCCACGGGTGCGGAGGTTCCCTCTCCCCCGCGGGCCCACGACGGTCCCCGTCCCGTGATCGACGACAACATCGGCGCAGGACGCACCCCTGAAGATGCAGCTCGCATCATGCACGAACGAACTCGCCGCCACGTGGAAGAGCAGGCGGCTGAGCGAGCTCGCCGAGTGCAATCGATGGCGGACCGGGATGCGCAGAGGGCGCCGCTGAGAGCGAGGGAGAGAGAGGCGGCGATGGAAGCGGGACGTACGGGACGCCGAGTCGGCGAAACGCAAAGAGATCCAACAGCCAGCGACAGCGAACGTGCGCGAGCGCTACAGGACCATGAGCAGGCCAGAGCAGAACGAAACGCGGCAGCTGAAGAGCTGGCCGAATTCGACAGGGCGAACCCAGCTACGGACCGGGTTCCTGAGGGCAGCGCCGAACCGGGACGCGTGTACGAGCCCGCGTATGATCCTGAAACCGGCCGAATGGTCGTGGCCAGCAGCGGGCCCGAGCCGGCCAGTTCACGAATCGCTCGCCCTTCCGACGCTGAGAGCCTCTCCAGCACTACGAGGCCAGGCCGATGCGGCATGCCGCGCGCAGCTGGAATCCTCGTCGACGACGCCGCCGCGGCTGGTCGGGAGAGACCCGAAGTCGTGACCACCCAGGGGGGCTACTCTTTCGAACGAGACGGCACTATTCAGCATGTAAACGCGTGTGCAAACTGCCACGACATAGCGCAGCGCCCGGACAACCGCATCCGGACTGCAGGTGGCCTTCCTGATGAGGTTCCCCCAGATACAGCCGCCGGAGAACGAACCCCACTCCAACAGCAAGGAGAAACCCATGACTCCGAATGAATCAGGGCACGAACAACTCCTTCGCGCCAAGTACCCTCACATCCTTCAGCTTCTGGAGAATGAAGGGTGGTCGCCTCAACGACAGGCTGAGTTGCCCAGCGAAGAGGAGACGCTCGGTTTCGTGCTACACGCTGCAGCCGAGGAGTTCCTCTCCTCGTTCTCAGGTCTCTCCCTAACCGTACGCAGTTCCTCCAGCCCCCCGCTGATCAGTCGCGTGCGATTCGGCGTCCACGAACCGCTCAAGCGCATGGACCCCGCCCACGCCTCGTTCTATGTGGACAAGATCGCCGGCACATCGTTTGTGTTTCCAGTCAGTTCGTCTGGAAGCAGTGTGGGATTCATGCTGGAGGACGGCCGCCTCCTCTCGATAGATGAGACGTGGCGCGGGTGCTCCTGGAACGCCGACATATTTGCGTATGTGCACTGGCGACTGTTCTTGAAGAGACTCCCCGGAACCACGGTTCGAACGCTCGACAACTCTGAGCGGCCGGTCGAGTATCAGTGGGACTAGTGCTAGCGGTAGTGTCCGAGCCAGAAGGGAATCTGGTGAGGCACAATGCCCAAGACCCATGTCGAAGCACACACTTTCGAAAGCAACTTTACAATCGACGAGCTCGACGACTCTCTGACGCTGCTGGAGACACGCCTTCCGCAGCGAGCAGCAACCAAGCCGGCGATGCTAGGGCGCAGCTACGGGACGCTATTTGGCGACGCCTGCTGGGCCTACAGCCTGGATGAGCGTCCGATAGCCCTCCGGTTCCTTGGCGCCGCCTTCGACTGCGCCTCCGCACTCTTCTCGGCCGGTGTCGCCAGGCAAGACTTCGAGTTCACGTTGGACGGCCGCCGATACGTGGGTCCCGCAGGTGATGCCACCAATGCGAACGAGGCCCTTTGGCTAGACAGCTTCTTCCTCGGAATGTCCTTAGGCCGTACAAGTCAGCTAGACGGCCACTTGGCCTTCTCCACGGAAAGGCTGAGAGAAGCTCAGGGCGTCGGCGACGAGTTCCGCTACACGCTGGTCGATGCTCTGAAGGCGTTCTGGACCGAGGACCCGGCCTGGGTCGTCCTCGCCGAACGTGCCCTCGCGCAGAGCGAAGTCGACGCCCTGACGATCATGCCGCCGAAGATGGCGGAGCCCTACCGCGCGGTGGCCCGCGCCCTCACCCCCATCGCGGCTGGCGACCAAGGCGCGTTCGACGCGGCCCTCGTCGATGTGCTCGAGGCTCACAAGGCATACTACGGACGCGGCGCTCCCTCCCGAGGTTGCGACTCGCTCCTCTCGCTCGCCGCGTGCGGCGTGGCGGGACTGGGTCTTAGGCGGGGCCTCAAGATCGGGGTGACCTCCGGCTACATGCCCGAGTGGGTCTTCGAGGGCTGATGTCGAGGACCGTCCAGGCCTTCGGCGTCGACGTCGCTGCGCTCCGACGGCTCGTCGGCAGCAGTAGCCCTACACTCATCGGGGGGCTGGGACCGGATGCTCGTGCCATCGTGAGTGGCTCGGTTCCTCAAGATCCCGTGGCGGCCGTCCACGCTCTCGAGGAGCTGTGTGCAGCCTTGGGCCGAAGGCTGTCGAACACCACCCTCGCGCCGGCTTCAGCCTACCTGCTGGAGCGGGTCGATCTGGCGATGGACGCCGATGGCGTGTCCCCCGAGTTCCGGCTCCAGCGCGTGGTGTACCGAGGCGCTCCCGTGGCGATACCGCCCGCTCCGGACTACCCATTCGTGGGCTACGTGGAGTGGGACGAGCTCGCCCCAGCTCTGACCCGGCTCCCCGCGTCCACAGACGAACTCGTCGACGATGCGCTCCGAGAGATGGAGGATTGGTTCGACATCCTTCGGATCGGGCACCGCGGCATCGTGGGCTTCTACTACTGAGCGCTGGCGCTGAAGGCTCTATGGTCCAGCCGTCCCGTGAGAGGTCTGAGCATGAAGGACGCAAGAGAGAGAGAGCTCCTGCTCTCCATGGCCGACGGCCAGGAGATCCCATCGCCGACCCGCCAGGAGATCGAGACCGCCATTCGCGAGCTCAATGTAGCCGGACACCGCTTCGCCATCCTGTCCCGAGGGAAGGTGGGCTTCGTCCAATGCTACGCACAGGGCGATGACTCTTTCGATCTCGAAAGACAGGAGGGCAGCCTCGACGCGCACTACGAGGCTCGCCCACGAGTGACACGAGCCCAGGTGCTGGAAGCATTTCTCGCGTACGCAGACGGTCAGCCGATCGCCCTCTCCGTGGAGTGGGTGCCCCTGGAACTCTGACCGCTCCGGAGATAGACAAGCCGACGCTGAGTCACCCCCTTGGCAGATGCCCCGCTATGAGTTCGTTGAACCGCCAAAGGACGACGTGAGCTCCGCGGACCAGGCAGCGATGGTGTTCTGGCGGTGGTTCGCCGCGAAGGCAGAGCAGCTGCGCTCGGCGTACGGCGCTGACGACCTCGCGCCCCTCGTCGCGGAGGTGGAGGCGGGCTTGGCGCGGCTCGGACCTGGGGTGCGCTGGGAGGTCGGACCCTTCGACGAGGCGGGGGAGGTGTTGTTCTTCGCGTTGGGGGCAGCGGGTGACCGGGACCGGCTGCGGCGCAATCGAGAGGTGGTCGCCGGCGCGCCGGACGTGCCCGGCTGGGTGTTCCTCGCCGCCAAGCCGGCCAAGAGGTGGCGGCGGCGGCGGGCGCAGATCCGGTACGCGGGGGAGAGGCGATGGGTCGACTTCGACCGCTGGGGGTTCTCGGCCAGGCCGACGAGAGCGGGCGCGGTGGTGCGCTTCGTCGCGCGAGACGTCGCCGCGTGCGAGGCGTCGACGCTCGAGGGTCTCGGCTGGCTGCTGCTGGACTGGGAGCTCGGCGAGGAGCGCGCGATGGACGAGGTCGCCGATGTCGTGATGGTCGACGCGCTCGAGGACGAGCTGCCCGTCGCGGAGCTCGGTTCTACGCTGCAGCGGCTCGCGCGCGCCGTGGACTGACGACGATCAGGCCTTCTCGCGGAGCGCGCGGAGGAGGTCGACGTAGCTGACGATGCCCTGCAGCTCGCCCGTGCCGGGGTCGACGACGGGGAGCGCGCCGACCTTCAGGTCGAGCATCCGGTCGATGGACTCGCTCAGGTCGGTCTCCGGGTGCACGGTGGTCACGTCGGGCGACATGACCTCCGAGACGGGCGCGTCGTAGCGGGAGCGCAGCTCGTCGAGAGACGCCTCGTCGATGAGGCGAGGGCTCATGACGCTGCGGAGGTCGCGGTCGCTGAGCATGCCCACCAGCGCGCCGGCTTCGACGACGGGGAGGTGGCGCACGGTGTGCCCGGCCAGCAGCTCGGCCGCCTCGCTCAGGCGCGCTCGGGCGTGCACGACCACGGGCGACTCGCTCATCACGTCTCGAACCAGCATGAGGACTCCTTCTGACGACGCGCGCGGCGTCGCCCATGCTCGCGCGCTGCAAGGGACGCGCCCACGGGCCGACGATCGGGAGGGAGCGCGCGCGGGGCACGAGAGGCCCGCAAGTCGTGCGATGAAGGCGCAGCACGTGCGCTGCGCGCTCCTCGGGTGGGACGTCTCAGCGCGGGCGAACCACGACGTCGCGCCGGCCGCGGCGGCGCTCGATCCTGCGGTCCTGGCGGTCGCGGCGGCGCTCGATCCGGCGGTCCTGGCGGTCACGGCGTCGCTCGATCCGGCGCTGCGGCTGAGCGCGTCTGGCCGGGGGCCGCGCGCGGACGCGGACGTGACCCGGCGGGACGCGTCGAACGCGCACGCCGGACCGCGCGCGGTAACGTCGGTAGCGCGCGGGGCGGTCGATGACGACGACGGGCCTCGGTACGACGTCCACGCTGACCGCGGTCCATCCGCCGAGGTAGCTCGAGCGGTACCAGACGCCGTTGTCGTACCGCCAGTAGACGTCGTTCGCGTAGAACACGGGCTGGTCGTAGTCGGCGACGACCCACACCCCCGGCTTGACCTCCACCAGCTGCGGAGCAGGGGCGCTGACGGTCGCGGTGTAGCCGACGCTTCCGGCGCAGCCGGCGACGGAGAGCAGGGCGCACGAGAGCGCGGCGGTCGCGGCGACTCGGAGGGCGCGCTGAGACATCGTTCGGTCTGTCATCCCCAGCATGTGCGCCCCGCGGTCACTTCTGCAGCTCCCTCGGGCCCGCGGCGGGGTTTCGCGCCATGCTTCGCGACCATGCACGACCTGGCCGTTCTGTTCGAGCATCCGTCCTGGCAGGAGCCGCTGTTCGCCGCGCTCGAAGCGCGGGGGGTGGACTTCGTCCCCGTGGACCTGAAGAGGGCCGCGTATGGCTCCGACGACGCCGCGCCGGCCCGGGTGGTCTTCAACCAGGCGAGCCCGAGCGCGTATGTGCGCGGGCACGAGCGCGCGGTGCCGCACGCGATGGCGTTCATGCGTCACCTGGCCCGGCTGGGCTGCGACGTGATCAACGACGCGGACGCGTTCGCCCTCGAGCTGTCCAAGGCGGCCCAGGTGGCGCTCTGCCGGGAGCTCGAGATCGACCACCCGCGCTCCGTCGTGTTCAACGACGTGGAGGCGGCGATCGCGCGGACGGAGTCGTGGCCGCGCCTGCTCAAGCCGGACCTCGGCGGGAGCGGGGCGCGCATCCAGGTGGTCGACGGGCCGGACGCGCTGCGCGACGCGCTGAAGCACGACGGAGTCTGGGCGCCGGACAACCTGTTCCTGCTCCAGGAGTATCTCGAGCACGATCCGGCGCAGGGCATCGTTCGGATGGAGTTCCTCGGGGGCGAGCTGCTCTACCCGATGCGGGTCGTGACGCACGGCCGCTTCAACCTCTGCCCATCTCCGGTCTGCAACCCGGAGGACGGAGGCGACGGGGTGTGCGAGGTGCCCGCGCTCGAGAGCGCACCGGTGGAGTTCTACCCGCTGCACGACGTGCCCCCCGAGGCGGTCGAGGCGGGCCGGCGCATCCTGGACGCGGGCGGCATCGACGTGGGCGGCGTGGAGTACCTCGAGACGCCGGACGGGCGACGGGTCTTCTACGATGTGAACGCCAACTCGAACCTGCGACCGAGCGTGGCCGCCGAGTTCGGAGTGAAGCCGTTCGAGCGAGTGGTCGACTTCCTGGTCGGGCGCATCGGGCGCGTGAGGCAGTCAGCGTAAGGAGGCGACGACCTTGCCGAGCACGCGACCCGCGCCGAGGTCGCGAAAGCCCTCCGGGAGCGCGTCGAGCGCGCACTCACGATCGATCACGGGGCGCAGCTCGCCCGAGACCACGCGCGCGGCGAGCTCTTCGAGGTCGGCGACGTTCGGTCTGTGGACGAGGATCCGCAGCTTCTTGCTCCCGAAGAGCGAGAGGACCGGCCCGAGCGAGGCGTGCTGGAGCAGGCGCGGGATGGTGCCGCCCGCCATGACGTAGACGCCGCCGTCGCGAAGCGCGCGACGGTGGGCGAAGAGGGAGCGGCGGCCGACGACGTCCAGCACGAGATCGAAGCCCTCGCGGTCCCGCGTGTAGTCCTCGCGCTCGTAGTCGAAGACCTGGTCGGCGCCGAGCGCGAGCAGACGGTCGCGCTTCTCGGCCCGGTCGACGCAGGCGACGTATGCGCCGCGCGCCTTGGCCATCTGCAGCGCCATCGTGCCGACGCCCCCGCCTGCGCCCTCGATGAGCACGCGATGACCTGACTCGATCCCGCCGCGGAGCCTCAGGCCCTGGAGCGCGAGCACGCCGGCCTGAGGCAACGCCGCCGCGACGGCGAAGGAGATCTCGCGGGGCTTGACCGCCAACATGTCTTCTCTGGCACAGGCGTACTCCGCGAGGGCTCCCCAGCGCCCACCGGAGTTGTCGCCGAAGACCTCGTCGCCGACCTTGAGCCGCTGGACGCGGGCGCCGACCTCGACGACGCGGCCCGCCAGGTCGCAACCGAGGATCGGGTGAGGCGGGCGGAGCGGGCCGAACAGCCGGATGAGGGGGCTGCCGACCAGCAGGTCCCAGTCCCACGAGTTCAGCGCTGCGGCGTGGACCTCGACCCGAACCTCGTCCTCGGCCGGCGCGGGGATGGGCATGTCGCGGCGCGCGAGCACCTCGGGCGGGCCGTAGCGATCGTAGACGAGGGCTTGCATGGCGATTCTCCGACGGCGTGTACGCGCCCTCGCGGTCCCGTATTTCGCTCGCAGTGGAGCGCGAGAACCGGCAAGATCAAAGGTCGATGGCGGAAAAAGACGCGAAGGACGCGGCCGGTCCAAGGAAGAAGGCGCCCATCCGGAAGCCCACGCTCATCGGTATGGCGGTGATGACCGAAGACGGGCCGATCGCGAAGCTGCGGAGCGAGCCGCCGCCCGAGCCCGCCGCGGAGGAGACCGAGCCCGAGAAGCCCGCCGCGCCGGAGCCGCCGGCTCCGCCCAAGGCCAAGGCGAAGCCGCCCGTCCCGCCGCCGCCCAAGAAGAAGGCGCAGAAGCCAGCGTCGCTGTCGGGCGGCGTCTACTCCGTTCGCCGCCCGTCTTCGTGGAAGGCCATCGCCGCCGCGCTCGAGACCCACAAGGCGCAGAGCGTGCCGCCGCCCGCGAAGACGCCCGCCGGGGCCGGTGCCCGAAGCACGGCGCAGGCCGAGGCTCCGACTGGCCAGGACACGGCGTCGGCGGACGTCGGCGCCACTGACGCTGCGGCCACCGACACTGCGGCCACCGACACTGCGACCACCGACGCTGCAGCTACCCACGCTGCGGCCACCGACACAGCGGCCACCGACGCTGCGGCCACCGACGC
>SHBB01000185.1 GCA_004213565.1 Sandaracinaceae bacterium
GCTCGGGACGATCACGCCGAGCTCGCTCGCGAGGTTTCGCCGGATGGCGCCGATGCGCTCGACCAGCTCCCCGCCCTGGGCGCTGTCCACGAGGCCGACGAGGTCGTAGCCCACCTCGAGCTCGAGCAGCTCGACCGGCAGCGCCTGCTCGAGCTTGTCGCGCTCGGTCGGCGCGCCGCTCGCCGCGTCCTCGCCGCCCTCGGGCGCGGTCTCGATGGCCTCCGCCGCCTGGCCCGCGCTCCGGCCCGCCCACGCCATCGCGCCCGCGAGCGCGAAGAAGGGGAGGACCGGCATGCCGGGCAAGAGCCCCACGCCGCCGAGCACCGCGGCCGAGCCGTAGAGCGCCTTCTGCGAGCCGCCGAGCTGCTTGACCAGGGTGGGCGAGAGCGCGACCCCGGTGGAGGCGCGGGTGACGACCACGCCGGCCGCGGTCGAGACGAGCAGCGCGGGGATCTGCGAGGCCAGCCCGTCGCCGACGGTGAGGATGGTGTAGGTCGACGCGGCGTCCACCGCGCTCAGGTCGTTCTGCATCACGCCGACGATGAAGCCGACGACGATGTTGATGCCGGTCATCAGCAGGCCGGCGATGGCGTCGCCGCGCACGAACTTGCTCGCGCCGTCCATGGAGCCGAAGAAGTCGCTCTCCTGCTCGACCTCTTTGCGGCGCGCGCGGGCCTGGTCCTGGGTCATCGCGCCGGACGCGAGGTCGGCGTCGATCGACATCTGCTTGCCGGGCATCGCGTCGAGGGTGAAGCGCGCGCTGACCTCGGCCACGCGCCCCGCGCCCTTGGTGATGACGACGAAGTTGATGATGACGAGCAGCACGAAGACCGTGCCGCCGACGAGGTAGTTGCCGCCGACGATGAACTCGCCGAACGAGCGGATCACCTCGCCCGCCGCGTCGGTGCCGCTCGCGCCCTCGAGGAGGATCAGCCGCGTCGAGGCGACGTTCAGCGCGAGGCGGAGCAGGGTGCCGAAGAGCAGGATGGTCGGGAAGCTCGACAGATCGAGCGGCTTCTCGAGGTTGATGGCGATCAGGAGCAGGGCCACGCTCAGCGCGATCGAGCTCGCGAGCATGAAGTCGAGCATCAGGGCCGGCAGCGGCACGACCATCAGCAGCACGATCCCGACCAACAGGACCGGCACCACGGTGGCGAACCGCGCCGGGAACATGCCCGCGCTCTTGGCGCTCGTCGCGGCGCTCATTTCCCGCCTCGGATGCCCATGACGTGGGCGATGACCTTGGCCGCGATCTCGTAGAGCTCGACCGGGATGGGGCGGCCGGGCTTGCCGGTGGCGCGGAGCGCGCGGGCGAGGGGCTTGTTCTCGACGATCGGGATGCCCTTCTTGCGGGCCTCGGCGCGCATGCGGAGCGCGACCTCCTCGACCCCGGAGCCGAGCATGATCGGCGCCGCGTCGCCCTGGTCGGGCTCGTAGCGGATGGCGACCGCGATGTGCGTCGGGTTGGTGACCAGGCAGGTGGCGTCCTCGACCGCCTGCACCGAGCGCTGGTTCGCGAGCTCGCGCTGCTTCTGGCGGCGCTTGCCCTTGATGTGAGGGTCGCCTTCGCTCTGCTTGTGCTCTTCCTTCACCTCGTGCTTCGCCATGCGGTTCTGCTTGGCGAAGCGGCGCCAGGTGATGACGTAGTCGAGCGCGGCGAGCACGGTCAGGGCGGCGACGCCCCAGAGGACCAGCTTGGCCGCGATGGCGCCGACCTCGGCCGCGCCCGCCTCGGTCTCGGCCATGGGCAGCACGACGAAGCGCGGCAGGCCGTCGTCGATGACGCGCCAGACGAGGATGCCGACGAGGCCGACCTTGAGCAGGCTCTTGCCGAGCTCGACCAGCATCTGCGGGCCGGGCAGGACCTTCTTGAGGCCCTCGATCGGGTTCATGCGCTCGGGCTTCGGCTGGAGCGAGGCGAGCGCGAACAGGCCCTTGGTCTGCACCACCGTCGCGACGATGGCGGCCACCGCGGCCGCGCCCGCGATGGGGCCGACGATCTCGACCCCGATCTGCCCGAGCGTCTCGAGCGCCTCGAAGGGGCGGTGCACGTCGCGCAGGCGGAAGATGCGCTCGGTGAAGCGCGTGACCGCGTCGGCGAAGCCGCCCCCCATCACCGCGAGGATGGCGACGGTGGAGACGACGGTGGCCGCGCCCGCGACGTCGGCGCTCTTGGCGACCTGCCCTTGCTCGCGCAGCTGCTCGAGCTTTTTTGGGGTCGCTTCCTCTGTCTTGCTGTCTTTGTCGACGTCGGCCATCAGCCGCCTCCCAGCGCTGCGCGGAGGGCCGCGGGGAGCTCGCCCAGGTGGGCGGTCAGCGCGGTGACGACGGCGGGGAGCGACGCGTAGAGCACGGCGGCGCCCACGGCGGAGGTGACGGCGAAGGTGAGCGCGAAGATCTGAACGCGCGGCGCCGACCTCGCGACGAGGCCCATTCCGAGCTGAACGATGAACATCGTGCCCACGATGGGGGACGCTATCCGCAAGCCCTGTGCCAGCAGCCCCGCGCCGATGTCCACCGTGCCCGGATGCACCGCGTGGGTGAGCGCGTCGCCGACCGGCGCGTGCGTGATCGACCACGCGACGGCCTGGAGGGTCACGTGATGACCCTGCAGGGCGAAGTAGATCAGGACGGAAAGCGCCCCGACCAGCCGCCCGGTGGGCATCGTCTGCTCGCCGTACATCGGGTCGACGGTCTGGGCGAAGCCCTGGCCCATGCTCAGCCCGGCGAGGTTCCCGGCCACGTCGGCCGCCGCTAGCGTGACGCGGACCGTCAGACCGATGACGGCCCCGACCAGGAATTCCCCGAGCGCAGCGACCGACAGCGGGACCGGCTCCAGCTCGATGTGGGGGGCCGTCCCCCAGTGCGGCGTGCAGATGGCCAGCGCGATGAGGAGCGAGAGGCCGACCCGCACCTGCACGGGCGAGCCGCTGCCGAAGGGGGCCGGCAACGCCACGAGCATCACGCTCACTCGCAGGAAGACGAGGAGCGCGAAGGGGAGGAACGGGAGGAGGCTGGCGAGGTACGCCTGCATGCGTGCCGGGCAGCCTCTGCACGCGCGATGCCGCCGATTTTTAGATCGTCGCTCGGCGCCATCCGTCTCGCTCCTCCACACGGGAGGTCGGACGAATGCGACGAGGAATGATGGGCATCTTGATGGGGGCGATCGCGCTGAGCGCGAGCCCGGCGCTGGCGCAGCAGACGTGGATCGATGGCTCGCCGGTGCAGACCCGGATCCGGGTCGGCGCGGACGGCCAGACGTTCGTCGGGGTGTGGATCGACGCGCCCGATCAGACGCCGGCCCGACGCGCCCGCGCGCCGATGGCGGTCTCGCTCGTGGTCGACACCTCGGGCTCGATGGCGGGCGACAAGATCCACAACGCGCGCATGGCCGCCGCGAGCCTCCTCGAGAGCATGGCCGACGGGGACATCGTCTCCATCTACGGCTTCAGCAACCAGGTCACCGAGTTCGCGCCGCCCACCGTGGTGAGCGCGGCCACGCGCGGGCAGCTGATGCAGCGGGTGAACCAGCTCTACGCGGCCGGCGGCACCAACCTCTACGGCGGCATGCAGGCGGGCATCTCCCGCATGGGCCAGGCGCCCGGCAGTCACCCCGTGCGGCGCGTGTTCTTGATCAGCGACGGCCACGCCAACATCGGGCCCTCGGACCCGCACTCGCTGAGCAACCTGGCCGCGGGCGCGACCGAGTTCGGCACCCAGATCACCGGCATCGGCGTGGGGCTCAGCTACGACCAGACGACCCTCAGCGCGATGGTCGTGCGCAGCTCGGGCCGGCTCTACCACCTGGCGCAGCCGCAGCAGATGGCGAGCATCCTCCAGGAGGAGATGAGCCTGCTCTCGCGCAGCGTGGCCGTGAACGCCTACATCGAGATCATCCCGGCCCCGGGCGTGCGCATCCTCGAGGGCGCGACGACGGGCGCGGTGGTCGAGAACGGGCGGCTGCGGCTCCCGCTCGGCCAGGTCTACGCGGGCCAGCACCGCGAGGTGCTCTTCCGGGCGCAGCTCGACACGCAGCGCGAGGGCAGCCGGCCGCTCGCCCAGGCGCGCCTGGTCTACGCGCAGCCCGGAGAGCGCGGGACGCAGACCCAGGAGACGCTCTTGCGCTACCACGTCACCCGCGACGCCGGCGCGGCGGCCCGGAGCCAGGCCCCCGCGGTCGCGGCGATGGTCGCCAACCACGAGGCCACGACGGCGCAGCGGCGCGCGGCGGAGCTGATGCGGGCCGGTCAGGGTCAGCAGGCGGCGGCGCAGCTCGCCCAGGCCCGCACGGTCCTGGCCGCCGCGGCCGAGGAGGCCCCGGAGGCGGAGGGCCGCGCGCTGCGTCAGCGGGCCCAGCGCTTCGAGCAGGCCCAGGAGCGCGCCTCGGGAGCGCGCAGCGCGCCGGCCCAGGCGGCGGCGGCGTACGACTTCGCCGACGAAGCGATGGCGGCCGAAGGCTACTGAGGGAGGGTGCGAGCAGAGCCCGCCAGTTGGAGCAGGCGCACCCCCGGAACGGCTCAGCCGCTTGCCCCTGCCCGTGATTTCGCGGGCAGGGGCGCGTTCATGCGATCCGGCCGCTCCAAGGCCCGGGCACCCGCACCTGGGGAGAGGCTCGCCACTTGCCCCTGCCCTCGATCTCGCGGGCAGGACGGGATCCGCGGGCAGGGGCAAGGGCAAGGGCAAAGGCAAGGGGCAGGTCTGCAGGGCCTGCCGCGACGCGGGGGCGCAACGCTGAGGTCTGAAGTCCCCATTCGGGGAGCGAAACCTGCCCTGCGATGCCATCCTGCGGCCCGGCATGGGTTTCGCTGTATCTCCCCGCATGCGCCGTTGCGCTCTCTGGTTGTCCCTTTTCGCCACGCTCGCGGGCTGCCCCAGCCCCGAGGGGCCCCCGATCCGCGACGAAGAGGCGATCGCGGTCACCGTCGACGGCTTCCCTGTGGACTGCCTGATGGAGCAGACGGTGCGGGTCGGCGCGACGGCCGAGGTGAGCGTGGCCGGCGGCGAGGACGCGATGGAGATCTGGCTCGGGGCGCGCGACGTCACGGCGGACTTCGCCGGCGAGCCGCTCGGGGCCACGCTCTCGGTGCCGCCGGACGCCCTGACGCGCCTCCGCGTGAGCCGGGCCGGCACCTTCGCGTGCACCGCCCGCCTCGCGTACCTCCCCGGGGTCGACGCGGCGCTCGAGGGCCTGCGCGGCGAGAGCGCGACGGAGGTGAACACCACCCGCAGCGACGAGACCGGCGCGCCGGCCAACGTGACCCTGCGCGCGGGGACCAGCGGGAGCACGCCGTCCGAGCGAGCGGCGGACTTCCTCGCGCGCCACGCCGAGGCCTTCGGCGCGCCCGCGTCGCAGCTGGTCGAGACCGAGGTGCGAGTCGCCCCCGACGCGTGGGCCGTCGTCTCGTTCGCGCAGGTCATCGACGGAGTGCCCGGCCACCGCGCGGGGCTCGACCTGGAGATGGATCCCGAGGGCGTGGTGGTGAGCGTGCACGCGCGCCTCTTCGTCGGCGTGGACGCCGCCCCGTCGTTCGACGCGGACGAGGAGGCGGTCCGCGCGGCCGCGTCCGAGGCGGGCGAGATCAGCGCGGTGACCCGCGTGATCTTCGACCCGGCGAGCCCCCGCGCCGCGTGGCAGGTCGACGGGCTGCGCGCGCTCGTGGTGATCGACGACGGCACGCTCGAGGTGCTCGAGTCGTCGTCCACGCTCGAGGAGGCGACGGTGGAGATCCACCGCCCCACCCCGACGCCGCTGCCCGGGAGCAACCGCGACGGCATGACGGGGCACCGCCGCGTGGCCGCGGGATCGAGCGCGGGCGGGCCGCCGACCGGCCTGACGCCCGAGGAGCGACAGGTCTGGAGCTGGGGCGCGCGCATCGCCGAGAACGTGCGGGCGCGCTCGGGTCAAGACGGCTGGCGGGCGTCGACCCACCCCTCCATACCGATCTCGCAGGTCGGCGCGGGCGGCGTGCGCTTCATGATGGAGCCGATGAGCGCCTCGCCGAGCGCGGGCTGGTACTCCTACGGCATCGTGTACCTGGGCACGAGCTCGGCGCGCGAGGCGGCCGTGGTCTGCCACGAGTACGGCCACGCGCTGCACGACACGTTGCGGAGCCAGCGCCCCGAGGCCGGCCCCATCAAGGAGGCGGCCGCGGACGCGTTCTGGATCTTCTGCGACCCGTGGATCACGGGGCGCCGCCGGACCGGCTACCGCGGGCAGGACTTCGCCTACCCGCGCGGGCGCCGTGACCAGACCGACTACGACGTCTACCGCGCGGCCGGGCTCACCGCGGACAACTCCGTGGCCGCCGGCTACGACGTGCACGACCACACGTACTTCCTGAGCGTGCCCTTCTACCGGCTGCTCGAGGTCTACGACACCCCGGTCGAGCGCGGCGAGCAGCTCATGTACTTCACCCTCGGCTACAACCGCGCCTCCAGCACCGAGCGGTTCCGGCAGTTCCGGGACGCGATCGTGCAGCAGGCCGACGCGTGGGCGCGGAGCGGGCGGCACGGCTACACGTCCGAGGACGCGTGCAACGTGGCGCGCGCCTTCCGGGACCTGAAGCTCGACGGCGAGTACGGGCGCGGCACCGACGCGACCTGCGGCGGCGTCGGCGCGGGGAGCACCACGCGGGACGACCGCTACGTCTGCACCACCGCCTACTGCCCGCTCTGCCCGGTGGAGAACCCGAACCCCTGCGCGCGCGTGCCGAGCCCGAGCGAGCCGCACTGCGTCGCCCCGGGCATCGCGGGCGCGGGCGATCGTCGCATCTGCGTCGGCGCCCTCGCGCTCACCGACGAGGGCTGCGCGACGGGCGAGCTGCACCACTGCTGGTGTCAGGCGGACGGCTCCTGGGACTGCCCCGGCGCGTGCCGGGATCCGGGCGCGGGCGTCGTCTACTGCCCGGAGCGAGGCGGCGGCGGCGGCGGCTTCACCCGGCCCACCCCGAGCTGCGCGGCGACGGACTCGAGCGGCGGCGGCTGGATCGTGCCCGTCTTGCTCTTCGGTGGGCTCCTGGTCAGCCGGCGACGGCGCTGAACGTGCTCAGCGCGCGAAGGCGCCCTCGATGCGGCCTTCGACTCGATCACCCGCGTAGTGGCCCTTCCAGTCGATGACCGCGCCCTCTGTCAGCACGACGTGCACCTCGTTGGAGGCGACGTCGAGCTGGTCCTGGAAGGCGCCGGTCGGGTCGATGAGGACGGGCATGTGGATGCCGTAGCGCTCGCGGATCGCGGCGCAGTCGGCGGCGTCGGCCGGGTCGAAGCCCATGTCCTCGCTGACGATCATCCAGCCCGCGAAGGCATCGCCGTGCTCCGCGACGAAGCGATCGTAGATGCGGTTGGCGTCGTCGCGCGCGAAGGATCGGCACGGGGGGCACCAGTCGGCGAGCTCGAAGATCCAGGTGACCTCGCGGTCGCAGAGCGAATGCAGCGAGTGCGCGACCCCGTCGCAGTCCATCAGGACCAGCTCCTGTGCGACGTCGCCCGCGTCGGGTCCGTAGGGCCCGCTCGGCGGGCACATCGCGGGCGGCGGGCTCGCGTCCACGCCGGAGTCGGGCGCGCCGGCGTCGCTCCCCATCCCGGCGCCCGCGTCGCCGACGGGCGCGGCCGCGTCGGGATCCATGGGGACGAACGCGTCGGGCGCGTCGGTCGGCGGCTCCGAGGTGCAGCCCGCGGTCAGGCCCATCGCGCAGAGGGCGAAGGCGAGGAGGGAGCGGAGGGGAAGTGTGTGCATTGGGTGAAACCGTTCGCCGAGCGGCGACTACTATGCCCCCGTGCGCCATCCGTTACAGCTCGCCGCCGCGTTCTTCCCGCTCCTGGCGCTCGGGGCCGCTGGCTGCGACGAGGTGACGCCCCCCGACGACGCGGGTCGCTCCGCCATCGACGCCTCCGAGCCCGACGCCGCCCGCGATGGAGCGCCCGAGGACGCCGGCGCGTGCGATCCGGAGCCGGACCCGCTCGCGTGCGAGGACCTGACCCCGGACCCGAGCTGTGAGGCGCGCTGGACGGTGGCGATCCGGGGCCGCGTGACGCGCCTCGAGGACGGCGAGGGGGTCGAGGGAGCGCGCCCGCAGCTCTGCGCGCGGGTCTCGCCCGACGACCGCCTGGTGTGTCTCATCCCGCCGTCGACCGACGCGGACGGCGAGTTCACCATCGTGGTGCCCGAGGAGATCCGCTGCCTGAACCGCGCCGCGATGCGGGTGGTCGCGCCGAGGCGGCCGCTCGCGGCGCTCTACTGTCCCTTTCCCTTGAACGGGCCGGAGACCGGCGACGGCGTGGTCGTGGATCTGCCCGCCCCCTTCGCGCTCACCGCCACCACCCCGGCGGAGGCGCCGCCGCGCGGAGACGCCGCGGCGCCGCGCGAGGTGCGCTTCGACGGCGACGTCACGCTCACGCTCGCGCCGGACGCGCTGGCCACGCTCGACGGCTACGAGTCGCTCGCGGGTGGCCCGCTCCCCGAGGAGGCCCGGGGCTGCTTCGCCGACGGGCGGCCGCTGCTCGGCGCGTACGCCTTCACACCCGAGGGGCCGCTCGGGAGCCCGGCCGCGCTCTCGCTCCCGAACGACGCGGGCCTCGCGCCCGGGGCGACGGTCGACCTCTTCGTGCTCGGCGGCCTCGAGACGCGGCTGCCGGACGGGACCCTGGTCGAGGAGGCGGAGCTGGCCGCGTTCGGCACCGCCACCGTCAGCGCCGACGGAGCGCGCATCGTCTCCGACGCGGCGAGCCTCCCGTACCTTTCGACGGTGGCCTGGCAGGCGCGATAAGCTGCGCGCGATGACCTCCAATCCGATCGAAGCCACGGCGACCTGGGTGGGCGCGCTCGCGCGCGGCGGCGTGCTGATGGGGCACGAGGAGGAGCTGGGCGCGGTCCTGGCGAACGTGGTGCTCGGGCCCGACGGGCTCAGCGCGCTGCGGACGTTCTTCCACGACGCGTCCGACGCGGTGCGCGAGCGGGAGCGCAGGGGCGCGATCCACGCGTGCATCTACCTCGCGCAGGCCGACCGCGAGATCGTGCCCGAGGAGGTCGAGCTGCTGATGCGCATCATCGCGCACAGCGAGCTGTCGCCGGACGCGATGGAGCACCTCGAGCGCGCGGTGCGGGTGCCGCTGTCGCCCGCGGAGATCGCCGAGGAGCTGACGCAGCCGGGGCTGCGCGAGCTGATGCTGGCCCTGAGCTGGCAGCTCGCGGACGCCGACGCGACGCTGGACGACGGCGAGCGCGAGGCGCACCGCGCGCTGGCCGAGGCGTTCGGCGTCTCGGACGCGCGCCTCGAGGTGATCCGCGAGGCGGTGGTCGACGTCAGAGAGTGAGCGCGGCCTGGCCGAGCGCCTGACTCAGCGCGCCGAGCAGCTCGTCCGGTCTGAAGGGCTTGCCGACCAGGCGCACGCGGGCGGGCAAGGACGCGCGGTCGAGCAGGTCCGCGGTGTATCCGCTCACCAGCACGATGGGCAGCTCGGGCCGGCGGCGGAGCAACGTCTTCGCCAGCTCGACGCCGTCCATGCCCGGCATGACCACGTCGGTGAGCAGCAGGTCGAACGCCTCGTCCTCGAGGTAGCGATCGAGCGCGTCCTGCCCGGAGTTGGCCTCGACGACCTCGAAGCCGGCCATGCGGAGGATGCGCGCGGTCGTGCGACGGACCGCGTCGTCGTCCTCCGCGAAGAGCACGCGGCCGCCGGCTCGCGGCGCCTCGCGCGCGGGGCGGGGCGGCGCGCTCTTCGCGGGCGCCGCGTCGGTGCGCGGGAGCGTCAGCTCCACCGTCGTCCCCTCCCCCGCCTCGCTGAGGAGCCGGACGTTGCCGCCCGCCCGCCGCGCGAACCCCAGCACGATGCTCAGCCCGAGCCCGCGCCCGAGGGGCCTGGGCTTGGTCGTGAAGAACGGCTCGAAGGCGTGCGCGCGCACCTCCGGGCTCATGCCCAGGCCGTCGTCGCGGATCGAGACCAGCACGCTCTCGTCCGACGCGTCGCGCGTGGCCAGCGTCACCCTCCCTCCACGCGGCGAGGCGTCTTTGGCGTTCTTGGCCAGGATGCCGAGGACCTGCTCGAACGCGGGTCGAGACGCCCGCACGTGAGGCGCGCTGGCCGACAGGTCGAGCTCGATCGGCACCGTCTCCCCCAGCACACGCCGGAGCATCGGCAGGCTCTCCCGCACGAGCGCGTGGAGATCGTGGGCCTCCGCGCCCTCGGCGCGCTGACGCGTGAAGGTCAGCAGCTGGGCGGTGAGCTCCGCGCCGCGCGCGACCGCCTCGAGGATGGCGTCGAGGGACGCGGGCACGTCCACGCCGCCCTGCGCGAGCTCGGCCTGGGCGGCGACGACGGTGAAGAGGTTGTTGAAGTCGTGCGCGACGCCGCCCGCGAGCCGCGCGAGCGACTCGAGCCGCTCGACGCTGACCCGCGCCTCGAGCGCCTCGTCGTGGGCGGCCGTGAGCCGCTCGGTGTCCAGCTCGCGGATGATGGCGAGCGCGCGGCCGTCCGGGAGTAGCCGGCTCGACACCTCGCCCAGGAACGTGCCGCCGTCCTTGCGACGCAGGGACCGCACCTTGTACACCGCGTTGCCCCCGATCAGGCGCTCCAGCCGGACCGGGTCGACGGGCAGCGCGTCGGGATCCACCAGGTCGTCCACGCGGGTGCCGAGCAGCTCCTCGCGCGAGTAGCCGAACAGGAGACACGCGGCCTCGTTGCAGTCGACGTGGCGACGATCCAGCCCGGCCACGGTGATCGCGTCCGGGGCGAGCTCGAACAGGGACCGATACTCGTCCGACATCCGTTCCGTTCCGCGAGGCGCGCGGAGACGAGTGTAGCATGGCAAAGCGCCGCGCGTCAGCGCGGCACGAGAGAGTTGAACCGCATACCGGACCGAGCATGCCGTTCCCCGCGTTTTCTGGGTAAGGCCCGACGAAGGAGCGTGCTCTCAGCACGTGACCGAGGAAGCAACGCAGCCCAGGAATCGCGGGGGACGGCAGGCGACGGGAGGTAAGTGGATCAACTCTCGAGGACGCGGTTCAGCTGATCGAGCGTGAACGGCTTGGGCAGGAACCCATCGAAGGGCACGGTGGCGGGGTCCACGTCCGAGTACCCGCTGGTGCCCACCACGCGCGTCCCGGGGAGCAGCGCTCGCAGCTCGTCCAGGACCTCGCGGCCCCCGCGGCCCCCGCGCACCGTCAGGTCCAGGATGGCGACGTCGACGCGCGCACCGTCGCCTTTCAGGGTCGCGGCCAGGGCCAGTGCGGCGTCCCCATCCGGGGCCACGCTGACGTGATGACCGAGCTGCTCGAGCATGCGCCGAAAGATGCCTTGCAGCGCGGGCTCGTCCTCGAGCAGGAGCACGTGGAGGGACGCCTGCTCGCCCGGCGGCGGCGTGGAGCGCGTGGGCTCGGGGCGCGCGTCGGCTTGCGCCGGGAGCCACACGCGGACCCGCGTACCCTCCCCGGGGGCGCTGTCCACGATCAGGCGGCCCTCGTGGCGGCGGACCATCGCGAGCGCGGTGGGCAGGCCCAGGCCCGAGCCCCCGCGCTTCGTCGTGTAGAACGGGTCGAAGGCCCGGCGCAGCGTCTCGGCGTTCATGCCCGGGCCCGTGTCTCGCACGTCGACCTGCACGTGCGGCCCGGGCTCGAGCTCCGGCGCGCCCGAGCCATGCACGTCCTCGCCGCGCACGTTCTGGGCGCGCAGGCTGACGGTCCCGCCTTCCGGCATCGCCTGGGCCGCGTTGAGGAGGAGGTTCTGGAACACGCTCGCGAGCTGGTCGCGATCTCCGTCGATCGACCAGAGGTCCGGGGCGATGTCCACCTGCCCGCGGACGCCTTTCCCGGCCAGGCCGAGGCGCACCGCCTGCTCGAGGAGTGGGCCGAGATCGAAGAGGCCGCGGTCGGACGCCCCGCCGCGCGCGAACGCGAGGAGCTGCCGCGTGAGGCCGCGCGCGCCCTGCGCCGCCTCGACGACGGCGTCGACCAGCGCCCGCTGCTCCTCGTCTCGGAGCCGGGGCTGGAGCGCGCTCGCCGCTCCGAGCACGGCGGAGAGGAAGTTGTTGAAGTCGTGCGCCACGCCGCCCGCGAAGAGCGAGAGCGACTCCATCTTGCTCGACTCCACGAGCTGCTCTTCGTAGCGCTTGCGCTCCGTCAGGTCGCGCACGATCGCGACCAGCGCCGGCTCTCCCGTGGAAGCCGCGGCCGCGCCGGGGAGGCGACGGAGCCGGACCTCGACCGGGAAGGTCGTGCCGTCCCCTCGCATGGCCTCCCACTCGAAGTCCTCGCTCCCCTCCGCGAGCGCGCGGCGGATGTGCACGAGGGCCTGCTCGAAGGTGTGGCCGTCGGCCATCGTGGTCTCGGGGGGACCGTGAAGCAGCTGCTCGCGCGTCACCCCGTACGCGTCCAGCACGCGCTGGTTCACGTCGAGGATCCGACCGTCCGGGCCGTGCAAGAAGATCAGGTCGGGGCTCGCGTCGTAGAGCGCGCGCAGCTGGTCGCGCGCCGTCTGGATCTCCGCGCGACCGCGGAACAGCTCGACGCCGCGGCCCAGCACGCTCGCCAGCTCCTCCAGTCGGCCGACCTCGGCGTCGTCGAACGCCGCCTCTCGCGTGGCATAGACGTTGAGGGATCCGATGATGGACGCCCCGAGCCGGAGCGGCAGCGCGCAGCTGGCCGAGAACCCCTCGGCCTGGGCGGCCTCTCGCCAGGGCGCGTACCCCGCGTCGCTGATCAGCGCGCGCTGGGTGCTCCCGCTCCGGATCGCGCGCCCCGTCGGGCCCTCGGCCTGCGCGCCCTCGTCCCAGCGGACGGCGACCGATCGCACGTAGGCGCCCTCCCCCGCCCAGGCCATGGGGCGGACCGAGCCGTCCGGCTCTCGGCTCCCGACCCACGCGAGCGCGTAGCCCGACTCGCGGACGAGCAGCTCGCACACGCCCTGGTAGAGCGCGACCTCGCTCTCCGCGGCCGCGACCGTACCGAGCGCGGCGCTGGCCACCCTCAGCGCGCGGTCGGGTGACTCGTCTGCCCCCATGGCAGAAGGGTCGGTCCGCGCCGACGCGCGGTCAACCTCCGGTCACGTGCGCCATCGCCTCGAACGCGCTCTGTGCGAAGTCGGTCATCTGACCGAGCATCCAGGCGCCGGTCATCGTCAGCGCGACGAACACGCCGATGGCCTTGGCCGCGAACGGCACCGCGGCGTCGTTCACCTGCGTGGCCGCCTGGAGGATGGCGAGGGCGAGGCCGATGATGGCGACGGTCAGGATCACCGGCGCGCCGGCGACCACGGCCGTCCACATCGTCTCCCGGATCCAGTCGAGCCCGATGGAGGGGGTCATGCGAAGGACGCCACGAGGGAGCGGGTGAGGAGAGCCCATCCGTCCACCAGGACGAACAGCAGGATCTTCAGCGGGGTCGAGACCATCGTCGGCGGCAGCATCACCATGCCCATCGACGTCAGCACGCTGCCCGTGATCAGGTCGACCAGCACGAAGGGCAGGAAGAGCAGGAAGCCCATCTCGAAGCCGGTGCGGAGCTCGCTGATCATGAACGCGGGGACCAGCAGGTGGAGCGACACGTCGCTCAGGTCCGCGGGGCGGTCGGTCTGGCTGAGCTCGTAGAAGAGCAGCAGGTCGTCTTCACGCGTCTGGCGGATGAGGAAGCCGCGCATGATGTCGGAGCCGATCTCCCAGGCCTCGTCGCCGTCGATCTGCTCGGCCTCGTAGGGATCGAGCGCCTCGACCTGCACGCGGTGGGCGATGGGCGCCATGACGACCGCGGTGAGCAGGAGCGAGAGCGAGAGGATGACCTGCATGGGCGGCACGTTCTGGGTGCCGACCGCCTGCCGCACGAAGCTCAGCACGATGACGATGCGCGTGAAGCTCGTCATGGAGATCAGGACGGCGGGCGCGAGGCTCAGCACCGTCATCAGGAGCAGGATCTTGATCGCCGGGACCATCTGGTCGGGCTGCTCGAGGTCTGGCAGGGTGACGGTCACGCTGCCGGGCGGGGTGACGGCCGCCGCGCCGGCGGTGTCGTCCGCCTGCGCGAGCGCCACGGTCGGCGCGAGGAGCGCGGGCGAGAGCACGGCCGCGGTGACCCCGAGCGCGAGCGCGAAGCTCAAGCGGGCGGCCCGGACGGTGTGACGCGGCGTGTTCATGACGTTCTCTCGAGGGGGGCTCTGTGCGGAGGGCGTGGAGATCTCAGCGACCGAGCTTCTCGCGGAGGCGCAGCAGGCCGGCCACCGCCTCGCTGGGCGCGGCGACGCCGCCGCTGAGGCTCACGCTGTCCGAGCGACCGCGGTCGCCGACGAGCTTCATCAGCTCCGCGCCGAAGCGCGGGCGCTCCTCGACGTTCTTGCGGGCGGCGGCCTTGCGGGTGACGGCGCGGTGCAGGGTCTGCGCGTCCGTCTCCTCCCCCGCGCCGAGGCGCAGGAAGGGGAGCAGGTCGTTCTCTTCGCTCTCGCCGTCGCCGGTCTCGCCCGCGGAGGGCGCGGGCATGGAGGCGATCTTCTCGGTGCGGCCGGCGTGGACCGCGAGCAGGTGGTCCTCGCCGAGGGCGCGCACGACCAGCAGCTGGTGCTTGCCGCCGATGCGCTTCTGGGCGATGACCTCGATGTCGCGTCGCGGGCCGGCTTTGCCGATCTTCTTTTGCACCGCGCGGAGGGCGAAGTAGCCGCCGCCGAGCAGGAGCGTGAGGACGAGCAGGATGACGGTGGTGCTCGGGCCGTCGCCGACCGGGAGCGGCTGCGCGTCGCTCTGTCGGGTGAGCGCGAGCGGGGGCGCGGCGGCCTCCTCCGTCTCGGTCTCGGTCTCGGTGGCGACCGCGGCCTCGGCGGGCGGCTCCTCGGCCGCCTCCGCCGCGTCGTCGGTCGTCTCTTCGACGGTGGCCGTCTCCGCGACGGGGGCCGGCGCGGGGGGCGCGATCTCCGGGAGCGCGGCGCGCGGGATGCGGATGCGCGCCACGGCGCCTTCGCGGGTGATGCGCACCTCGTCGGGATCCACGCGGCGCATGTCGCCGAGGCGGATGATGGTCACCGCCGTGTCCTCGTAGCCGGGGCGGATGCGGACGAAGCGGATGGCCGAGC
>SHBB01000186.1 GCA_004213565.1 Sandaracinaceae bacterium
GAGCGGCTCCGACGCGGTGTCCGGGCTGAGGGAGACGCGCTCATGCACGAGCCCGTCGGTCTCCAAGCGGCGCTCGAGCGCGCGCGTGATGATCTCGTCGTACAGCCCCGACGGGAGCCCCGCGTCCTCGCTCTTCGTCATCGATGCCTGCGCGCATGCTACGCAAACACCCGCGCGCGGTATACGAGCATTGTTGCTCGAATCGAGCCTCCGGAGGCTCTAGCAATCTTGCTACAACCGCGTCAGCTACTGTGCGGAGCAGCATGCACGTCATCGGAATCGACCCGGCTCCCACCAAGCAGACCGCCGTCTTCGACGGGCGCGGCTTCAGCTTCTGGGACGCCGCGGAGGTGGTCGACGGCGTCGCGTCGCTCGCCGCCGCGCACGACGACCTCCTGATGGCCTGGGACGCCCCGCTCGGGCTCGACCCGGGGCCGTCGCACTTCTACAGCCGCGCCGTCGACAAGGTCGCGAAGCGAGTCATCGCGGGGTGGGTCGCCGAGGGGCGCGTCGAGGCCAAGGCGATCGGGGTCGCGCACGCGGCGGGCTGCCCTCACAACCTGCTGACGCAGGCCGCGCTCGGGCTCCCGGTGGGCGGGCCCAAGGCGCCGTGGCGCCTGCATGGCGTGGGAGACCCCGCTCCCGGCGCGGGCCGGTGGCTGGTCGAGGTCCACCCCGCGGTCGCGCTCGGCGCGTGGTGGCCCGGCCCGGGGCCGATGCCGCGCTACAAGGCCGGCGGCAAGAGCTCGGCCGACAAGGTCAGGGCGGCGCGGCGGGACATCGTCGCCTGGCTGCAGCGCGAGCACGGGTTCCCCTCCGGCGCGCCCGCGACCTTCACCGACGACCACATCGACGCCTGGCTCGCGTGGCGCCTCGCGTCGTTGATGCTCGAGGGAGGCGCCGCCCCGTGGGGGCCGCGGGGCGGCGGCTACTACCTGATGCCAGCGTCGCTGGCGTGGACGGGGTGATCCGATGGAACTGTTCGAACTGATTGAGAAGAGTAGTGAGTCGGAGTTCCTGGCTTTGCGGTACGACGGCGTCTTACTCGAGTTGGACCTACTGCTCGGCGAAGACGAGGAACCCGTGAGAGTGCGGATACCGACAGATCGCATCCGAACGCACCTGCCCACCGAACAGGAGGGGATGTCTGCGCGTACGTGCTCCTTTCGGTACGACCAACTTGCCGGCCTTGCCGTCTCCAGGGGCCGCTACGTTCCGGCCAGCGACTTCGTCGGGGTCATGAAGGAGAGTCGCGCCAACCGAGCGATGGCATACGGCACCAAGGTCGGGGAGTACGGCGGCGTGCTCTCTCTCGCTGGCTCGAGGAGGATCGTCTCCTTCTTGATCCGTGCAGATCACGCAGATGAAGTCGAAGTGCTGCCGCTGCCCGAACCTACGTGAAGCACGCGGCGTTCGGCACACTCGTTCGGCGTTCAGAGCGAGCCCCCGAATGACGATGAGACGAAGAGCGTCCCCTGGCCTCTAGCGCAGCGCTTGATGATCTCGTCGTACAGCCCCGACGGGAGCCCCGCGTCCTCGCTCTTCGTCATCGATGCCTGCGCGCATGCTACGCAAACACCCGCGCGCGGTATACGAGCATCGTTGCTCGAGTACGTCGCCCGCCGGTTAGAGCGAAGTTGCTACACCCGGCGACCAGAACGTCCCGATTGCGTCGGCGATGCCCCTCTCGCATGCTCGCGTGGTGCCGCTCGACCTCGCCAAGCTGCGTGAGCTGCGCTCGCTCGTGAGCGCGTCCGTCCCGGACTGTCGCGCGGCGCTGGAGCGCTTCGAGGGCGACGTTCGGCGCGCGGCGCTGAGCCTGATGACCGACGAGGAGCGCGTCCGCGCGGCGACCTGGACGGCCAAGCCCAAGGACCTGACGAAGCGCCCCGCTCGGGGCGAGGCAGCCGCGCCTTCGAAGGCGCTCGCCCGCGAGCTCATCCCGGAGCGGGTGCTCGTGGAGCTCGCCGTCGCGCTCCGGCGCCACGCGCGCTGGCGCGCGGGACCGCCGCCGTCGCGGGAGATGCTCTCCGACCTCCTGCGCGAGCACCTGCGTCGCTTCGAGTGCCCGCCCGACGCGGTCTACCTCGACTTCCTCGCGGCCCGGAACGGGATGGACGACGGCGAGGACGCCTGGCTCTACGGCTGCGACGCGCCGGAGCGATGGAGCGGGCCTTTCGACGGGCTGCCCGTCGGCGAGCTGCGACAGCTCGGCGTGCTGCTCCTCCGCGACCCCCGCCCCGGTCGCACCAGCGAGCTGTGGTTCGCGCCACACGGGGACGGTCCCGCGGCCTGTCGGGTGTCTCACGACTTCCCGTCGTTCCTGCGCGACCTCCTCGATCACGACCTCGATCTGGCCGCGCTCGTGCGCGGTCGCCTCGCGGACTGAACCGCCCCGCTCTCGCAGCGGCCCGGTCGACGAGGTCTGCAGGAGCTCGTTCGTGTCTCCTCCGCGTCCCCGCCCTCCGAGCCCGTCCGCGCGGTCCTTTGGCTTCGTACACAGCCTCGACGCAGCTGATCACGGGCGCGAGAATCTCGCACGAGCTCGCGCCGACAAGTCGTCCATGGCGTCGACGATGTCGTAGTCGAGCTCGCATGACGGGCAGCGTAGGCGCCCCGCCAACCTCAGGAACCGGCTCGACCGCCCCGGCTCCCCCTTGAGCGCGAGCAGGCCGCCGACGACGCACGCGACACATCGATCGTCGCCGCCGCGAAGGCCGAGCCGGCATTGTCGTGCAGCGGCGTCGAGCTCCTCGCGCCATTGCACGAAGAACTCCTCCGGTATGTCGTCGTCCGGGGCTCCGGCAGACGAGCGCGGTCAGGGCGCGCACAGCAGCTCCTCGGCCTCCTCGAGCTCTCGCCGGGCTTCGAGACACGGGGCGCTGGGCGTGCGGAACGCGGCGACCTCTCCCCAGCAGCGCAGCTCGCCGGGCCGCGTCCTCGCGCAGACCGCGCGGATGCCTGCGGTCAGCTCCACCACGTCGGTCAGGCCGGGTACGGGCACGGGGACGCCGCGGGCGAGGCCGTGGCCGTCGCCTGGGCGCTGCCCCGTGCACAGGACGGCACCGCCGCGCCGAAGGAAGCAGGTGGTGTCGCCGCCGGCCGCCACGCTCACGGCGTCGGTGATGCCCAGGACGCGCACGGGGGTCAGCGCCTCGACTCGCTGGTCGGCGCGGCTTCCGTCACCCAGCGCGCCCCAGGAGCTCTGGCCCCAGCACCGCGCGCTTCCGTCGTCGAGCACGGCGCAGGCGTGCGAGGAACCGATGGCGAGGTCCACCACGCCGCTCAACCCGCTGACGGTGGCCGGATCCCTGGACGCCGCCGAGCCGTTGCCGATCGGGCCCGTGCCCCAGCACTGCGCGGTGCCGTCCGTGCGGCGGACGCAGATCACGCCGTCGGTGCTCGCCACCTGTTCCACGCCTTCGACCACTACCCTTCGGGGCGCCGTCGGGCCCACGGAGGGGACCGATCCCCAGCAGTAGACGGCGCCCAGGTCGTCCAGGGCGCAGGCGAAGCTGCGGGAGACCGAGACGCTGACCACCGAGCCGGCGGACGCGGGCAGGGTGACCGGGGTGGGCGCTCGTGTTCCGGGCGTGGAGTCGCCGAGCCGATCGAAGAGGTTCTCTCCCCAGCAATGCGCGTTGCCCGCGTGCACGCCGCAGCCATGCCCCCGCTCGAAGAGCTCGATGCGCTCCATGGGTCGCGGGCCGCCGAGCGGAGCGGGGGTGGAGTCGCGCCAGCACGTGGTCTCACCGGCCGCGTCGGTGGCGCAGGTGCCGTCGCCGACGACGACGGCGGTTACGTCGCGGGGGCCCGGATCCACCGGGAGGTCTGCCGTCACGGGCCGCCCCGCGAAGGAGGGTTGGGTGATGGGGCCTCCCCACGCGTAGGCGCGACCCGATTCGCTCAGCGCCATCGCGCCAGTCCCGGCCGTGTAGACGCGGTTCAGGGGCTCGGTCACCGAGACGAGCCGCGAATGCGTCCGGCCGCGGCAGTAGGCGACGCCGGAGCCGCGAGCGACACAGCGCTGCCAGTCCAGGGCGATGCTCCGGGCGTCGGCGAGGTCGCGGTCCAGCGCGGGCGCGGCGCGTCGCTCCCAGCAGCGGGCGCTGCCTTCGTCGTCGATCGCGCATCGACTCGTGCCCCCGCAGGCCAGGCCCACCGTGCGGGTTAGCCCGCTCACGACGGCGGGCGCGCCGGTGGAGGCGTGCTCCACGCAACGTGTGATGCCATCGTCGTCCAGCACGCAGAGCATCTCGTCGTCCACGCAGGCCTGCGCGGTGTTCGGCAGGCCCATCGCCTGCGGCGAGATCCGAGACGGTGAGCCGCCCCAGCAGTAGACGTCTCACCCGGGCCCGGTCGACCACGCGCACGTCCGGAACCCGTCGGCGGTGATCCCCACCATGGCCTCGGCGAGATCGACGCGCGCCGCCTCCGGCCGCGGCTCATCCCCATAGGGAGCTCCGCGTCCGAGCTCGCCGTGCTGGTTGCGGCCCCAGCAGAGGACGTCGCCGTCGCGCTCCAGGGCACAGGTGTGGACCGACCCTGCGGCGACCTCCACCGCGTCGACGACGCCAGGCACCACGGCGACTCGCCCATCGTGGAGGGCAGGCGATGGCCCCGTGGCGCCCTGCAGGTTCGATCCCCAGCAGAGCACCGAGCCGCTCCCGTCGACTCCGCAGCCATGCGCAGCGCCCATCGCGAGGGCGGTGAAGTTGCAAGACCCGGTCGGGGCCGCGCACGCACACGCGGGCCCGCAGTCGTCCCCGCCGTCCGGCGCAGGGACGCCGCCGTCGAGCGAGCTCTCGCCACCGTCCGCGCAGCAGGGCTCTGGGCCGGCGTCGGGAGGCGCGACGCCCGCGTCCGACTCATCACAGACGCCCTCGAGGCAGGGCGCCGCGTCGACGCACGTGCCCTCACTCATGCAGTCGGGGGCGCCACGAGGGTCGCCTTCCGCGCACGCGACGAGGGTGGCGGACAGCGACACGTAGAGAACAGCGAACCCAGCCTGGCTCTTCATGGACCACTCCTCGGGAGCCGCGAGGTCAGCGACCGGTCGTCGCCTCCTGCAGCTCGCGGCTCTACCTACGAGCGGCCAAGTCGGCGTGCAATGGTTCCGGGGGCTCCCGCGCCGGTTTAAGGGCGCGTTTAACGCGCGGGCGGGAGAGGTTTAATGCGCGGAGGCTCAGATCGCGTCGGTGTCGCCGAGGTAGCTCCCGCTGAACACCTCGAAGCGGTGATGCTGCGCCGGGACCTCGCGCTCGGGGAAGGTCTGGACGACCTCGAACGGCGGGCTGCCCGTCGGGAGCTCGAGCTCGGTGGCGCGGAAGGTCACTCCGCCGACGCGCATGTCCTCGTCGTACTCGAGGCGGAGCCGGCGACCGTCGAGGCTCCACCGCAGCGACGCGCCGAGCGACGTGGAGCGCCCCGTGACGGGATCGGTCTGCTCGAGCACGCTCGGCTCTCCGTTCATCACCCCGCATTCATGAGCGAAGCCGCGCAGGTTCTCGTAGAGCTCGAGCCACACGCAGCGCTCGATGGTGTCGACGTGGCCTTGGCGTAGAGCGCCGATCTGCACCATCGACGCCTCGGCCGACGCGCGCCGTGGCGCGTCGTGTCCGACCCTCGCGACCCAGGTGCCCGCGAGCAGCCGCTCGGTCTCGGTGGGCGGTCGCGCGGGGGCCTCCTCGCGCACGTTCGGAGCGACCGGCGCTTCGGGCGCGCGGTATTGGGGCGCGGGCATGTTGATCGTCTCGATCTGCACGCTCGGGCGGTTGGCGAGGCGCATGGCGCTGAAGCCGAGCACGGCGAGGCCGAGGACGAGCCCGATGATCCGTCCGGCGGGGATGCCGCCCTCGCCGCGCGTGGGATCGGGGGCGTCGGCGAGCGGGAGCGGCCCCGCGCAGCCAGTGCAGAACCGGGCGTCCGAGTCGTTGTTCTTGCCGCACGCTTCGCAGTTCATCGCGCATCCTACGCCACCGAGGCCCACGCCTTCCTTCCTGCCGGCGCGCAGGCGTCGTCACTCCGGTGGCGGGCGCTTCTTCTTTCGCCGCTTCTTGCGCTTCGGCGGGGCGAGGCCGTCGAGCCACGGGACGACGACGGCGTCGAGCGAGTCCGCGAGCTCCCACGAGGACCCGCCGGCGAGGAACGGGACGCGCATTCCCATCGCCATGGCCGGCAGGGCGAGGGCCACGCCACCGAGCAGCCCGAGCGCGAGCTTGAGCTGGCCGTCCCAGGTGTCGGGGAACACGAAGGCCGCGGCGAGCAGGCCGAGGGCGCACCCTCCGATCAAGCTGCCCCACACCAGGCTCCGGAGCAGCGGGGATGAGCGGCCCACGAGGAGGGTCACGTCGGTCGCCAGCGGGGGGCAGCTCAGCGACACCACCGCGCCCTCGGCGAAGCCGCGGTCGAAGTAGAGCCCCGCCTCGCACCCGCCTCGACCCGAGACGATCTTCCCCAGCCGCGCCTCGAGCCCAGCGTCTCGCAGCCGTGGCTCCAGCGAAGCGGTGACGAGCCGGATGGCCTCCACGCCCGGAAGCATCGGCGCCGTGCCGCCGGTGAGCGTCTCGAGCGAGACCGCGTAACGCCGCGAGTCCAACGCGTCGATCCAGCGCGTGCCGAGGAGCTCCGCCATCGCCTCACGTACGCGCCGCCGCCCGCGCGCCTTCCCTGTCTTCGGCAGAGATGACGGCGCGCTCCATCCGGACTTCGTCCGTTGCGTTTGACGAATGAATAGGATCGTCCCCGATGTCGGCGTGCGGACCTCCCCCGGTGGTCGACCCCAGCGCGCAGGCCGACGGCGTCAGAGATGGAAGGGAGCCGTCTGGTACCGGGTCCACCAGACCGGCGGAGTGGGACCAAGATCGTCGAACATGCCTCTGCTCGCGGCTCCCGGCTCTCGAATCCTCTCGATGGCCGCTTCCTGCCAGCTGCGCTCTTCGGACTCTGCGTCACCGGGGCGAGGCCGATCCGGGCGTCGGCCGTGAATACACGAGTCAGCGATGATTGCTACGTAGAGAGACGAGCCACAAGCGCGGCATGCGGCGATAGCCGCGTCTTCATCGTTCTCGGAGGCGATGCACTGGAGTATGCGGAGGGACGTGGTCACCACGCTGGCGAGCATGCCGATCCCCTCCTCATGGTAGTAGGCCACGAAGTCAGCGACCTCTTCGATCGAGTCCGCGAGCGCGTCGGCGGGCGGGGACTCGGAGTCGCAAGCGGCGGCCCACGCAAGGTCGATGGATTCGCTGACCCTTGGCGTGTGGCTGCCTACCCAGAACTCCTCGTACACGCGTACCACGCGGTCACCGCATGCTGCAGCGAGCGCCAACATCCTCGCTCTGGACGCTTCCTGGATTCTCTCGCGTCGCGTGTCGAATGAGCTCATTCCGGTCGCCGCGTGTTCTCAGCGCGTGCCTCTTCCCCTAGCACTTCCCGTGGGGCAGCGCGTTAGGATGTAGGGTTGCAGCGGGGACGAGATGGACGCACACAGCAGGCGGGGTCCGGGGAGCCTGTCGGGACATGTATGTTGCTTGCAGCTCTCCCCATCAGACAGGCGGCGCCGAGGAGGCGATGACGAGAGGGACGCTCCTCGTCTTATCGTCATAGGCACGCGGGCGAGCGCGCTCGGGGTCGCTTCCGGTGCATACTCGCGAGGCCGCAAGAGACACGGCCGACGTGGCTTTGACGACGGCGTCTCTCGCGTGCGACGACCTCGATGCCCATGCGAGGAAGCGCCCAGGCACGTCGGGCCCGCTGGTGGGCGGTAGAGAGGCACGCGCAACGATGGGCGACAACTTCGAGCGACTGCTGATCTGGGCATGCAACGCGCGGAACGTCTCTCGATCGAACGTGGAGGCTCGCCTCGGGCTCGAGCTGTTTCGCAAGGACGTCACCTCGGCGTTTGTGGTCTACGAGGGCGAGTCGAAGGAGCTCGGACTCCACGTGGAGTGGCGCCGAGCGGCTGACTCCGGCGGAGCTTGATGGCATGAGTCGGTCGTATGCGAGCCAACCTTCGAACGCACATTCTCTTCGTGCTCGTCGTCGCCTGCGGCGGCCCGTCGCCGACGGTCGAGCAGGCTCCGACCGGCGCGGCCGGCGGGTCCGAGGCGCCGGACCACGCTCGAGGCGACGCCGCGTTTCCGGAGGACCCGAGTCGGGAACCCCTCGACCGAGAGACCGTCGCGCTGCTCGAGGGGCTCGAGACCGACATCGAGGTGCGGGTCGTCCTCTCGCCCGATCTCCCGGCGCCCTACGACGCGGTCGCCGCCGAGGTCCGCGCGGCGCTGGCGCAGTACGCGGCGCACACGGAGCGTCTGCAGCTCGCGGAGGCGGTCATCGATCCCGCGCGACCCGAGATCGACGGGGTCCCCCGCCGGCAGCAGCCGGTGATCGAAGGGAGCGTCTACCGCGTCGTCGACATGTTCCGTGGCGCGCTCATCGACTCCGCCCATGGCCGGCAGGTGTTGGCGATCGACGACGCGGAGGTGTTCGAGCGGCAGCTCGTGCGCGCTCTGCGGCTGCTGCGACACCCGCCGCACGCAATCGGGGTCGTGGCCTCGCTCCACCGCGAGGGCGACGATCCGACGCTCGGCCTCCAGGAGCTCCTCGGCCACTACCAGGTCCGGGTCGCCCGGCTCGATGCGCCCATCGATCCCGAGCTGCGCGCGATCCTGCTCGTGGAGCCCCGGGGGCTGGACGAGCGCGCGGTCGAGCACCTGAGCGCCTACCTCGCGCAGGGCGGCCGGTTGGGGCTCTTCGGAGGAGGAGTCGAAGTCCGCTTCGACGATCCGACGTCGCCCGCGGTGCACCCCGGCGACACCGGGTTGGCCGGGCTCCTCGAGCCGTGGGGCGTCGTCATGGGAAATCGGTTGGTGCTCGACCCGAGGTGCAGGCGGGTCCCCAGGCGCACCGGGATGGGCATGGTGGCGGTCGAGTATCCGCCCGGCCCGTTGATTCCCATCGGCGAGGCGCACCCTCTCCACCCAACCGGGGGAGACGTCGAGTGGCTCTTCAGCGCCGCGCTGACGCTCACGGACGCCTTCCAGGGCAGCGTCTGGCTCCGCTCCAGCGACCGGAGCACCGAGCTCCCGCTCGTCGCCGATCCGCCGTTCACGGTCGAGCCACGAGCGCTCGAGGAGTGGCCGCCTGGCGAGGCGCCCGGCCCACGTCCGCTGCTCGTCGCGCTCGAGGGAGCTCTGCCGTTGTCTGGTGAGCGCACAACCCCGGCGAACACCCGCGTCCTGATCGCGGGCTCGGGCTCGATCCTTCGACCCGACCTCCGGCCCCAGGCGCCCCTCGGTGAGACGTCCAGCGCGTCGGTGGTCAGCCGCAAGCTGGTCGACTGGGTGGCGGGCGAGTGGCCCAGTCTCGCGAGCGACTGAGGAGCGCCTCGCGAGCCACTGCTCGAGGAAGCTGATCCCCGCGACGAGGCGATGACGGGGACGCAATATTGACTTGTTGACTTGTTCGCGAACAAGTCAACATAGCGTCCCCTCCCCCCAGCTCATCTCCGGTGGAACGTTCGGGGGCTGAGACGGGCGGCCCCCCAGAGGGGTCACACGTCGAGTTCGACGTCGCGCGTGGTGAGCCAGAGGCTGCCGTAGCCCGGCGGGAGGAAGCGGACCTCGACTCGGTCGGTCTGCCCTTCGGGATCCACCCACGTCAACGTCGCGAGCTCTCCTGCGCGCTCACCGCGGACGACCTTCACGCGCGCCCCCTTGACCATCGGGCGTGGGCCGTCTCCCTCGATCACTTCGACCTCGGCGGCGCGGAGAAAGAAGGAGCGACCGTCAGCTGTCGCCAGCGAGACCATCAGCTCCGGTTTGCCGCGTTTGCCCATCCACTGGACCGTGCCCGTCGTGCCCGCGTGCTCACCGGTGGCGACCCGGGCCAATACTCCCTTGGCGAGGGCCCGGTCCCGAGGCGAGTGCCGCCCGCGAGCCGGCGCGAAGAGGGCGCGCAGCAGGGTGATCACGGCGTCGCGGTCCGCGGGCTCGAGCACTTCGAAGCCGCGCGGTTTCGGCGGCGCGCCGTCGATCACCGCCTCGCGCCCGACGGCCTTGGCGCGTACCCGAACGCTCTCGACCGCGATGGGCCGGCGGCCGCCGTAGCCGCCGCCCGAGCCTCGATGCTGAACGGTCAGGCGAAAGGACGGTGTGTCGAGCGTCGCTCGCGTCGTCCCGCCGGCCGCTTCGAGCTCGTGCCTCAGGTCGAGCTCTTTGCAGCGGCGCCGGAAGGTCGCGTAGGGGAGGGTCGGAGGCCAGAGCGGGACGGCTTCGTCCATGCCGTGGAGTATGGGCGCGACTCCGTCCTCGCGTCGATGCCCGGCCTTCCCGGTCCGCGGTCTCAGGCGCTCGTCAGCGAGCGGTGCGCGGCCTCGAGCACCTCGCAGCTCCGCTCGAAGGCGGCGCGCTCGTCTGCGTCCATCTCGGGCTGGAGCACCTCGGTCGCGCCTCCTCGCCCGACCACCGCCGGGAGGGAGGTCGCCACGCCGGCGAGCGACTCGTGGACTCGCGAGACGGTCAGCAAGCGTCGCTCGTCGCGGAGCGCCCAGCGCAGCAGCCGGGCGGTGACGACGCCGATGGCGTGGTTGGTGGCGCCCTTGCGAGCGATGATCGCGTAGGCGGCGCGGCGCACGTCGTCGGCGAGCGCGGGCTCGTCGGCGCGGTCCCACTGAGGCCAGCTCCGCAGCGGCACGCCGCCGACACGCGCGGAGGAGAAGAGCGCCACCTCCGAGTCGCCGTGCTCGCCGATCACGTGCGCGTGGATCGAGCGCGGGTCGAGGTCGAGACGGCGGCCGAGCCGCTCGCGGAGGCGCGCGGTGTCGAGCAGCGTCCCCGTACCCAGGACCCGCGCGGGGGGCAGCCCGCTCGCGTCGACCATGACCCGCGTGAGCACGTCGACCGGGTTGCTGACCATGACGAGCAGACCACCGAACCCGTCGAGCTCCGCCGCGATCGAGCGCACGATCTCCGCGTTGCCACGGAGGAGCGACAGGCGGGTGTCCTCGGGGCCGCCGCCCCGGCCCGCCGCGACGACGATGGCGTCCGCCTCGCGCATGTCGGCGACCTCGCGCGCCTCGACCTTCACGCGGTGCAGGAGGCTCGCCGCGTGCGCGAGGTCCATCGCCTCGCCCTCGGCCAGCCCCGGCTTCGCGTCCGCCAGCCACAGCTCCCGGACCAGCCCCTCGTGCAGCAGCGAGATCGCCACCGACGCTCCGACCCAGCCCATACCCACGACCCCGATCCGCATGCCCGCACGCTATGACGTCGCGCTGCCCGGGGCACGCGGCCGTCGCAGGCGACGCGGCCGGACGCGAAGAGTTTGACGAATGAATAGGATCGTCCCCGCTGTCATAACGCTCGGCGTGCCAGGGCCACTGAGGAGGCATGACGCGATCCTGGCTCGTGTGGGCGTGCCTCCTCTGGGGCGCAGCATCCGTCCTCCCCGGCTGCTATTTCAGTCACGAGTGGAGTCCCTCGCCGCCCGACGGTGGACCTCCGAACGACGCTCGCGACGCGCCCGACGCGCCTGCGCCGCTCGAGGAGGAGGATGTGTGTGAGCTGCTCTGTGACGCGATGGAGCGCGCGTGTCCGGCGCGCGGCTGCTACGAGAGCTGCGACGCACGCCGGCGCGCGGCGGCGCGGCGCGATTGTCTCACCGAGTGGAAGAGCGTCACGCGGTGTGTGATCGAGCACCCCTGCAGCGACGGGGAGTGCGGCGACTCGAGCGGGTGGCCGGCGTGTCTCCGCGATCGATCCGGACCGTGACGCTGAGGCGGGGCTCTCCCCCCGCGATCAGCGGCGGCGCCGTGGGGGCGGCGCCGTGGGGACGCTCTTCGTCATATCGTCATTGGGAGAAACGGCGTGATTCCAGGTCGTTCAGGGAATGACGATAAGACGAAGAGCGTCCCCGGTCCGGCTCGAGTCCTGGCTTCGCCGCCGGTGCGCGTGGAACAGCGCGTTGCGGAGTAGGGTTGCGAGGGATAGGGGGGAACGCGATGGACGCACACGAGCACTCGGACCAGGAGGAGAGCAGCGACGGCGCCGACTCGGCGCTCTCCACCGAGGCGGGCGGCGGCGTCGGTAAGGCGCTCGCGGTGACGCTCGGCGTGCCGGCGGCGATCTGGGCGGTGGAGCGGATCCCCGTCGTGGACTCGCCCTGGGCCGCCGAGCCGATGCGGCTCGGGGAGATGAGCCTGGGGCTGGCGCCGCTGGTCACCGCGTTCGTGCTCGTGGAGTTCGTCGCGCTCTTGGTGCCGGCGTGGCGGTCGCTCCGGATCGGCGGGCCGGAGGGGCGGAGGCGGCTCACGCGCTGGGCTCTCTGGGTGGGGCTCGTGTTGACGCTGATGCACGCGTTCTCGCTGACGATGTTCCTCCAGGCGGAGCGGCTGGTCAGCGGGGGGATGAGCTTCGCGTTGATGTTCGGGCTGGCGGCGTGGACGGGCGTGATCTTCGCGGGCTCGCGCGTGATCGACCGGTATGGGCTGGGTAATGGCTTCGCGGTGCTCCTCGGGGTGCAGATGGTGGCGGAGCTCGGGAGGCTGAGCCTGAACGGTGACCCGTTCGGCGACGCTCCGACGCTCGAGACCTGGATGGGCGCCGCGCTCCTCGCGGCCGTCGTCGCGGTGTGGCTCTCGAGCTCGCGGTTCGTCGCCAAGGAGGGCTCGGTGCGACTGCGCGCGCCGTTGAGCGGGGCGGTGCCGCTGTCGACCGCGGCCGGGCTGGTGGGCCTGGCGCACATCTACACGGTGACCCGGGGGCCGTCGGCGAGGGGTCGCTCGTGCCCGGCTCGACGGGTCATCTGACCGCGACGGGCGTTGTCGGGGCGCTCGCCACGGTGGCGCTCGCCTTCGTCTTCTACGGGCCCCTTCGCGTCGCGCGCTTCCTCGACGGGCCGAACGCGGAGGAGCGCGCGCGCGGCGCGGTGCTCCGAGCGCTGCCCGCGACGCTCGTGTTCACCGTGGGGCTGGCCTTGCTCTACCAGTGGGCGCTGGTGCGCTTCCCGCTGCCGGGGGCCGTCACGGCGCTCGGGGCGGCGTACTTCGGGGCGCTGGCGGTCGACCTGTGGCTCGAGGCCAGGTGGAGGTCGGGGCATGGCGAGGTGGCCGCGGTGTGGCCCGTGCATCGGGTCTACGAGGTGGGACCCATCCTCGACGCGCTCGCCGCCGAGGGGATCGACGCGCACGCCCGCGCGGAGCGCTACCGGAGCCTGCTCCAGTTCTTCGGCCCGTACGTGCCCATCGAGATCCTCGTGCCGACGGCCCAGCGGGACGACGCGGTGGGTGTGATCGAGGACTCGATCGCCGGGTGATGTGCAACGACGACACGCGAGGTTGCCTGACGCGGAGGCGTGCCGACGCGGAGGCACGACGCTTTGGGCGCGGCACGCATCGGTGTTGCCTCTTCGCCGTCGCGCTCCTCGCGTCGCTCGGCTCAGCCCACGGCGCGCGGGCGGACGAGGCGGTGGTCGAGCTCGGGGGAGCGCTCGAGGGGGGCGCGGCGTTCGGGCTCGCCCGCTCGAGGTACCAGCCGACGGATGATCCGACCGCTCCGGCCCGACACCAGGAGCGCGATGGGGTGGGGCTGGCCGGCGGGCTCGAGCTGACGGCGACCTTCGCCCTCGCCGGCCCGGTGCGCCTCGGCGGGCTCGTGGGTCTGGGGCTCGCGGACGTGCCAGCGGACGCCTTCGGGGAGGCATCGGCGCTCCAGCTCGCCATCGGCGTGGGCCCGACGCTGCGCGTGGAGTTTGACGGTGAGGTGCGCTGGTACTTCGGCGCGTGGATCGGGTTCGCCGCGACGCCCGAGTCCGGCGGGGTCGGCGTCGGAGGCGGCGCCGAGGTCGGCGCGAGGTGGTTCGTCGCAGGCGACGTGGCCCTCGGGCTCGGCGCTGGGCTGACCACGCGCTGGGTCTTCTCCGGTGCCGACGGTGACTTCGGTCACTACGACTTCATGGAGGGCGCGCTGATCCCCGGGCTGCGCCTGCGCGTCGACGTGGGGATGTAGGGCCTGCGGCCGCGGGGCTTCTCCTCTTCGTCAGGTGACGGCGAGGTGGAGAGGCGGCTCTCGTTGTGGCCCTCGATGGTGCATGTAGAGGTGCGCGTGTGATCTTGCTCGCCGCCTGCGGCACGCTCGTCCGCGTGGTTCAGTGATGAGCGGCGATCAGGAGGCGCTCGAGAAGGAGTAGGGGATGGTGACGGTGGAGGCGCCGCTCGAGGTCGGGAAGCGCGTGCGGCGGCCCACGGACGAGACGCAGCGGTCGACGGACTCGGGCATGGTGGAGGCGGAGACCTGGTTGGCCGTGACCCCGCCGTCGGGGCCGACGTCGAGGCGGAGGGTGAGGTGGCCCGTCAGGGAGGCGTCGGAGGCGAGCTCGCGCTCGTAGCAGAAGCGGACCTGGTTCAGGGAGCGGCGAGCGACGCGCGTGGCGATCTCGCGTGGGAGCGGGCCGCTCACGGTGATCGCGGCGACGCGCACGCGGGAAGCAGGCCGGCCGGCGCCAGTGCCGTAGCTTCGGCCGGTGCCGTAGCCGCTCCCGGTGCCCAGGCCGCGGGTGCCGAGCCCACCGAGCCCGAGGCCCTCGGCCCTGCCTCCCCCGCCCTGGCCGCGCCCTTCGTCGCGCATGCCGAGCCCGCGGGGCCCGAACCTCTCGCCAATCCGGTCGCCGGTCAGGTTGCCCAGCGCGGACATCGCGGAGTCGCCGATGTCGGCGTCCGGTCTGCGGAGCGCGCCGAGGAGCCCGGCGTTCCGCGCGATCTCCGCGTCCCGCGCGATCTCGGCGTCACTGCCGAGCGCGAAGGTCCGCTCGGCCCGCGCTCGCATGCGGGCGACGCGGCGACGCTGCGCGATGATGGCGCCGCGCGCGGCCTCGTCGCCCTCGGCGAGCTCCTCCGCGCGGTCGAGCTCGGCCTCGAGCTCCTGGGCGAGCTCGTCGGTCATCGCGTTCAGGCCGAGCGCGTCGAGGCGGGTGCGGGTGGCGGCCGCGAGCGAGCGGGCCGGGAGCGCGCCGGCCTCGGCCGAGGCGCGGTAGGCCTCGA
>SHBB01000187.1 GCA_004213565.1 Sandaracinaceae bacterium
GAGGCCTCGCTCTCGGGCAGCACCCAGGGGTTCGTGGTGTGCTTCGATGGCGCGGGCGCGCACCGGTGGCACGCCCGGCTCGCGGCCGAGACGTCCAACGCCACGGTGGGCGATCTCCACGCGCTCCCGGACGGCGGCCTCATCGCGGCCGGCTACTTCCAGCGCAGCCTCCTCTCGGGCGGCGTGACCCTCGCGACAGGCGACGGGGAGCAGGACACGTGGGTGGCTCGCTTCCTCCCCGACGGCGAGATCGCCTGGGTGTCGACGGCGACGGGCCCGGAGCTCGTGCATCCATCCGACCTCGCGCTCACCGGGCGCGGGACGGTCGTCGTGGGCGGGGTCGCCCGCGCGCCGGGGACCGTCTTCGGTCACCCCACGCCCGCCGGCGGTTGGATCGCGGAGCTCGATCTGGAGACCGGAGACACGCACGCCACGTGGACGTACCCCTCGGAGGATGGCTTCGCCGTCCGCGGCCTGGCGTGGGACGAGAGCCGGGGCCAGCTCTACGCGGCCGGCGTGGCCTCCGCGCCGATCACGATCGCCGGTGTCAGCGTGACGCCGGACCCTCTGGCCGTGGTCGTCTGGGAGGTAGAGGGCGGGGGGCTCTGATCGCAGCGGTCTCTGATCGCAACGGGGCCTGTCATGAGGGCGCGGGGCCAGCCCCCGGTCCGCGGGTGGCGGATCGGTGGCCGGCCCCGAGCAACGACGACCGTCGCGATCACTCCGGCGCGCAGAACTCGGCGAAGCCGTTCGTGCACGGATCCGGCTCGTAGTCGCAGCACCAGGGACGGTAGTCGGCCCATCCCCAGCGGCCGCGGTCGTACGGGCCGTAGGCGGAGGCGAGCCAGTGACCGCCTCTGCCGTCTCGACGCCGCACGTTGACCTGCAGCTGGATCTTGATCACGTCTCCGCAGGTCGTCCTCGGCCCGATCGGGTGGCGGATCCGCATCATGTACCGCCAGCCCGTGATCCACGGCTCCGGATTGGCCACGCTCCAGGTCGGCGCGTGACCATGCTCTCCGACGCCGAGATAGACGTCCCCGAGCTTCCACTCGCGGTGCATGCGGATGAAGGCATACAGATAGCCGCTTTGCATCTCGAAGTACACGCGCCCCACCGTCGGTCGATCGCCCGTGGCGATCCGCAGCGGCCGCTCCCACGAGGCCTCGCACCGCGGCGGCGGCGGCCTCGTCCCTGCGTCGCTGTCGACGATCAGCGGCTCGGACGTGTCGACTACGTCAGCACATCCTGACAGCCCGAACAGCATCATCAGACCCAATCCCATTCCCAACGATTGTCTCATCGAAACCTCCCGGGCGGCTCACCCAGCACGCGAGGTGCCAGGTGCTCGGAGATCCGAATTCCGCAGTGACCTCGCGGCGCGCACGCGCAGGTCGCCGGGCGCGCCCAGCTGGGCTTCGCGTCGCTTGCGCAGCCGCGCGATTTCTGCGGCGCGACGCGCGGGACGCCGCGTCGAGGACCCCGTGAGTCGCGTCTGGCGAGCGCGCGCGGCGTGCGTAAACCTGTCCAGCCATCCTCACGCGGAGCGCTCGCGAGAGCGTGAGCGATGGAAATGGAAGGTGTCGGTCGGTCGGTCGGCGAAGAGACGTCAGCGCGGGGCGGGGTCGGACGCGCGCGCGAGCCAGCGGAAGAGCTGCGGCTCGAGGGGGCCGGGGCGGTCGTCGCCGACGAGGCGGAGGTCGTCCGGGAAGCCGATGTGACCGCCCTCCGTCCAGGCGACCTCGACCGCGTCCGACGCGCGCTCGAGCCAGGGCCGCAGGCCGCCCGCGGTGACGACCGGATCCTGATGCGCGGCGACGAAGAGGGTGGGGAGGTCGCAGCCCTCGAGCATCGGGCCCGCGCTCGCGGCCTCGTAGTAGTGGGCGCGGTCGCGCCAGCCGAAGCGAGGGACCACGACCTCGTCGTCCCACTCGAGGATGGTGCGGAGGGTCATCGCGTGCTCCACCGGCACGGGCATGGCTCGGCGCGCGGCGGCGGCGCGGTAGATCTCCTTCAGCCCCCGCAGCACGTGCCACTGGTACGGGAGGCCGCCGGGCCGCTGGATGGCGTTCGCGCCGTAGGCGAGGTCGAGGGGCGCGCAGACCGCGATCAGGGCGGCGACGCGGGGATCGCGATCCGGCTCGTGGGCCCAGCGCAGCGCCATGTGGCCGCCCATCGAGAAGCCGATGACGTAGATCCGGCGGAACTTCGCGAGGCCGGGGCTCGCGAGCGCGGCGCGGAGGTCGTCGCTGAGCGCGGCGTGGTAGATGTCCTCGCCGCTGCGGTCGGCGCCCCGGCAGTGGAGGCGCAGGTAGCTCATGCCGACGTCGCGCGCCTCGCGCGCGGCGCGCAGCACGTAGCGGCTGTCGGCGCTGCCGCCGAGGCCGTGCACGAGCACGACGCAGGTGTCGCTGTGCGGGGTGTCGCGCAGCCAGCCCGTCAGGCGGACGGGCCCGTGCGCCGGGTCATCGACGCTCGTGTGCCACGGCTCGTCGCGAGGGACGGGCTCGGGGCGCAGCACGTGGAGCACGTGCGGCGTCAGGGTCCAGAAGTGGCCGTGAAGGGACCTGCGCACGGGGACGGAAGCTAAGGGACGCATCGAGAATGTGCCAGGGGGTCTCGAGAGGGGGTGGACGTGGGCGACCAAAGTGGACGGGAGGTCGACGCGTCGACGCCGCCCCTCAGCCGCGTTCTGCGGGATCTTGGCCGTAGGCCCGGGTGAGGAGGGCGTAGAGCTCGGGGGCCTTCTTCTTCAGCTGGGTGGGGCGCTCGAAGAAGACCTCGGTGGCGACGGCGAAGAACTCGGCCTCGTTCTCGGCCGCGTAGTTGCGGAGCACGGAGCGGTGCGCCTCGATCTTCGCCGTCTCGCTGTGCATCTCCTTCAGCCAGGGTTGGATCGCGCCCCACGGCATGAAGCCCGGCACGCCGTCGGCGCGGCCGTATTCGAAGTCGAGCACGTGCGCGAACTCGTGGTAGCCGACGTTGCGGCCGTCGTGCTCGCCGCGGAAGCCCTGCCTCAAGCTCCGCGCGCTGAAGAGGATGGGGCCCTGGCCGTGCACCATGCCGAGGATGTTGCCGTCCTCCTTGACGTTGTACTCGTCGTCGAAGGCCTGGTCGTAGACCACCACGTCGCGCAGCTGGGGATAGCGAAAGCCCGGGCGGCCGAAGACGACGACCACCGCGCTCGCCGCCACCAGCAGCTTCAGCTCGTCGTCGAGGGCCGCGCCGCGGGGCCCGGTGATGACCTGCTCGTCGAGGAAGATCGCGATCTCGCGTGCGAAGCGGGCGCGGGCGGGGGCGTCGAGGTCTCGGTAGAACCCGACCCACTCGTCCAGGATCGCGCGCCACGCCTCCGGGAAGGGGCGGGCCGCCACGCGACGTCGCCGGCGGTCCTTGCGCGTCGCGATCAGGTAGGCGAGGGCGGCGATCGCGACGCCGACCGCGGGGGCGACCCAGATCGGCGCGTCGAAGCGCAGCGCCACGAACCCCGCGACGGTGGCGCCAGCGAGGGCGGACAGGAGCCCTCGCCAGAGGGAGAAGGCGGGCGGCAGGTCGTCCAACAGGATCGAAGGGTAGCCCCCCGCCGCGCATTCGCTCTACGTTTCGCGCGCCGTGAGCGACGAAGACGACTCTCCGCCGCAGGGCCCCCTCGCGGGGCTGCGGGTGCTCGAGCTGGGGCAGCTGCTCGCGGGACCCTGGGCCGCGACCCTGCTCGGCTGGTTCGGGGCCGAGGTGATCGAGGTGGAGCCCCCCGCCGGAGATCCGATCCGCTCGTGGCGGGTGCTCGACGAGGGCGGCACCTCGTACTGGTGGCGCTCGATCGGGCGCAACAAGCGCTGCGTGGCGCTCGATCTCCGCCAGGAAGAGGGCCGCGCGCTCGCCAAGCGGCTCGCGCTCGAGTGCGACGTGATCGTCGAGAACTTCCGGCCCGGCACCATGGAGCGCTGGGGCCTGGGGCCCGAGATCTTCGAGGCCGAGAAGCCGTCACTCATCTACGCCCGGGTCTCCGGCTACGGGCAGACCGGCCCTTATCGCGATCGACCCGGCTACGCGTCCGTGGCCGAGGCGATCGGCGGGCTGCGTCACCTCACCGGCCACCCGGGCGAGCCGTCGGTGCGCCCGAACCTGAGCCTCGGCGACACGGTGGCCGGGCTCCACACCGCGCTCGGGGTCCTGGTGGCGCTGCTCGAGCGCCAACGGAGCGGGCGCGGGCAGGTGATCGACACCGCGCTCTACGAGTCGGTGTTCGCCCTGCTCGAGGCGGTCGTCCCCGAGCACTCGGGCGCGGGCGCGGTGCGGCAGCCCTCGGGCAAGTCGCTCACCGGGGTCGTTCCGTCGAGCCTCTATCCTTGCGCGGGCGGCAAGCACGTCGTCATCGGCGCGAACGGCGAGACGGTCTTCGCCCGGCTGATGGGCGCGATCGGGCGGCCGGAGCTCGCGCGCGATCCGCGCTTCCGTGACAACCCGTCGCGGGTGTCTCACGCCGAGACACTCGACGCGATCATCGGCGCGTGGACGGAGCAGCGGACGGTGGGACAGGTGGTCGACGCGCTCGTCGAGGCTTCGGTGCCGTGTGGGCCCATCTACGACGCGGCCGACATGCGCGCCGACCCGCACTTCCAGGCGCGCGGGCTCTACGAGCCGGTGGAGGTGGACGGGCGTCGACTCGAGCTGCCCGCGCTCCAGCCTCGGCTCACCCGGACTCCGGGCCGCACCCGGTGGGCGGGGCGCGCCGTCGGCGAGGACACGGACTCCGCGCTCGGGGACCTGCTCGGGCTGAAAGCCAACGATCTCGAACGCCTGCGCCGCGACGGCATCATTCGGTGACCTCCATCCGACAGGGCTAGCTGCCGTTCGGGACGGAACGCTGTATTCTTTCCGCGAGGTCGAATGGCCAGGCAAGCCCAAAGCTCGGGTCGCATCCCCGCGATCGGAGGTCCGAAGCGCAAACGGAGCGATGACGTCCAGTCGGGCGACATCATCGCGGGCCGCTATCGCCTCGAGCACCCGATCGGCACCGGAGGGATGGCCACCATCTGGGAGGCCACGCACCTGACGCTGAACCGCGCGCTGGCGGTGAAGTTCATCGACATCGTCGGCCCGAACTCCGGAAAGATCCGCGGGCGCTTCCTCCGCGAGGCGCGGGTCGCGGCCGCGATCCGGCACCGGAACGTGGTCGACATCGTCGACTTCGGCACCAGCGAGGATGGCCGCCCGTTCATGGCGATGGAGCTGCTGGTCGGCAAGACCCTCGCCGAGCGCCTCGAGGTCGGGCCGGTGCTGAGCATCGGCGAGTCGGTGCGCGTGCTCGCGAAGGTCCTCTCGGGCCTCGGCGCCGTGCACGACGCGGGCATCGTGCATCGCGATCTCAAGCCCGAGAACGTCTTCCTCGTCGAGGACGCGGATGGCATGTACCCCAAGCTCCTCGACTTCGGCGTCTCCCGCGCGGTCGATCCCCGCGGCGAGCTGAAGAGCGTGCTGCCCACGGTCGAGAACGCGATCGTCGGGACCCCGCAGTACATGTCGCCCGAGCAGGCGCGCGGGCTGCGCGATCTCGATCACCGCTCGGACATCTGGGCCGTCGGCGTGATGCTCTACGAGCTGCTCACGGGGCAGCTCCCCTTCGACGCCGACGCGGTCGGCGACATCATCATCCAGATCGCGACCGCCGATCCGCCCGCCTTCTCGGCCCTCCGCCCCGACCTCGCCGGGCCCATCGAGCACGTCGTCCAGAAGGCGATGGCCCGCAAGAAGGAGGATCGCTACGAGAGCGCGCGCGAGATGCGCGCCGCGCTCCTCGGGGCCGTGGCGCGCACCGCCTCGCAGATGCAGGGCGCGACGAGCCGCCTCAGCCGCCCGCAGGTGCTCAGCGACTCGGATCTGGCCCCGATCGCGGCCAAGGAGCTGCTCGACGCGGTGGGCGCCGCCTACGAGGAGGGCGACTCGGGTCTAATCGACTTCTCCGGTCACATCGACGCGCTCGAGCCGGCCGTGCGGCAGGTCTCGCCGAAGCCGCCGCCGCCGCCGCCCCGCAACTCGCGTCCCGACCCCTTCCTGACGCCCTCGGCGGACGAGACGGGCGAGATGCCCCAGGTGGACGCGCTGCCCGTCCGCAAGAAGCCGGTCGCGCTCCTCGTGGTGGGCGCGGTCGTCGCGCTCGCCGCGATCGGAGGCCTAGGCGTCTGGGCCGTGGCCGGGCAGGGCGATCCGGTGGCGGAGCCCGTGACCGAGACGCAGCCCTCCGACGAGGTCGCGCCCGAGCCGGAGACGCGCGAGGCGGTCGAGGCGCCCGAGCCGGCGCCGATCACGCTCGCGCTGACCGATCTGCCGGACGGCGCCGAGGTGCGGCTCGACGGCGTGCCGCAGGAGGGCGCGGGCCCGTGGGAGCTCCCGCGCGACGACGCGGAGCACCGGGTCGAGGTGCGGACGGAGGACGGGCGCAGCTGGGAGCAGACCCACGTCGCCAGCGAAGACGCGACCTACGCCGTGGCGTTGCCCGAGCCGGCCCCGCCTCCGACGAAGGCGCGCCGTCCGCGTCGGCCGCGCCGCCCCGGCGCCACTCGGCCCGGACGCGGTGGAGGCTCTGGCGGCGGCGCCTCGGGCGGCAACCTCATGCGCGACCCGGGGTTCTGAGCGCCAGCTCCCGGTCGAGGAAGTCCCCCACGTCGCTCGCGTGGTAAGATTCCACCGATGCGACTTGGGATTTGGCTTGCGCTCAGCCTCGCGCTGGCGGCGCTCTGTACCGGCCTGGGCGCGGCGCATGCGCAGGAAGAAGAGGCTGAACAGGCTGCCGACGCGGCCGAGCTGTCAGAGGAGGAGCGCACCGAGCGAGCGCGCACGCTCTTCGGCGAGGGGCTGGAGCTGGCCGACGCGGGCGACTGGGACCGCGCCGTGCACCGCTTCCGGCGGGCCCTCGAGCTGCGCGCCGCGGCGCCCATCCGCTACAACCTCGCGACCTCGCTCGCCCGCATGGGGCGCCTCGTGGAGGCGCTCGAGGAGTGCGCGGCCATCGTCGAGGGCCCCGAGGCCGACGACGCGGTGAAGGAGGCCGCGCGGGCGCTCCAGGTCGAGCTCGACCCTCGGCTCGGGCGTCTGACGATCTCGGTGCGGGGCGACGCGACCGGGACTCATGTGACCCTGGATGGCCGGCCCTGGGAGACCCTCGGCGCGCCCGCCGCCGCCGATCCGGGGATCCGCGTCGCGCGCTTGATGCGCGAGATGGAGGAGCTGGACATCGAAGAGGTCGACGTGCCCGAAGGGGGGACGGCGCAGGTCCAGCTCGAGGTCCCCGTGCCGCTGGCGGTGGTCGCGGAGACCACGCCCGACCCCGACCCGATCGAAGAACCGATCGTGGAGCCAGGCAGCGACGACGGGTTGATCATCGGTCTCATCGTCGGCGCGGGTGTGCTCGCGGTGGGCGCGGCGATCCTGATCGCCGTGCTCGTGTCCGATCAAAGTGGCCCTCAGCCGAGCATGGGAGACTTCATGCCCGGCGTCCTGGAGTTCGACTGATGCGTCACGCGTACCTCGGGCGGGTCGCGCTCCTGCTCGCCGCGTGCGGGCCCGCCGCGTGTGGGCTCAGCGGGTGCGGCGGAGAGCTGACCGAGATCATCGTCATCGTCGACACCGACATCGCCGACGTCGACACCTTCCGGATCTCGGCCATCGGACCCGACGGCGCCACCCGCATGGCCGACGCCGACCTCGGCGCGCGGGCCGCGCCGCGTCGACTCGTCTTGCATCATCGTGGCGGCGCGCTCGGGCCGGTGCGGCTGACGGTGCGCGGGCTCGCGGGCACGGACGACCGCGCGGCGGTGGAGCGCGACGTCACCTTCGAGCCGGGGCAGAGCCTCACGCTGCGCGTCTTCTTGACGGCGTGCGCCTGCCCCGGCGCTCAAACCTGCGCGAACGACGGCACCTGCCGGGGCTCGGTCGTGGAGCCCTGCGAGTTCGAAGGCCGCATGTGCCCCCAGACCGACGCGGGCGTCGGTGACGCGGGCGGCGACGCGGGCCCTGACGACGCGGGGCCGGGCGACGCGGGGCCCGGAGACTCCGGAACGGACGGCGGGCCTCCGTGCGCGTACGACGGCACCGTCTGCGGCGTGTCGGACCGGCTCCTGCCGGGCGACGAGGTGACGGTCGCTCCCTGCGCGGCGCCGCCGGGGCCGGTCACCATCACCGTGACCGGCCCGAGCGGGGCCCTCGCCGACGCGGCCGGCGCCTACCGCCTCGAGGAGTCCGGGAGCTACGTCGTCGAGATCGTGCTCGACAGCGCGGGCTGCGGCCCGACCCGCTCGTTCGAGGTGGCCTCGGCGGTGGCGGTCCCCGACATGGGCGTCAGCCGCGACGATCTTCGAGACTTCGACGCGCGCGTCGGCACGGGGTTCGTGGTGGGGCGCCGCGGAGCGTACGGCGTCGACGAGACGAGCTGGGTGAACCTGCGCGCTCCGGGCGTGGCCACGGGCGAGGTCGCGCCGGAGGACCTCGGCTCGGTCGTGGTGGCGGACGGCCAGGCGATCCTCGGGCCGAACACCGATCAGGACGCGGTGTTCCGGGTGGACCCGAGCGCGGACCTGCGCACCGCGCCGCACGTGCGGATCGCGCTCCCTCCCGGCCGGCGCGACGTGGCGCAGATGGGCCGCGCCGTGGACGGAACCGGCCCGATCGCGCTCGCCACCGAGCACATCCTCGTGCTCAGCGATCCCACCGGCGCTCCCTCGGCCGACGAGCGCAACCCGAGCTACAGCGCCGAGGACTGGGTGACGCTCGGCGTGCGCGAGCACGGCGGGATCGGCGCGGTGTGGGGCGGCCGCACCGACGAGGTGGTCAACCGCCGGCTCTCGGGGGCCGGCGACATGCTCAACGACGGCGCCGCGGTCAACTCACCCGGCTTCCTCGGGGCTCTCGGCGACGCCTGGGTGGACGACCGCGTCGAGACCCGGCCCAACCTCTGGCTGTGCGGATCCACGGCCGTCGCGCGCTTCTCGTTCGGAGCCGGCGTCGACTGGGCGGATCGCACGAGCCTCCCCTCGCCCGACTACCGCTGGGACGGCGCGTGCGTGGACATGGGGTTCGACGAGCCGGGACGGATCTGGGTCGTCGACGGCTCCGCGACGCCGAGCCTCCTCGAGTCCGACGCGACGCTCCGGCTCACCCTGGGCGTCGCCCAGGGCTTCCCGGCCACGGCCCAGCTCGACTTCGTCGCCACCGCCTGGGATGGGACGACCCGCGAGGTGTGGTTCCTCGACGCCACCGCGCGCACCGTCTACGTGATGCGAGCGGACGCGCTGCCCTGAACGCGCTACGTTCCGCGGCCCGTGCGGCTCGGCGTCATCGGCGACATTCACCTCTGCTTCGACGAGGTCGACGTGCGTCAACTCGACGAGGAGGGCTACGACGCCATCCTCGTCGTGGGCGATCTCGCGGCCTACTCGATCAAGGGCGGGCTGGGCATCGCGAAGCTCATCGCGTCGCTGTCCACGCCGACCTTCGTCATGCCCGGCAACCACGACGCGGCGCACGTCGGGCAGATGGCGGCGGAGGTCCTCGAGGCGGACGCGCTGATCCCGCTCCTGAACCTCGGCCAGGAGCAGCGCGAGGCCGACCTGGCCGAGGCCCTGCGCCCGGCGACGCTGGCCGGATACAGCCGGCACGCGCTCCCCGACGGCGGGCGAGGGGTCGAGATGATCGCGGGGCGCCCCCACTCCGCGGGCGGCCCTCGGCTCGCCTTCCGGCCGCACCTCGAGGCCCGCTTCGGGGTCGAGGATCTCGAGGACTCGGTCCGCACCCTCTCGGCCCTCATCGACGAGTCGGACGCCGAGGAGCTGATCTTCTTCGCCCACAATGGGCCGCACGGCCTCGGGCAGAAGCGCGACGACATCTGGGGCTGCGACTTCCGCAAAGAGGAGGGGGACTTCGGTGACCTCGACCTCGAGCGCGCCATCGAGCACGCGCGGCGCCGCGGCAAGCGGGTGCGCGCCGTGGTGGCAGGACACATGCACCACGCCTTGCGGGGCGGCGGCCACCGTCGCTGGCAGCTCGAGAAGGACGGCACCCTCTACCTCAACGCGGCGCGCGTCCCCCGCATCTTCCAGCGGGCGGGCCGGACGCTGCGCCACCACGTCGAGCTGCGGCTCGAGGACGACCGAGCGCACGCGCGCGAGGTCCTGCGGAGCGAGTGAATGCGGATCTTCGTGACGGCGGCCGGGGGGACGGAGAAGGCGCTCAAGGAGGAGCTCCGGGAGCTCGGCTACCGACGCCTCCAGGGGCAGCGCGGCGGCGTGTGGCTCTCGGGCAACCGGGAGGTCGCGGCCCGCATCTGCCTGCACAGCCGCGTCGCGGTGCGGGTGCTCGCGGAGCTGGGGCGCTTCGCCTGCCCGGACGAGGACGCGCTCTACCGCGGCGTGCAGGGCCTCGAGTGGGCGCGCTGGCTGACCCCCGAGCGCAGCCTCGCCGTCACGTCGGTCGCGCGGAGCAGCGGGCTGACCCACACGCAGTACATCGCGCAGAAGACCAAGGACGCCATCGTCGACGCGCAGCGCGTCGCGCATGGGCGCCGCTCCTCGGTCGACCGCAACGACCCCGACGTCGCCGTCTTCGTGCACCTCGAGAAGAACGAGGCGGGCGTCTTCCTCGACGCCTCGGGTCGCTCGCTCCACCTCCGCGGCTGGCGCACCGAGGCCACCGAGGCGCCGCTGAAGGAGACGCTCGCCGCGGCGATGGTGCGGCTCGGCGGCTGGGACCGCGAGACGCCGCTCTTCGACCCGATGTGCGGCTCGGGCACCCTCGTCATCGAGGCCGATCTGATAGCGCGGCGTGTGCCCCCCCATCCGCGCGCACATCGCTTCGGCTTCGAGCGCTGGGCGGACTACGACGCGGAGGCGGCGGCGGCGATCGACGCGCTGCGCGAGGAGGCGCACGCCGGGGCGCGAGCGAGCGGGCCTCGCTGCGCCGGCGCGGACATCGACCCCGAGGCCGTCGACATCGCGCGCCGCAACGCCGAGCGGGCCGGGGCACAGGCGCATTTCTCCGAGGCGAGCCTCGGAGCGCTGCGACTCGAGGGTCCGCATCACGTGCTCTCGAACCCGCCGTACGGTCAGCGCCTCGAGGCGGACGCCGCGTTCTGGGAGGCGCTCCGCGGGGCGATGCGTCGGAACCCCGAGTGCACCTTCAGCCTGCTGCTCCCGGAAGAGGGGGCGCCGCGCGATCTCGGCGAGCGCCGCGCCGTTCGCGCCCATCCCCTCTTCAATGGTCGCATTCGTTGCCGTTTGGTGACGTGGTCAAGCATGAAAACTTGAGGCACTTTTGGTGCCATATTGATGCGTGAGCGCGATCCGCTACAATCCAACTACGATGATCTCACTCTCACGGAGTGGGCGAATCGTGGCGGGGGCGTGCGTTCGGGGGATCCGGTGATGGACCCAAGCGGGCGCCGATGGGGGAGTCGAAGGCTCGGGCCGACAGTACTCGGACTGACGGCGCTCGGACTGGAACCGTGGACGTGCTCGTGGACGTGAAGAAAAGCGCAGGGGAGTCGGATCCTCTCGTCGGGAAGGTCATTCACGACCGCTTCCGGATCATCGCGCCCATCGCGCGCGGCGGGATGGGCGCCGTCTACAAGGCCGAGCAGGCTCCGCTCGGTCGCCTCGTCGCGATCAAGGTCCTGAGCCCGAAGCACGAAGAGGACAAAGACCCGGAGTTCCGGAAGCGCTTCTTCCTCGAGGCCGCCACGGTCGCGAAGCTGAGCCACCCGAACACGGTGACGGTCTTCGACTACGGGCAGAGCGAGAACCTCTACTTCATCGTCATGGAGCTGCTCGAGGGGATCACCCTCAAGAAGGCGATGAAGCAGGCCGGCGGGATGCCGGCCACTCGTGTCGTCCACATCATGAAGCAGATCTGCCGCTCGCTGCGCGAGGCGCACCGGCTCGGCGTGATCCACCGGGACATGAAGCCCGGGAACGTGATGCTGCTCGAGCAGGGCGACGAGAAGGACTACGCGAAGGTCCTCGACTTCGGCCTCGTCAAGGACGTCGACGCTGCAGAAGAGGAAGAGGACCTGACGCAAGCGGGCGTCTTCATGGGCTCGCCGAAGTACATGTCGCCCGAGCAGATCCAGGGCGAGCGCGTCGACCAGCGCAGCGACATCTACTCGCTGGGCGTCGTGATGTACGAGATGCTCTGCGCCCGCCCCCCGTTCCAGCGCGACAAGCAGGTCCAGATCCTGATGGACCACATCAACACGCCGGTCCCCCCGATGGAGGTGCCGGAGGGTCGACAGCCCGTGCCGCCGGAGCTCCAGCAGGTCGTCTTCAAGTGTCTCGCGAAGAAGCGCGAGGACCGCTTCGACGACATGGAGTCGCTGCTCGTCGCGCTCAAGATGGTCGCGGGAGAGCTCCAGCTCCCACTGCCTCCGAGCGGCGAGCTGGGCCTCACGGGGGAGTACCTGCTCGGCGGCACGCCGGTGAGCGGCATCCACACCCTCGGCGCGGAGGCCCTGCGCACCACGTCGAGCGGCTCGATCTCGGCGCCGACGATCACCGGGTCGGGCGTCACCCAGTCTCAGTCCGGGAGCGGCCCCACGCCCAGCTCCATGTCGGGCCAGATCCCGGCGATGGCGTCGGGCTCGCAGGCGCTCGAGCGTGGCGGAAACAAGCTCGCGGTGATCTTCGGGGTGCTCGCGCTGCTGGCCGCGGCCGGCATCCTGCTGTTCGTGCTCGATCCCTTCGGCGACGGGCAGGCGGGGACGGCGACGGCGACGCCGCCGGTCGTGGTGGAGGAGCCGCCGGTCGAGCCTCCGGAGGTCGAGCCGACGGAGGAGGAGGTCGTGGCCGCGGCCGAAGAGCCCGCGCCCACGCCCACGCCCGAGCCGATCCGCTCGATCATCGTGGAGCTCGACTCCCGGCCCTCGGGCGCGATGGTGCAGATCGGCGACCACACCTACGGGCCCACGCCGGCTCAGGTGGAGCTGACCGGCGCGCAGGCCGAGGCGGGCGCGGAGCTGACGTTCGTCTTCACGCAGGACGGCCACCGCGAGACCACCGTCACGCGGAACGTGCCCCGGAACGGCAACCTCGAGGTCAGCGCGCGCATGCGCCGCATCTGGGCGCCCCGTCGCGGCGGCTCCAGCTCGGGCGGCGACGATGAGTCTCCGCAAGAGACGGTGACACCCGCCGGCTACCGCGACTCGCCCTACTGAGCCTGCTTCCCTACCGAGCCTGCATCCGGGCCAGCTCCGCCGCGTCGTGCGCGCTGAACGCGCGGACTTCGTCGCCGTGGGCCCCCATCAGCGCGCGCAGGCGCGCTTGGTTCTGGAGCATGTCGGTCTTGTCGAAGGCCACGAGCTTCTGAAAGAAGCGCAGCCCTCCGGGGCACGAGGGTCGCTCCACGTTCAGCTCGTCCTCGTGGAAGTAGGCGTCGCCGCAGTGGAGCAGCCACCGTCCGGCCCCGGTCGCGCCGGTGTCGACGGCCACCGCGGAGTGACCGCGCGAGTGCCCGGTGAGGGGGACGAGGAGGATCTCGGGAGGCAGGCCGCGGAGATCGCGCGCGCACGCGAAGCCCATCCAGGGCTCGCCGGTCGCCTCGTACGTCTCGAAGCGGACGCCATGCGCCCACTGACACGCGCGGTAGCGCTGCCGCTCCGCGCGCGTCGGCGGGTCGGTGGCGGCGCGATGCTCCTCCACGTAGAGGTGCACCGACGCGTCGGGGAAGTCGCTCAGGCCGCCCGCGTGGTCGAGGTCCATGTGCGTCAAGACCACGTGACGCACGTCGGCTGGATCGAGGCCGAGCGCTTCGATCTGACGGCGCGCGGTCTCCGCCTCGTCGAGCACCGGGGCGGCCAGGCCGGGGAAGACGCCGCCGAGGCGGTCCCTGGGCGCCGCGCAGTCGTCGAGGCCGAAGCCCGTGTCGACGAGGACCAGCCCGTGGCGGTCGGTCTCCACGAGGAGCACGTGACAGACGAGCTCGGCCGGGGAGAGCAGCCCGCCGCTCCGGCCGTCCAGCCAGCCGCCGCCGCGCGGGCACATCGTGCCGCAGCCGAGGTGATGAACGCGCATGCCCGCAGGCTACCCCATCTCTGTGGGCGCTGTGCTACACGGCACGCGGACGCTGGCGGTGGGCTGGCGCGAACGAAGGAGAACGTCGATGAAGGAAGTCGTAGCGCTCGTCTCGGGCGGCGCCTCGGGCCTCGGTCGGGCGACCGTCGAGCACCTGGTGAACAAGGGCTGCGGGGCCGTGATCGTCGACCGCGACGTGGAGCGCGGCGAGGCGCTCGCGAAGGCGCTCGGCGACACGGTTCGCTTCGTGGAGACCGACGTCACCAGCGCGGCCGACGTGCAGAAGGCGATCGACGCGGCGGCGGAGCTCGGCACGCTGCGGGTGGCCGTGAGCTGCGCCGGCGTCGGCTGGGCCGCGCGCACGGTGAACAAGGAGGGCGAGCCCCACGACCTCGACCTCTTCCAGAAGATCATCGGCGTGAACCTGGTCGGCACGTTCAACGTGCTGCGCCTCGCGGCCTCGGCGATGATGAAGAACGAGCCCGACGCGGACGGTCAGCGCGGCTGCATCGTGAACACGGCCAGCGTGGCCGCCTTCGATGGGCAGATCGGCCAGGTCGCCTACAGCGCGTCCAAGGGCGGCGTGGTCGCCATGACGCTCCCGGCTGCGCGCGACCTCAGCCGCGCCGCGATCCGCGTGATGACCATCGCGCCCGGCACCTTCGACACGCCGATGCTCGCGGGGCTCCCCGAGAAGGCGCGCGTCGCGCTCGCGGCCGCGATCCCGAACCCCGCGCGCCTCGGCGACCCGGCGGAGTTCGGCAAGCTGGTCGGCGCGATCGTCGACAACGCCTACCTGAACGGCGAGGTCATCCGGCTCGACGGCGCGCTCAGGATGGCCCCGAAGTAGTCAGTCGCAGCTGCAGACGACGCTGTCCGTGTCGCCGAGCAGCAGGCGGCACGG
>SHBB01000188.1 GCA_004213565.1 Sandaracinaceae bacterium
CTCGACCGACAGCTCCAGCCCGTCGGCGATCACCTCTCGGTACACCTCACGCTCGACCAGGAAGCGTCGCTCCGCGGCCTCGGGGTCCGGGGCGGCGTGCAGCCGAGCCGGCGCGTCGACCGCGCGCTCGTTGATCGGCTGCCACTCGCCCACGGGCTGCCCCCCGAGCGTGAATCGCACCTTCAAGCGCGGCACGTTGACGAGCGGAGGAGGGAGCAGCCCGACGAGGGACAGCCGGTAGTCGAGCGCCACCAGCTCGTGGCCAGCGACCTCCCCGTCGAAGCCGACGTGAAGGCGCTCCCCCACCCGGAGCGTGTGCGTGCGGCGTTCGGAGCGCAGCGGCAGGGGGCGCGCTTGCGCCGGCGCCGGCTCCTCGCGGCGCTCGAGCACGTAGGTGCTCGGACCGACGCGCGCGCGCGGCCGGTAGAGCTCGGAGACGGCGAGGAAGTCCTCACCGAACGCCATGCCCGCGGCGGGTCCGCGGTCGAAGCTGTAGAGCACCTGCACGTGGTGCGGACAGTCGGCGCTTCGGATCGACGCCGCGAGGGCCTCGGGCCCGCCGTCGGTCCAGCGCATGCGACCGCGCGTCGGTCCGTCGCCGCCGGTCAAGGCGTAGAGCGCGGTGGCGCCCGGGTAGACCCCGAAGCAGGCGTCGTCGGGCGCGTTCGACAGCAGCCACCGCGCCGCTTGGCCGATCTCCGTGACATGGTCGCTGTCGCGCTCCAGCTCCCCCTCGAGCATCGCGACGCCGCGGCGCAGGTTGGTCGGCCGCCACCACAGCGTCTCGGGATACGCGCCGAACCACGCGACCGCGGACGCGACCAGGAGCGCGGCGCAGAGGGCGCCGCCGGCCGGGACACCGAGCACCCGGCCGTGGCCTGCGGCGCGGACGAGGCGCCAGCCAGCCCGCGAGGCCAACCGATCGAGGCGCACCGCGCGCCCGGCGATGACCGCGAGCACGACGGCGGCCGGCGCGAGCCCGAGGAAGATCTGGCCCGGGTAGGGGCGGAAGAGCGCGAAGACCGAGAAGGCCGACGCGCCGAAGATCCACTGCGCGTAGCGACGTCGGCGCGGCGCGCCCGCCACCCAGCCGACGGCGATCGTCACCGCGGCGGCGAGGAACGCGCCGACCCAGACGGGGCTGACGCCATGAGACAGCCACGGGATGCTGCGCGTGGAGGCGTAGGACACGCCGGTGCGGAACGAGCCCGAGAGGTAGTCCCAGCTCGATCCGCCCAGCGCGTGGAGGGCGATCGCGAGCGCGAGGCAGATGAGCGTCTGCGCGGCCGCGACCCGGCCGAGGCGCCGCCACGCGGGCCGGAGCGCCGCGCCGCGCCGGAGTCGACCGAACAGCTCCACGCCGTGCATCACGAGCAGCGCGATCCAGCACAGCGCCCAGCGCTCGAACGAGAGCATGCCCGCGAGCGCCACCAGCCCCGCGACGAGGAACGCGCCGCGCCAGGGGTGACGGCGCCAGCGCAGCTCGAGCGCGCCGTAGGTCAACACCACGAGCGCCGACATGAGCGCGCGGAGGGTCTCGATCCCGGCGCCGAAGGCGAGGCTCCCGAGCGCGATCGCGACCGCCAGCCGTCGCCACCTCCCGCGCACCGCGCAGAAGGCGATCCCGAGCGCGAGGGCCAGGCAGACGAGCTGCACCAGGGCCTCCGCGCCGAGCAGCATCCAGCCCACGTCACCCGGCTCACCGGGCGAGGGGTGCGCCGCGCCCGGCCGCGCGGCGGTGGGGAGCCACGCCAGGAGCTGGAAGAGCGGCCCGCGCGGATACTGGAAGTCGACGGCCGACCACTCGCCGTCCTCCGCCATCAGGATCAGGTCGAGCTCCCACGAGTAGTCGATGCGGTGCTGCTCGAGCGCCCGCTCGTCCCAGAGGGCGTACCGGCCCGCCTTGTCCAACGCGAACGTCGCCACCGCGTGGGTGACGACCAGGAACGCCGTCCACACGAAGAGCGCCCGGCTGAAGTCACCCCAGTGTGTCATCTCCTGCGCCGGTCACGGGAGCGAGATAGCAACCGCTCACCGTCCACGCTACGCGGCGCCTCCGGCCGGGTAGCGCGCGTGCAAGCGGTCCGACAGCGCGCGCGTGGCCTCGAGCAGCTCGGCCTCGCCCGGGAGCCGCGACGGAGCGTCTCGGAACACGACCGGGCCCCCGTCGAGCAGCGCCTCGAGCGCAGGCGCGAGGCTCCGCACCTCACGCCACGCCGCGCGCAGGGGATCGGAGGCCGCGCGCAACCGGAAGCCGCGCCCGCGAGCGCGGAGGACGCGCTCGACGAGCAGGACGGGGAGGATCGCCTCGAGGTCCTCTCGGGTCGGCGCGGGAGGCGGATCGTCGGGCGACGCGAGCGCGAGGCTCGCCCCCGCGAAGGGCGGCACGTCGAGGAGCCAGCCCGCGCGCCAGAGGGGGGCGGTGAGCAAGACGGGGTGATCGATCCAGCCGCCCGGCGCGCTCGCGGCGGCGACCCGCGTCATGCGCGCCACGGCGTCCTCCGCGTCGCAGCCGGCGGGCGCGCGCACGAACACGACGCGATCGGTCGAGCAAGGATCGCGGCTGCCCACGACGACCGGCCCGAGGCCCGCCTGGCCCGCGGCCCGGTCGAGCGCCTCGAGATCGGGCGCCGACTGCGGCGTCCCCTCGACCGCGAAGGGCGCGGCGCCGACGGGGGCCACCTCGAGGGCGAACCGCTCGAGCAGGGTCAGCGCGGCGCCGAGCAGCGCCACCGGGCCACGGCGCGACGCGTCGGGGTGACCGGCGCGCGTCGACAGCACGTCGAGGGGAGCGAGCCGGTCCGCCTCGAGCCACGCGGCGGCGACGTCGGCGTAGAGGCGGCGCGCGTTGCGCAGCGCGTCGGGCCTCTTCGGATCGCGCAGCACGACGGTGGCCTTGGTCCAGCGGCGGAGCGAGCGGCGCAGGAGCTCGAGCCGACGCTGCCGCGCGTCGATCGCGGGCGCCACCGAGAGGCGCACGTCCCGCCCCGCGAGCCGCTCCCACCGCTCGTCGAAGCCCATGCTCCAGGCGTTCGGGAAGCGGCGGAGGAGCGAGAGATCCACCGCGTCGACGTAGTCCGCCTGGTGCAGCGCCGGCACGAGCGCCCGCCCCGCGCGGAGCCGCCGACGCAGCGCCTCGCGCATGCGGAGCTCCTCCTCGACGTCGCCGAGCTCCGTGACCAGCACCAGATCGAGGTCGGAGTGGCCGGGATCGATGCGCGACGGGCGCGTGGCGGAGCCGGCCAGATAGACGGCCGTCACGCCGGGGATGGGCGCCAGCGCCGCCCCCGCCGCGCGCGCGACCGCGCGGTACGCCCGCTGCCCTACCCAGCGCCCGAGGGGATGCGAGGCGACGAGCCGCACGGCGCGGGTGGCGAGCGCGTGGGGATCACGCATCGGCCACATCCCAGCCCGTCCAGTCCACGCGGGCGCGATCCAGCCAGCCGCGGAGCTCCCCGAGCAGCGCGCGCTCGGAGCCGCCGGGCGGCGGACGCGGCTCGAAGCGCACCCTCTGTCCCGCCGTGAGCTGGTCGAGCGCGGGCGCGTGGAGGCGGACGTCGCAGGCCATGCGGGCGAGCGCCGCGCCGGGATCCCGACGCGCGCGCAACGCGCGACCTCTCGCGCGCACGGCCAGGTGCACGCGCTCGGCGCGGAGGAGCACCCGCAGGTCCGACGGCGAAGGCCAGCGGGGCGGCGCGAGCTCATCCCGCCCCGTCGACCCCGGCGCCGAGAGGCCCGCGATCGGCGCCGGCTCGAGCGCCGCGAGCGCGGACCAGACCGCCGCCGGCAGCCACGCGGGCCCGGGCAGCCAGCCGCTCATGCGAGGCGTAGACCGGACCGCCTCGGACAGCCGTCGCAGGCGCGCCGCGTCGCAGCCCTCGGTGACGCAGACCGTGAAGCGCTGCACCCACGACGTGTCCCGGCTGCACACGCGCACCGCGTCGCAGGCGCGCGCGAGCGCGGGGGAGTCGGGCGCGGGCGGTCGAGGCGCAGGCGATTCGGTCCAGTCCGCGCTCACCGACCGGGCCAGCTCACCCAGCCGCGCGCCCGCCGACGCGAGCCGCTCGAACGCGTCGACGCCTTCGCCGTCCAGCCTCGAGGTCATGCGCCGCGTGCGCTCTCCATCGCCCTCGCGCAGCGTCACCGCGCCGACCTTGCAGAGCCGCCGCAGCGCCTTGCTCAGCCGGAGCAGGCGCTCCTCGCGGGGCGCGCGTGGCACCGCGTCGAGGAGCTCACCTCGCCCGCCGACCAGGCGAAAGCGCCGCTCCATCCCGAGCGTCCAGGCGTCGCCGAAGCGGCGCATCGCCTCGAGATCGCGGCGCTCCGCGTAGTCGATCCCGGCGAAGAGCGGCCCGAGTCGGTTGGCGCGACGCTGCCAGCGCGCGAGTCGACGCCGCAAGTCGATCTCCGCCTCGAGAGACGGCAGCGTGACGGCCAGGAACAGATCGATGTCCGACCAGCCCGGCGCCGCCTCGTCCGCGGCCACCGAGCCCGTGAGATACACGGCGTCCACGCCGCGGATCCGCGCCAGGTCCCGCCCCGCGAGCTCGGCCGCGAGCCGATACGCGCCTCGCCCGGCCGCGCGGCCCCACGGAGCGCGAGAGACGACGCGAGCCGCGCGCGGGAGCCAGCGGGTCGAGCGCCCGCTCACCCTCCGCTCCGACCGCGCGCCGCGTCCGTCGCCCGCTTGCCGCTGCTTGCCACTGGGCTGCGCAGTGTAGAAGACTGCGGCCGCGCCGGGCGAGATGAACGCAGCGTCGAAGAGCACGGCCCCGCAGAGCAGCGCCTCCAAGAGTACGGGCGGCCTCCTGCGCGACTTCGGCGCCAACCTGGTGAGCCGCTACGGCTCCAAGGGGCTCGACTTCGTCGTGCTCGCGGTCGTCACGCGGCTCGTCTCGATGGAGCTCGTCGGGGTGGTCTTCGTCTCGGAGGCCGCGGGCGCGGTGGCCTTCCGCGTGCTCGACCTCGGCCTCTACCCCGTGCTCCTGCGCCGCGCGGCACGCGGGCGGGTGGGAGCGCGCCTGCTCGCGCGGGGGCAGCTGCTCCGAGCGGTGACCGCGGCCGGGCTCACCGCGGGCTACGCGGCCGTCGCCGTGACGCAGGCGCCCGAGCACGCGGGGCTGGCGATCGTCTTCTTCGCGCTCGCCGGGGTGCGCGCCGTGCACGAGGTCCCGCGGGCCACCCTCGCGGGCGCGGGCGGCTTCACCTCCCTCGCCAAGATCGCGCTGGGCACGAAGGCGCTCGAGCTGGCCGTGACGGGCCCCGCGGCCGCGCTCGGGGCGGGCGTCTGGGGCTGGGCCCTCGGGCGCGGCGCCTCGCAGCTCACGATGCTCGTGGCCACCGCGCGACTGGCGCGCGCGAAGATCCCCGCCGACGCGCCCTCGGGCTCGCTCCGCGGGCTGGTCCGCGAGGGCGGGGCCTTCTGGCTGGCCACCCTGCTGGCCTCCGGGAGCGCGCAGCTCGACGTGCTGATCCTCGGCGCGACCGGGGGGCTGTCACAGACGGCGGAGCTCGGCATCGCGACGAAGATCGTCGGCGGCTCGCTCTCGATCGTCGGCGCCCTGACCCTCGCGGCGTTCCCTCGCCTCGCGCGCCAGCGAGACCGCTTCATCACGCGCCGCCAGGCGCTCGGGGTGGCCGGCCTCGCGATCGCGCTCGGCGGCGGCGTGGCGCTCGCGGCGCCCCTCGCGTCGCTGATCCTGGTGGGTGAGATCCGGGCCGAGCTGGTCGAGACGATCCGCTTCATGTGCCCGGTGATCGCGCTGGCCGCGGTCGCGCGGCCACTCGAGGTCTGGCTGCAGGCGAAGGATCGCGAGGCGTCGCTCGTGTTCCTCGCGCTGGCGGTCGGCGTGACCTCGGCCGTGTCGTTCGCGCTGTGGGTGCCCGCGTACGGCGCGAACGGCGCGGCGTGGGCTCGGGTCCTGCGCGCGGCGGTGCAGCTCCTCGGCGCGGCCGCGCTCGCGTACGTGGCCGTGCAGGCGCCGCGCGCGCCCCTCGCGTTCGCGATCGCGAAGCTCCCCTTCGGCCGGGCCCTCCTCGAGCGCCTCCTCGCGCGCCGGGTCCGCCGTCTGACCGAGGGGCTCGCGGCGCGACCGGACGTGCGGGCGGTGGAGATCTCCGGGAGCGCGGGCGAGCCGCGCCGCTTCGTCATGGGCAAGAGCGACGTCGATCTGATCGTGGCCACCGTGGGCGCGCCTCCGCCGCGTCTGGTCCCGCGCGCGCCGCTCGCGGATCGGCTCTTCCCCACCCACGCGCTCTGCCTCGACGCCGCGCTCTTCCACGCGGCTCGCCGGCTGGGCCACCCGCTGCTCTCGATCGACGTGGCGCGGCCCACCTACGGGACGCGCGTCGACCCCGAGGTGTCGGAGGCGGACCGACGAGCGAGCGCGCTCGGGCACGCGGTCTCTCGCGCGCTCCGCCTCCAGCGCAACACGCTCGCGCAGGCCCGCGCGGACGGCAGCGCGCGCGCCGACGCCACGCTCGAGTCCTTCCGCTGGTTCGCCCGCTACGTGCCGCGCAGCCTCGAGGAGATCGTCACCGACGCCCGCGCGCGCGGCTTGCCCCTGCCGCCCGAGGCCGCGGGACGCGCCCGGGTGCGCGGCTGGCTGACCCCGGAGCAGACCGCGGCCGCGCTGACGGCGAGCCTCTGGGAGCTGCGACGCGCGTACGACGCCGAGCCGGAGCCGACCGAGGTCGTCATGCGTGAGCCAGCTTCGGAGCCGCTCGGCTGGCTCGACGACGCGGAGGCGCGCGGGGCCGCGAGGGGCCGGGCCGCGCACTCGCTCTTCGCCCCGTCGAGCAGCCTGCTGCTGAGCCCCACCGGCCCGACCGACGACGACCCGCTCCTCGCGGTCGGCCTGGCCGAGGACCCTCCGCTCGAGGCGGTGCTCGCGTTCATGCGGGCCGAGCTGGCGCAGGCCCCGCTCCCGCCCCCCTTCCGCGCCTACCCGTGCGTGCACCTGCTGCCGCACGCGGCGCTCGAGCGGGACCCGCTCATCGAGCACGCCCCCCTCTTCCACACCGCGCGCGCCGCGCACGGGCGCGACCTCGAGGGCCTGACCCCGCGCGCGCCGCGCCCTCCCGACGCCGCGCTGTCCCGGGCCGCGCTGCGCTCGATCGTGCACGCGCTCGTGTGGCTCGATCGCGATCTCGCCCGCCTCGCGCGCGGCGACCTGGACCGCAGAGCGCGCGCGCTCCTCTTCGCGCGCCTGCCCGCGCTGAGCCTCTGGATGGACGGGGTGGATCCGGGCGCGACGCGCGCCGAGGTGATCGCGCGCTACACGCGCCTGCGCGACGACCCGCTGGCCGCGCTGCTCGCGTCGGGCGAGGCCGACCCGGCGAGCGCGCGCCGCGCCCTGCGAGCGTGGCGTGAGGAGCGCACCGCGCAGCTCGATGACGTGCCGCCGCTCGACGACCCGTCGGCTCAAGCGCGCAGCAGCCAGTGACCGAGCCACACCAGCGCGGCGAGCGGAGCGGTGTACGCGGTCGACCAGAGGGCGCCCCACGCCAGCGCGCGCGGCCAGCTCCGCTCGCAGCCGTGGTCGTCGTTCGCCACCGACGTCAGCCCGCGGACGATCAGCCAGTAGGCGCCCGTCAGGAGCATCGGCAAGATCAGCTCGGCGATCACGAACGCGACGCCGAAGGCCGCGGCGACAGCGAGCACGACTACGCATCCGTCGAGGTCGAGGGCGCCGGCGAACACGTCGGCCCACGTCCACCTCGAGGAGCCCGAGCGCGAACCCGGGGCGACACGCGCGGGCGCCCTGATCGCCCCGGTCGGCGCGAGATCCCGCGCCACGCGCCAGCCGCGGTAGAGCAGGATCACGAACGTCAGCGTCCACACGCCCCACCAGAGCGCGATGACGAGCTCCAGCTCGAGCCAGCGTGGGAGCTGCAACAGGCTCGGGAACGCGAACGCGGTCAGCGCCATCGTGCTGCCGACGATCAGCGCCGTCAGCGATCCGGAGACCGGCGGGGCGAGGCGGCGCGCCCGCAGCGGCGCTCTCCCCTGCCGGTAGCCCATCGGCGGCCCGCGCGGAGGCTCGGAGTCGGGAGCGCGCACCTGCGCCACGAAGCCGGCGCGTCGGGACGCGGCGCGCGTCCGCAGGCGCCACGCGGTCAGCGACACGATCGACACCCCGATCCCCAGCGCGATCCATCGAGCGGGTGACGGCAGGCGCGCCAGCCCGATCCACGACAGCCCGATCGCGAGGACGGCGCCCGCGGCGTACGCCAGCCACGACACCGGCTGCTCGAGCACCGCGACGCACGACGCGCACCAGGGCTCCTCGTCGACCCGGTGCGTCCAGCACGCGCCGCACATCCCTCGGTCGCAGCTGGCACAAGCCGCCGTCGACGGCGCATCCGGGTGGACGGCGCAGGGATCCCTCATGCCCGGGTTCAACTACGCGCTCGCGGCGATGTTCCCCCTCGACGCCGCGATCACCGACCGCGCCGCGTCGTGGAGCGCGTCCGGCGAGGCGCCCTCCCCGACCCCGCCCGTCGGCGCCTCTCCCGGGCCTCCCGCCAGGCGCCAGCAGCGCGTGACGCGCTCGAGCACGAAGCGCTCGTGCCGCCGCCGCTCGCGCGCGGACCACGGCTCGGCGAGGCGCTCGCGGAGCGCGAACATCCCCTCCACCAGCGTCCAGCGCGCCACCCAGGCCAGCTCGCCGGGCGCGATCTCGGACGGGCCGAGCGCCTCGGTGGGGGCGAGCGGCGCGAGCGCGTCCCAGCCCCGGCGCGGCAACATGGATCGGCGCGCGAGCTGACGGGGGGTGATCAGGCGCGCCGGCGGGCCCGCGCGGAGGGCCGACCAGCTCGCGGCGTCGAGCGCGTCCGGCGCGAGCGCCACCCAGAGGCCTCCCTCGTCGTCGACCGCGAAGGTGGCGTCGAGGCGGGCGAGCGGGCCGAGATCGGTCGCGCCGCAAACCGGGGCGGGCGTCTCCCGCGAGTCATGCGGTGGCGCCGCGCCGAGCACCCGGTCGAGCCGCGCCAGCGCGCGGGCCGCGTCCTGCCAGCCGGCCGGCCCGCTCGACGCCACGTCGATCACCGGTCCACCCGCGTCGGGTTCGGCGTAGCCCGCGGCCTTCGCGAACGACCGCGCGGCCAGCAGCGGGCCCACCGGCGCGTCCTCGCGGAGGAGCTGCGCGATCCCCTTGTGCGTCCAGTAGCCGACGTGGTGCCGACGGGCGATCGCCGACGCCTCCTCGGTGGCCGGCGGCCCGTCACCCAGCCACGGCTCGGCGTCGCCCTCCACGAGCGGCTCGTGATCGGCGCGAACGAGCGCGAGCAGCTGATGGTCCAGCGCCGAGAGGATCGCGACGTCGTCGCGCGTCAGGAAGGTCACGTCGCGCACCAGCGGCGCGAGCCGGTTCACGCGGCGCACGCAGGCGAGCGTCTCGCGGATGGCGCGGCGCTCCCCCGCCGCGCTCCCCTCGTCGAGGAGCACCACCAGATCGAGATCGCTGAGCCCCGGCCGCGGCGCGCGCCGCACGGACCCACGCAAAAGCACGATTCGTTGCGGCGCCACCCGCCGGAGAGCCCGGGCCACGCGCGCGCGCTGGACCCCGTACACACCGCGCTGCACATCGCCCACCAGCGGCCAGTCGGCGCTCTTGACCACCCAGGGCCGCAGGTGTCGGCGCAGGGCGCGCCACGGGCCGGGGAAGGTCGCCGGGTCAGTCATGGCCGAGGTCTTCCATCACCAGCGCGCCGAGCGCGGCCGGGTCATGGACCTCCAGGGTGAGCGCGCGCGCGCTGGCCAGCACCTGCGCCGCCGCTCCGAGCCGTCGCAGCAGGGACGGCAGCTGGGTCGGCGCGTCGCGCGCCCCGCGCGGGATCACCAGCTCGACCACCTGCGGGAGCCCGGCCCCGACCACGAGCTCGCGGCTCACCGCGCCGAGTCGCTCCCGCATGGAGGCGGCGCGCGCGCGGCTCGGCGGCGCGCTCACCCAGCGCCCGAGGTAGACCCGCTCGAGCCTGGCCGGCGCGTCGGCGAAGCGATCGGCGAGCGCGCGGCTGTCGACCACCCACTTGAGCCCGTGAAAGCGGCGCGGGAAGGGGTGCACCGCGCCGAGCCCCTCGGCCGCGTCCGGATCGCGGACCCCGACCGAGGTCGGGAACGGGTGCAGCCGACCGCGACGGTCGAGGAGCGCCACGTCGTCGCCCAGGACGTGCACGTCGTCCGCGCGCAAGAGGCGATGCACGAGAGAGGACTTGCCGCCGCCGCTCGGGGCGAGGAAGAGGGCGCCGCGCTCCCCGCGCCGAAACGCGGCCGCGTGGATCCGCACGTAGCCCGCCCGCTCCAGGAGCGCCCCCAGCCGCGACAGCGCCGCGAGGTAGGCGAGCTCCACCAGGTCGTCGATCTCCAGGCCCGTGATCCGTCCGCGCTCGGCCGCGAAGTCGTACTCCGTCACCGCCCAGCCGTGGTGTCGCACCCAGGTGGTCCCGTCGAGGTTGTAGACGACCCCGCGCTGCACGACCTGATCGGCGACGGCCCGGCGCGGCAGCGCGAGCCGCGGCTCGGCCCGGACCAGCTCCAGGTGCGCGCGCGCCTCTCCCGCCGGGCCCTCGGCCGCGAGCCCGAAGAGCACCTCCAGCCGCGCGATCGCCTCCGGTGGACCCTCGATGACGACCGACACGCCCCGGAGCGTCACCGACATGCGGCGACGCTCGGCGCTCACCGCCCCGGCTCCACGGACTCCACCTCGAGCGCGGCCCTCCTCCGCGCGCGCTCGGCGAGCCCCGACACGAAGCCGATCGCGTACGCCAGATGCGTGGCGGGCAGGAGCCACACGAGCGTGGGCAGCCAGCCGGGACGCCGCGCCCGGAGCGCGATCCCGGACGCAGCGAATACACAGCAAACCAGATAGACGAGCAGAGGCGCCGCGAGGAGCGGCTCGAGCCACGTGAGCACGGGCGCGAGCAGGAGGTACACCAGCAGCGCGAGGGGCGCGGCGTGCAACGCGTGGAAGGCCCGCCGCGTGTGCAAGAGGGCGTAGGCCCTCCCGCGTCCATAGAACTGCACGTGTCCGAGGTAGGCCCCGAGGCTCGCGCGGCGGTGGTGATAGACGAAGATGTCCGGATCGTAGGCGAGCCGCTTGCCCTCGTTTCGCAGCAGCGCGAGCAGCGCGTTCTCCTCTCCGGGGAAGAACGCGGGCAGCTCGTGCGCCTCCAGGGCCTCGCGGCGCGCGGCCAGGTTGCAGAGGATGAGCTCCCGCTCGGACGCCGGGCCCGCGCGTCGCGGCCGATAGCGAGCCGCGGTGGGCCCCGTCGCCACCCAGCTCCCGAGGAGCGTCCCGGTCAGGTGCGCGATCTCGGGGTCATCGGGCGGCGTGAGGTTCGGCCCTCCGAGCACCGCCAGCTCCGGGTCGGCCCGGAACGCCGCGACCACGCGCGCGAGCGCCCCGTCGTCGGGGAGCCATGCGTCGTCGTCGAGGAAGTAGACCAGCTCCGCCTGGGCGCGTCGGACCGCGACGTTGCGCGCCTCGGCCGGCGTCACCGCGTCGATCGCGCTGACCGTCACCCGCGGATCCTTCGCCGCGCCCGCCGCGACCGCCGCGACCTCGGGGAGGGCCCCGTTGAGCACCACGTGCACCCCGAACGCCACCCCCCGCTGCGCGAGCACGCTCTCCAGGCAGCGCGCGAGCAGGGCCACGCGGCGGCACGCGACCACGACGACGATCAGCTCCGGGCGCGGCGCAGACATCCGACCGTCATTCATACCACGCCGCCGTAGACGTGCCGCGGGGAGCGCTGCCCCCGACATCGCGCGTCCGAAATGCGAGAGGGAGCACCGGGCTGCCGGTGGCCGCGCGATGTCCCTTCAGATCGCCCCGACGAGCCTTGCGTCGAGTAGGCTGAGCCCGCCGTGTCCAACCCCGCCGACATCGACGATCCCATCGCGACCGAGCGCCTGGTCCTCATCGGAGCGGATGGACGAACGCCCATCTCCGTGAGGGTCGGGCGCCCCTACGCCGCTGACGGTGGGTTCCGCTGCCCGGTGCAGATCGAGGGGCTCGAGCCACGCTACGCGGACATCGCAGGAGAGACTTCGCTACAGGCCCTCTGCCTCGCGCTCCGCCTCGTGCGTGACCGCCTCGAAGACCAGCTCGCGAAGGGCCAGTCGCTCTCGTATCCCGCGGACGGAGGCGAGGAGGCGTCGATCGATGAGGCCCAGCTCGCGGCGATCTTCGGCTGGCCCTGATGCACGCGGGGGAGTGCGCGCGACGGGCGGCTACGGCTGAGCGGGCGGCGTGAGAAAGAACGCGGCCAGCTCCTTCGCGCCCTCGCGCGTCGTCGCGGCGTGTCGGCGGTCGAAGCCGCGGCCCGTGAGCAGGACCAGCTCCTCCGCCGCGCGCTGGCGGAGCTTCGCGTCGCTCTGGTCGAGCGCGTCGGCCAGCCAGCGCACGCGGCCCGCCTCGCCGTTTCGTTTCCACCAGCTCCGCCAGCGGAAGCGATAGCGGCCCACGTCGCGGCCGGTGATCCGGCGCAGCGCGTCGCGCGCGGACTCGGCCAGGGCGGACTCTCCGCCGAGCGCCTCGATCAGGTGCGGCACGCTCTCGGCGTCGCGGAGCTGCCCCAGCGTCCAGGCCGCGCGCTGGCGCCACTCGAGCTTCTTCTGCTCGTCTTGCAGGGTGAACACCAGCTCCGCGTGGAGCTGGCGCGCCTCCGGCAAGAGCGCCGACGCGCGCAGGGCGAGCATCGCCGCGTTGCGCACCGCGGGGTGATCGTCGTGCAGGCGCGCCGCGAGCGGCTCGACCAGCGCGCCGTCGACCAGGTCCCCCGCCACGAGCGCCGCCGCCACCCGCGTCTCGGTGCGCGAGGCCCGCAGCAGCCCCGCCACGTGCGGCACCGCGTGGTCTCCGAGCGCCACCATCGCGCCCGCCGCCGCCGACAGGTGCGCCGCGCTCCGGAGCGGCCGATGCGGCCGGGACAGATCCACCCAGAGCATGCCCGGGAACACCCGCGCGAGGGCCGCCGCGCCTTCGCCCGCGAAGCGATTGAGCCGCCGCCGCAGCGGCTCGGCGCTCTCGGGACCGGCCTTCGCGATCTCCCGGACGAGCTTCTCGAGCTGCTGGTCGCGGTCGGGCGGCAGCGGCTCGGGCACGGAGGAGCCGAGCGCGTCGATCTTGGCCACCGCCCGCTCCGCCTTCACCCCCGGCCCCTCGCTCCGGCGATCCGCGCGCGGCGGCTGGGAGCTGACCGGGCGGGGCGGCGGCACCGAGCTCGGCCTGGGCGGGGGCGGCACGCTGCTCGGCCGGCGGGCGCGCACCGCCCTCAGCCCCGCGGGCGGCGGGATGGAGACGTGCTCGACCTGACCGGGCGCCGGCGGACGCAGGGTGTCTCGCGTACGGGTCTCGGGCGCACGGGTCTCGGGCGCACGGGGTCGCGGCTCGTCCGGCTCCGGTCTCCCCGGCGCCTCGCTCTCAGGCTCGCCCTCGGCGTCATCGCGCTGCCAGCCGTCCACCAGCCCGCGGGGTACCACATGTGTCATGCCGACGCATGTTCGCGGCCGTGGAGGGGGCCCTCCGGGCGTGTTAGCGTGCAGGCAACTGAACTCATGGCGCCTACCGCACCCTCTGGTACGCGGCCGACCGGCGAGCCCGCGCTCGTCACGGCCGATCTCGAAGTCGAGGACCCGCGGCTCTTGCTCCGCTTGACGGGGCCCAACGGGGCGCACCTGCGCGCGCTGGAGAAAGAGCTGGGCATCTCCACCGGCATCCGGGGCAACACCATCTTGCTCCGCGGCGCGCCGCAGGACGTCGAGAGCGCCCAGCGCGGCCTCGCCGAGGTGCTGGGCATGCTCGAGCGGGGCAAGAAGCTCACCGAGCGGGACGTCATGCGGGCGCTCAAGACGCTGCAGACCAACCCCGGCGTGAAGCTCACCGACTACATGGACGAGCCCATCCTGGTCGCGCCGCGCAAGACCATCGTGCCCAAGGGCCTCGCGCAGCATCACTACGTGCGCGCGATCCACGAGCACGACGTCGTCTTCGGCGTCGGCCCCGCCGGCACGGGCAAGACCTACCTCGCGATGGCGATGGCGGTGCGCGCGCTGAGCGAGAACAAGGTCAAGCGCATCATCCTGACGCGCCCCGCGGTCGAGGCGGGCGAGAAGCTGGGCTTCCTCCCGGGCGACCTGGCCGAGAAGGTCAACCCGTACCTGCGCCCGCTCTACGACGCCCTGCACGACATGATGGACCTCGAGCGCGCGGGCATGCTGATGGCGCGCGGCGTGGTCGAGGTCGCGCCCCTCGCCTTCATGCGCGGCCGCACGCTCAACGACAGCTTCGTCATCCTGGACGAGGCGCAGAACAGCACCAGCGAGCAGATGAAGATGTTCCTCACCCGCCTCGGCTTCGGCTCCAAGGCGGTCGTGACCGGCGACGTCACCCAGACCGATCTGCCCACCAACCGCAAGAGCGGCCTCGCCGACGCGGTCACCCTCCTGAAGGACGTGGACGGAATCGCGCTCTGCCGCTTCACCGACGCCGACGTGGTGCGGCATCCTCTCGTGGCGCGCATCGTCAGGGCGTACGATGTCCGCGAGGAACATCGCCAGGCCGAGCGACAGGCCGCGAAGGACGCGAAGGCCGCGAAGGCGGCGGCGGAGGCGGGGGAGCTAGAGGAGGATGACGACTGAGGGGGGCACGTTCGACCCGGAGCGGGTCGCGCAGATCGCGTCCGACGCCAAGCTCGGTCGCCTCGACGTGCGCGTCGCCGGCCCCGTCGTCGAGGTCCAGCGCGACGACGCCCTCGTGGTCGTCGTGCCCGTCGAGGGCCTCGGCACCGGCGCGCTGAGCCCCTACACCGAGCGCTTCAGCGTCGGCCACGTCGGCGTCATCCTCGTCGGCCCGCCGCCCGAGGACGTGCTCGCGCGCCTCCCCGAGCGGGTCGTGCTCGCGACCCTGCACGCCCTCGACGCGCCACACGCCTTGCACCTCGCGCTCCAGGGC
>SHBB01000189.1 GCA_004213565.1 Sandaracinaceae bacterium
GCCTTCGCGACCGCGGGCGCCACCCAGTACAGCGAGCGCGCGTCGACCGGCTTGGGGATGATGTAGTGGGGCCCGAACTTGAGCGGCTCGCCGCCGTACGCGGAGAGCACGTCGTCCGTGACGCCCTGACGCGCGAGCTTGGCCAGCGCGTGCGCGGCGGCGAGCTTCATCTCCTCGTTGATGTGGGTGGCGCCGACGTCCAGCGCGCCGCGGAAGATGTAGGGGAACCCCAGCACGTTGTTGACCTGGTTGGGGTAGTCGCTGCGACCGGTGCCGACGATCGCGTCGGGGCGCGCCGCGCACGCGTCCTCGTAGCTGATCTCCGGGTCGGGGTTGGCGAGCGCGAAGATGATCGGGCGCTCGCACATGTTCTCGAGCATGTCGGGGCTGACGATCCCGCCCGCGCTGAGCCCGATCAGCACGTCGGCGTCCTGGATCGCGTCGGCGAGGGTCACCCGCCGATCGTCCGCCGGCGCCGCGAACGCGCGTCGCCAGACGTCGAGGCCCGGGCGGTCCTCGCGGATGATCCCGTCGACGTCGAACATGGTGATGTTCTCGGCCTTCACCCCGAGCCGCGTCCAGAGGCTCATCGACGCCACCGCCGCCGCCCCCGCGCCCACGCAGGTGACCCGCAGCTCGTGAAGGTCCTTGCCCTGCAGCTCCACCGCGTTCATCAGGGCCGCCGCGCTGATGATCGCGGTGCCGTGCTGGTCGTCGTGGAACACGGGGATGCTCATGCGCTTCTCGAGCTCCTCCTCGACGTGGAAGCACGCGGGCGCGGCGATGTCCTCGAGGTTGATGCCGCCGAAGGTCGGCTCGAGCGCGGCGACGACCTCGATGAGGTGCTCGGGGTCGTGGGCGCGCACCTCGATGTCGAACACGTCGATGTCCGCGTACTTCTTGAAGAGCACCGCCTTGCCCTCCATCACCGGCTTGGCGGCGAGCGGCCCCACGTCGCCGAGCCCGAGCACCGCGGTCCCGTTGGTGACGACCGCGACGAGGTTCCGCCGGGCCGTGTAGAGATCGACCGCGCGCGGATCGGCGTGAATCGCGCGCGCGGGCTCCGCCACGCCAGGGCTGTACGCCAGGCTCAGGTCCCGCTGGGTGGCCACGGGCTTGGTGGGGACGACCTCGATCTTCCCCCGGCGGCCTTCGCGGTGATAGGCGAGCGCGTCCTTCTCTCGGATCATGCCTCCTACGTAAGCGCGGGAGGCGCCCGCATCACCCGCTCGGGTCGTGCCCGAGGAGACAGGGCTCTCAGGGACTCGGGCGCTCCTTCTTCAGCGCGTCGAGCACCTGCTTCATCTGGACCGGCTTGACGAGGTGCACGTCGAAGCCCGCCGCCGCGCTCTTGTCGCGATCGCTCTGCTGCCCGTACCCGGTCACCGCGACGAGCCGCGGGCGCTCGGCGAGCTGACCCGTCAGGCGCCCCGCGAGCTCGTAGCCGTCCATCACCGGCAAGCCGATGTCGAGGATGGCCGCGTCCGGCAAGAACTCCCGGGCCACGTCGATCGCGCTCGGTCCGTCGAACGCGAGCTCCACCTCGAAGCCGCGACGGCGCAGGCCGTGCGCGAGCAGCTCCGCCGCGTCTTCGTTGTCGTCGACGACGAGCACGCGGCGCACCGAGGGGAGGTCGATCTCCTGGGGCGGGAGGCTGTCGACCGAGTCGAGCACGCCCATCGCGAGCGGCAGCCGGACCTCGAACGTGCTGCCGCGCCCCGGCCCCGGGCTGCTCGCGGTGACCTCTCCGTCGTGCAGCCGCGTCAGGCTACGCACCAGGGTCAGCCCGAGGCCGAGCCCTCCGGACGCGCGGTCGATCGCCTGCTCGGCCTGGACGAAGAGGTCGAACACGGACGCGGCGAGCTCCTCGCTCATGCCGATCCCTTCGTCGGCGACGGTGACCTTCACCGAGCCGCTGACGGCCGTCGCGCGCACCGTGACGACCCCCTCCGGCTCGGAGTACTTCGCCGCGTTCGACAGGAGGTTGGAGAAGATCTGCGCCAGGCGCGTGGGATCTCCCTTCACCGTGAAGCCGTTCGGGACATCGAGCTCGAGCCGATGGCGCTTCTCCTCGAAGAGCGGCGCGGTCATCTCGACCGCCTGGTCGATCGCGCCGCGCAGATCGATCTTCCGCCGACGGAGCTGGAGCTTGCCGCGGGTGATCCGCGAGACGTCGAGGAGATCGTCCACGAGCCGCGTCATGTGCCGGACGTGCCGCGCGATGATCGCGTGCTCGCGCTCGTGCGTCTCGTCGCCGCTCATCTTCACCACCTCGAGCGCGGTGGTGATGGGGGCGAGCGGGTTGCGCAGCTCGTGCCCCAGCATGGCCAGGAACTCGTCCTTGCGGCGCTCGGCCACCCGCGCCGCCTGCGACGCCTCCTCCGCGCGCGAGCGCTCCTGCTCGAGTCGCCGCTCCGCCTCCTTGCGCGCCGTGACGTCGACGATCACCGAGAGGACCGCGGTGTCACCCTCGGGCATCTGCACCGGCGCGGCCCAGACCTGCGTGTCCACCCAGCGCCCGTCCTTGTGCTTCCGACGGACCTCGACGCCCCTGAGGGTCTCTCCCGCGGCGAGCTTCTCCATGTTCGCCCGGAACTCGGGCTCGGTCTCCTCGGTGACGGGCGAGGGCTTCTGCCCGACCAGATCCTCCGTCCGCCAGCCGAAGACCTGCTCGAACGCCGGGTTGACCCACAGCACGGTGCCGTCGAGGCGGAGCAGGAGGATGGCCGCGGGGGAGCTCTCGACGATGACCTCGAGCTGTCGGTTGACCCGCCCCAGCTCCTCGGTCGCCTCCCGCTCGAACTGGAGCGTCTCCCGGAGCCGGCGGTGCACCTGCACCATCATGGTGATGTTCAGGTACACGGAGATGGTCGAGGTCACGACGAGGAGCGTCTGCTCGGCCCACAGCGGCACGGGCGTCAGCGCGTCCTGCCAGAGGCCGACCACGCTGACCACGAACGCGGCGACCACGGCGGAGGGGACGAGCACGCGGAGCAGCGCCCGGTCCACGTAGGGGATGGCGATGACGACCGCGAGCAGGCACACGAGCACCAGCGTCGGGTAGAGGAAGCCGAAGACGGGGGCGACGAGGAGCGCCACGAGCAACATGCCGATCGCCACCGTGGTCGCGGCGTGCTCGGTGTGCCCTCGCTGGGCCCGCCGACGCGCCCACCAGACCACGCCGCCCAGCGCCATGGTGACCGCCGCGGTGTAGAGGATCGGCGCGCTCTGGAGCGGGATCCCGACGACGAGGTAGCCGATCACGGCCACGGCGCACCCCGCGATGAGGTGACCGAGAAAGCTCCGCAGCCGGTCGGCGTCGGACCTGGGATGGTCGGCCTGGTCCACCTCCTGGGGCACTAGCCGCGGCAGGCCGCCTCACAATATGGGGAGGTGCTCCAAATCGTTGCGGAATCTGCGATGGCTCACATGACGCCGGAGCCCCAGACGCGGTAGCTCACGACCACCTCGGAGCCGATGGTGGGGCGGAAGGTGCGGCCCCGGAAGACGATGGAGTTGGACGCGCCGTCGTAGTCGAAGCCGTCGGCGCGGCTGCGAGGCACGTCCACTCCGTCGACCCGCACGCGGATGGTCGCGCTGATGGGGGTCTGGGTGAACACGAAGCGCGACGCCGCGCCCGCGACCGCCTCGACGATCCGGTCCATGGCGATCCGCACCTCGTCGTCGGTGGCGGTGGTGATCGGGATGAACGCGCCGCCGTTGCCCGCGATGGTGCACTTGGGGAAGTCGCGCTGGGCCGGGCACATCTCGCCGAAGTCGCGCACGAGACCGAAGGTCAGCACCTCGCGGTCGGCGTAGAACTGCGTCGCGCTCATGATGCGCATCTCCGGCGTCGTGCCCCAGCGCGCCGCGTCGTTGCTGAAGTACCGGCCGTCGTCGTTCGTGCCCGGCTCGTCGGTCACGAAGAAGGTCACGACCTGCGTGTCGGGACGGAGGGTGCGGTTGGGATCGGTCGAGCCCATCGCCGCGCGCCGCTCGAACTCCTCGATGGTCAAGACGCCGGCCGAGACGGGCTCCTCGCCGCTGCCGCCGAGATCGAACGGCCGGACCGTGTCGCCGCCCATGCCCATGTAGGCGCCGCGCGTCACGCGGTACTGGAGCTCCTGCACGCCCATCGGGTCGCTGCCCTCGACCCACTGGAAGCCGCTCGGCCACCCGGGCTGCACCGCGTCGAAGTCGATGGAGGACCACGCCGCCTCGAACACGCCGACGCGGAAGTCCACGCCGGCGTCGTTGAGCGTCGAGAAGAACCGCCCCGCGACGTTGCCGAGCCGCTCCTGGTCGTCGTTCATCGAGCCCGACGTGTCGACGAGCCAGAGGAAGTCCGCGCTGGGATCGCTCTCGGTCACCCACATCTCGCAGTTGAAGTCGAGCTCGCGCCCGCTCGCCGCCAGGCCGGTCGCGTTGGTCAGGTCGCGCACCCGGATCGCGGTGTCGCGCGCGGTGTCGTCGAACGCGTCCGCGGGCGCGATGGCGAAGAGCACGGAGGTCGAGCCGCTCATCGTGTTCAGGACGGTCATCACCTCGAGGAAGAGCTCGGGGACGTCACGCCAGGTCTCCGTGCTGGCCGCGGGCGCCCCGCCCGCGAGCGCCGCCGCGGCCGCGTCCCGGGAGGCGGCCGCGTTCGCCGCGCCGGACGCGTAGCGGTAGAAGCTGGTGATCGCCTCGCGGCCGTCGTGCACGGTCACGCTGCGCCCGACGAGCACGGGCGTGACGCCGCCGAGCGCGCCGGTGATCGTCGCCTCGACCGCCATCGCCTCACCGGTCGCGTCTCCCGCGGCGGTCGGGCGCTCGAACACGAAGCCCGCCACCTCGGCCACCGCGTCGTCGAAGACCAGCCCGATGCCCGGCAGCGGCCGCGGCGCGCCCCACTCGTCGTCGAGCGCCAGCTGCCCCTCGCCCATCGGGATGAGGTGGATGTCCGGCATGGCGAGCCCGTCGGGCCGGCACACCGCGATGCCCTCTTCGTCGTCGGGGGTGCCGTCGCCGTCCGTGTCGCGCAGCCGCGGGTCCGTCTCGCCGCGGGACGGATCGATCACGCCGTCCCCGTTGCGGTCCTCGTCCGCGTCGTTGACGCCGTCGCCGTCCGAGTCGGGCGAGCGCGGGTCGAGGCCGTTGCAGGTCTCGCCGGCCATGCAGTCGGCGTCGCTCACGCAGCTCGGGAGAGGGTCGCGGCGCTGCATCGCCGGATCGGCGGCCACGCAGATGCGCGGATAGTTCACCTCGACGCCGTCGCGGAGCCCGTCTCCGTCCCCGTCCGGGTTCTGCGGATCGAGCCCGAGCTCGCACTCGGTGGCGTTGTCCAGGCCGTCGAGGTCGTCGTCTTCGCCGACCTCGCAGCCGTCGTCGACGCTGGCGTCGACGGTCGCGTCCACGCCCCCGCCGCCGTCCGGGCCGCCGGCGGGCGGCGCGTCACATTCACAACCGGCCGTGACCAGTGAAAGCAGGGCGATGGCCCACACGTAATGACGAGTCATGTTGCCGCCATCATCCGACAATCCGTGGGAGCGCACAACGCCGGCCCGGTGACTTCTCCCTCGATCGAGGCGGGACGCCACGGACGGATCGGCCGGAGCGGTGGCGACCGGCGAGCGGTATGGCATTTGCGCTCTTCTCCCGCAGGAGAAAGCCCATGTCGCTCCACCGTCTCGCTCTCATCGCGGTGAGCCTCGGGTGCGCCGCCGCGTGCGGCGCCCCGTCGCGGCCTCGCCCCGCAGCCCCCCAGCACGCCGTTCAGCGCGCGCCGGTCAGCGCCTCCACCGACGGCGCCTCCGCCGACGACGCCATCGGCTGGAGCCGGGACTCCCCGTTGCCCGCCTGCGGCATCGAGGCCGCCCCGGCGCAGCTCCGCGCCACGCTCACCTGCCCCGACGGCGCGCGGCCCTTCGCCGAGACCAGCGACGAGGCCATCCAGGGCGCGCTCGTGCGCGTGACCCAGGAGGCCGACGGCGAGGCGGCGGCGGCGGAGTTCCGCGCGCGCTGTGAGCACGACGAGCGGCGCGCCTTCGTGGACCTGACTGCCTGCGAGGACCTCGACGCCGCGCCCATCCCGATCGACGCGGTGGACGACCCGATGCAGGACGCGGTGGAGGACGCGGTGGACCCCGAGGCGGTGGAAGCGACCTGACCCGGTCGATGTGCTAGGAGTCCGCCCCGACGGAAGGACTCCTGCCTTGAGCGACCCGAAGCCCTCGTTCTTCGCCCGCCTCTTCCTCGCGTGGGCCGCCTACTTCCGAACCCTGTTCGACGCCGACTTCGCGGCCGGCGTGGTCCGCCTGCGCGAAGGGGGCCCCGCCCTGCCTCCCCCGAAGGAGGAGCCGGAGGCGAAGCCCGAGAAGGCGAAGAAGAAGGCCCCCAAGAAGGTCGAGACGCCGACCGTCCTGAAGACGGCCGGCCCCGAGGCGGCGCTCCAGCTCCTCGGCCTCCTCCAGCGGGAGGGTCGCTTCATCGACTTCGTGCGCGAGGACATCGCCGAGGCCGACGACGCCGACATCGGCGCCGCCGCGCGCGTCGTGCACGAGGGCTGCCGCAAGGCGCTCGACGAGCACTTCACCATCTCGCCCATCCACACCAAGGAAGAGGGCGAGCGCGTGAAGGTCGAGGAGGGCTTCGACGCCCACGAGATCCGGCTCACCGTCAACGTCGTCGGCGAGCCCCCGTTCGAGGGTGAGCTGGCCCACCGCGGCTGGCGCTGCGAGCAGGTGGAGCTCCCCAAGATGAGCGAAGGGCACGACCCCCACGTGATCGCGCCGGCCGAGGTCGAGCTGTCGTGAGCGACGCCTCCTACGCCATCGGCATCGACCTCGGGACCACCCACTGCGCGCTGTCGTACGTGGACCTCGACCTCAGCGAGGGCGAGGAGGTCGCGCAGCACGTGCTCCGCGTGCCCCAGGTCACCAGCCCCGGCAACGTGGAGGAGCTCGACCTGCTCCCCTCGTTCCTCTACCTGCCCAAGGGAGGCGAGCTGTCCGAGGACGCGCTCACCCTCCCCTGGGACGGCAAGCCCGCCTTCGGCGTGGGCGAGGTCGCGCGCGGGCTCGGCGTCAAGACGCCCATCCGCGTCGTCTCGAGCGCCAAGAGCTGGCTCTGCCACGGCGGCGTCGATCGACGCGCGCCCATCCTGCCGCCGAACGCGCCCGAGGAGGTCCCGCAGATCTCGCCGCTCCAGGCGAGCATCCTCTACCTCGAGCACCTCCGCGACGCGTGGAACGCCAAGCACCCCGACGCGCCGCTCGAGGAGCAAGAGGTCGTCATCACGGTGCCGGCCTCCTTCGACCCGGCCGCGCGCGAGCTCACCGCCGAGGCCGCGCGCGAGGCGGGGCTCGAGGACATGGTGCTGCTCGAGGAGCCGCAGGCCGCGCTCTACTCCTGGCTCCAGAGCACCGAGGGTGCCTGGCGCGAGCAGGTGAAGCCGGGCGACGTGATCCTCGTGGTCGACGTCGGCGGCGGGACGACGGACCTGTCGCTCATCGCGGTGGCCGACGACGGCGGCGCGCTCGAGCTGCATCGCGTCGCGGTCGGCGACCACATCCTGCTCGGCGGCGACAACATGGATCTCGCGCTCGCGATGACCGTGCGCGCGAAGCTCGAGAAGGAAGGCAAGAAGCTCGACGCCTGGCAGCTCGGCGCGCTCACCCACGGGTGCCGCAGCGCCAAGGAGAAGCTCCTCGGTGATCCCGACGCCGAGAGCGTGCCGATCGTCGTGCCCAGCCGCGGCAGCAAGCTCGTTGGCGGCTCGATCCGCACCGAGCTGAGCCGGGCCGAGGTCACGCAGATCCTCGTCGAGGGCTTCTTCCCGAAGGTCGAGGCGTCCGAGCGCCCGAAGAGCCGCGCGCGCGCCGCGCTGACGCAGCTCGGCCTGCCGTACGCGCAGGACGCGGCCATCACGCGCCACCTCGCGGCCTTCCTCGCCAAGCAGGTCGCCGCGACGGAGGAGCTCGACGGCTTCTCGCTGCCCGAGGGCGCGACGTTCCTGCATCCGACGGCCATCCTGTTCAACGGCGGCGTCTTCAACTCGAGCCTGCTCGCGGACCGCGTCTCCGACGTCATCGGGGACTGGCTCGAGGCCGAGGGCGCCGAGCGAGCCCGCGTTCTCGACGGCGCGAGCCTCGACGTCGCCGTCGCGCGCGGCGCCGCGTACTACGCCTACGTGCGGCGCGGCGAGGGCGTCCGCATCCGCGGCGGCACCGCGCAGGCGTACTACGTCGGCGTGGAGGCCGCGATGCCCGCCGTGCCCGGCATGGAGCCGCCCATCACCGCGATGTGCGTCGCGCCCTTCGGCATCGAGGAGGGCACCGAGTGCGATCCGGCGCCGCAGGAGCTCGGCCTCGTGGTCGGCGAGCCCGTCTCGTTCCGCTTCTTCGGCAGCTCCGTGCGCCGCGACGACCGCGTCGGCTCCATGCTGGAGCGCTGGGACGACGGCGCGCTCGAGGAGCTGCCCGAGATCCAGGCCACCCTCCCCGCCGAAGGCAAGACGCCCGGTGACGTCGTGCCGGTGCGCCTCCAGGCCCGGGTGACCGAGGTCGGCACGCTCCGGCTCGAGGCGATCCCGCGCGAGGGCGACCGCCGCTGGAAGGTCGAGCTCGACGTGCGGGAGTAGGCAAGTCGGCCGGCTGACGTGACGGTCAGCCGACGTCTTCTCGCGCGACCGTCGGCCCGCGAACGCCGCTCTCGGTCACGCCGCCCGCGCCTGGGCCCACGGAGCGCAGGACGTCGAGGAGTGCCGGCGTGCGGCACGGCTTGTCGACGACGGCGTCGAAGAGCGAGACGTCGCGCGCCGGGATCGACGCTCGTGAGCCCGTCCAGAGGACGATCGCAGGGCAGCGGCTCCCCAGCGCGACGCCGACCCCGCGCGCGAGCTCGACGCCATCCAGCCCCGGCATGTGGAAGTCGGTCAGCAGCACGTCCGGGGGATCCCGGAGCACCGCGATCCTCGCCGTCCGGGCATCGCAGAAGGACGCGACGGTGAGCCCCGCCTGGCTCAGGGCGCGCGCGGTGCCGTGGAGCAAGAGGGCGTCGTCGTCGACCAAGACCAGGCGAAGCGGGCGCGTCACTCACAGGCGTGTATCCCCCCCGTCTCGAACGCCAAGGCGGCGCGTTGCCGGGCGAGACACGGGGCGTACTCGTGGAGAGAGAGACGAGGGCTGGGGGGAGCCATGCACGCATACAAGATCGTTCAGCTCGTGGGGACCTCGGAGCAGGGCATCGAGGACGCCGTGACCAACGCGCTCCAGCGGGCGAAGGAGAGCCTGCGACACATGCGGTGGTTCACGGTCGAGGAGACGCGCGGCGACATCCGCGAGGGGCGCATCCAGCACTGGCAGGTGCGGGTCGCGGTGGGGTTCACGATCGAGGAGTGATCCCACCTCCAGCGGATCGCTCACTCCAGGCAGCGCCCGGTCGCGTCCTCGCTGTCGTTGTTGTCCTCGCGGCACTCACGGAAGGTCGCCGTCTCGGGATCGACGATCACCCGCGCGAAGAAGGTCTCGGTCGGCAGCACGCCGGCCGGGGCCTCGAGGGTCAGCTCGAGCACGCGCCCGGGGAACACGGCTTCGGTCGACGTCACCCGGCCGAGCTCCACGTCCGGCGCGCCGCGCTGGAAGAACGCCACGACCACGCCCGGCGGCAAGAGCGCGCGGCCCTGGTTGCGGAGCGACGCGACGAGGCGGACCGGGTCGGTGCAGACGACCCGCAACGCGAGCACCGCGTCGGGCGCGTCGAAGATGCCGCCCTCCTGCACGTTCTGCCGGAAGTTGTTGAGCCAGGGCAGCGACCAGTTGTCGCGGGGGCGGCGCGGGATCTCCCCGTAGCCGCCCGCCGGATCGCACGCCGTGTCCGCATCATCGCACGTGTTGGTGACGTGGTAGGCGTGCTGGGTCCACATCGTCCGCGTGCCGACCCACGCGTTGGCCGCGTCCCGGAAGACCGAGATGCCGCGCCACGCCCGGCCGTAGCTCGGCGCCGTCCAGGCCGGGTAGCCGCCCGCGCCGCCCATGTGGTGGTTGCAGTGCCAGCTGTCGGGGTTGGCGCCGGTGGAGATCATGACCATCTCCGCGTGCCCGTCCGCGTCCACGTCGGCGACCAGCGAGGCCTCGGTGCCGGTGAAGGAGTTGGTCGGCGCCGCGAAGCGCACCGCGCCGGTGGGCCCGTCGTAGACCCACATGTAGCACTCGTCGTTGTAGATGACCTCGGCCACGCCGTCGCCCTCGAAGTCGAAGACGGTCGACCCTGTCACGGAAGAGCTGTTGTCGTGATTGGTCGCCGTCCAGACGCGCTCGATCGTGCCGCCCGCGAAGTCGGGCTTCAGCATCGCGTAGACGCTCGCCTGCGCGACGCCGATCTCGGGCGCGCCGTCGCCGTCGAAGTCGGCCACCGTCGGCGGCCCGCCCGCGCCGGTCCCGCCGATGGACACCGGGCCCAGCACCGTGGCCCCCGTCGCGGCGTCGAGCAGCACGACCTCACCGCCGCCCACGAGCACCACCTCGGGCGTCGACGGGCTCGCCATGTCGAAGTCGCCCAGCGCCGCGAAGCCCTCGGTCAGGTCGAGGCGCTGCCAGAGGATGCTGCCGTCGGTGTCGATCGCGGTGCGACCCGCGAGCACCTCGAGCTCGGGGTCCGCGTCCAGGTTGGCGAAGAAGCTCGTCGACGTGGTGACGGTCCCGTGGGGCCAGCCGCCGCGCGCGCTCGGCACGTCGAAGCGCAGGCTGAAGGTGCCGCCGGACCACGTGTAGACCGCGCCTCGCCACGCCACCTCGGGATCGCCGTCCCCCTCGAGGTCGCCGAGCGCGAGGCCGCCGCCCCACCCGAGGCCGGTCTCGGTCGGGACGGGGAGGATGTCGGCGCCGACCGCCATCACCGTGCCGTCGCCGCGGATCGCCGCGAGTCGCCGCTCGCCCGTGATCGCGACGATGTCCATCACGCCGTCGTCGTCGAGGTCGCCGAGCGCGAGGGACACGCCGCTGAAGCCGACCGAGCCCGGCTCCGCCGCGTCGAGCGACCAGAGCTCCCGGCCCGTGGCCCCGTCGAGCGCGCGCAGAACCCCGCGGCGGCAGAGATCGGGCCCGTGGCAGGCGCCGGCCCGCACGTCGTTGGAGACGAAGACGATGGCCGACGGATCCAGCTCGTCGATCGCGCCGTCGCAGTTGGAGTCGAAGATGCGCCCGACCATCGGGGTGGACCAGACGTCCACGCGGTCCGGCTGCTCGACCGCGGTGGTGGGATCCCAGCGCCACTGCGGCACCGCGTTCAGATCCTCGACGGGCGGCCGGAACTCGCAGCTCGCGCTCACGCAGGGCTCGCCGGGCGCGGCCTCGTCGCAGGAGGGCGGCAAGGCCAGGCAGCGCCCCGCGCCGCGCACGGGACCGCAGCCCGAGACGCCGCCGTCGGGCACGCCTCCGTCGCTCCCGCCGCCGCCTTCGCCGAGCCCGGGCTCGCAGTACTCCCCCGTCGCGCAGTCGCGGTTGGTGATGCAGGTGTCGCCGGGCACGACGCACGCGCCGCCGAAGCAGGTCTCGCCCCCGCCGCAGCACTGCGCGCCGCAGACCGCCTCCTCCGACGCGCAGCACGCGCCGTCCAGGCACACGCCGTCTCCGCACTCCTCGTCGCGGCTGCAGCGCATCCCGGCGTCCGGTCGCCCGCCGCCGTCGCGGCCCGCGTCCAGGTCGTCCTCGCCGCCGTCGGGGCGGGGCACGCAGCGCCCGTCCTGGCAGCGCTCGCCCGCGGCGCACTCACCGTCGACGGCGCAGGACTCGGTCGGGCCTTCGCAGTCACATCCGGCGAGCCAGAGGAGAGACAATGAGAGCAAGCAGACGAAGCGCATGGCTCGACGCTACCGGGCGCGCGAGCCCTCGACAACGCCCCGCAGCGCCGCCCCGCCGAGGGCGGAGACAAAAGAATTACATAACGGTGACATGTCGGTGGTCCGCGTTTCCGGGCCTGTGCCTACCGTCATGAGAGTGGACCAGGCAGCATCCTCCGCCCTCTCGGTCGCGCCCGTCGCGGCGCCCTCCCGCCCGCAACGAGACGTACGCCGTCGCAGACGCCATCGCTACGAACGACTCGGCTGGATCCCGTTCGCGCTTTCGCACCTCGTGATGTTCGGGGCGCTCTGGTCCGGGGTCACCTGGCAGTCGGTCGCGGTCTGCGCCGTCCTCTACTTCGTCGGCATGTTCGGCGTGACCGGCGGCTACCACCGCTACTTCGCGCACCGGGCGTACGAGACGAGCCGCTGGTTCCAGTTCGTGCTCGCCGTGCTCGCCACGATGACGATCCAGCGCGGTCCGCTCTGGTGGGCGGCGCACCACCGCTCGCACCACCTCCACTCGGACACGGAGAAGGACCTCCACTCCCCGGTCGTCGACGGCTTCTGGCACAGCCACTTCGGCTGGCTCTTCGCGGGCAACGCGGAGACCGACATGAAGCGCGTGAAGGATCTCGCGAAGTACCCGGAGCTGCGCTGGCTCGACAAGTACTGGCTCATCGTGCCCGCCGTCACGAGCTTCCTCGTGTGGTCGCTCTGGGGCTGGCCCGGGCTCTTCATCGGCTTCGCGGCGAGCCGCGTGCTGGTCTGGCACTCGACCTTCCTGGTGAACTCGCTCGCCCACGTCTGGGGCAAGCGCCGCTTCAAGACCAGGGACGACAGCCGGAACAACCTCTGGATCGCGCTCGCGACGATGGGTGAGGGCTGGCACAACAACCACCACCGCTACATGAACAGCGCGCGCATGGGCTTCTACCGCGGCGAGGTCGACCTGACCTACTACGTGCTCCTCGGCCTCGAGAAGCTCGGCATCGTCTGGAACCTCAAGGGCGTCCCCGAGCGCGTGCTCGAAGAGGGCCGCGAGGCCGACGCCCGCGCCCGCTGATCCACTCGACGGCCAAACGCGGTAGCGTGGCGCCCGTGCGAGGCGCCTGGATCCTCCTGTTGTTGATCGCCGGATGCGAGCCGGAGCCGCTGCTCCTCGTGAGCCTGCGGTCCGACTACGCGCCCGGCCTCGAGGTGACCCACGCGCGCGTCGACGTCGCGAGGAGCGATGACTTCGCGGCGCCCCTCGCCTCGGCGCGTGAGGACGTCTCGCTGCGCGACAGCCTCGTGACCCCGACGCGCCTGGCGGAGCTGACCGTCCCCAGCGACGTGCTCTTCGTGCGCGTCACGCTCGAGCGAGGCGAGGCGTCGATCGCGAGCCGCGTCGTCGCCGTCCAGACCCGGGACGCGCGCGCGATCACGGTTGTGATGACGCGAAGCTGCGAGGGGGTCCGCTGTCCGGGCGCGGGCGACCCCGCCGCGACGTCTTGCGTCGGCGGCGTCTGCGTCTCGCCCGAGTGCACCCCGGAGACCCCGGAGGCCTGCCCGCCGCCCGAGTGCGTCGCGGACTCGGAGTGCTCCGCGGGCTCCGTCCCGTGCGCGGCGCCCGTCTGCCTGGCCGGCTCGTGCGGGCTGCGCGGCGACGACGCTCGGTGCGAGGGGCGCTGCGATCCGCGCGTCGGCTGCGTGGGCGTGCCCGACGCCGGCGTCGACGCCGGGCTCGACGCGGGGACGCCGGACGCGGGTGCGGCGGACTGCGCGGCGGTCTGCCCGGGGGAGTGCGTGGCCGGGGTGTGCGAGATCATCAACGAGCGGACCGCGCGCTGCCCGGACGGGGTGCCTTGTCGCGTCCGCTGCTCGGTGAACGAGTGCCGCGGCGGCGTCTTCTGCGGCGACGCGCCCTGCACGGTGGAGTGCGTCGGGCTCGGAGGCTGCCGGGGCGTCGTCGAGTGCGGCGCCTCGAGCGACTGCGACGTGCAGTGCGACTCGTTCCGCGGCTGCCCCGACATCCGGTGCGGCACGGGCCGCTGCACCGTCGCGTGCCGCGAGGACGACGACTGCAACCGCGTGACCTGCCCCCCGGGCGGCACCTGCGAGATCGCGTGCGAGGGCGTGGGCTCGTGCGCGGGCATCATCTGCGAAGGCGACTGCGCGATCACCTGCGGCGACACGACGTGCCAGGCGGTCGACTGCCGCGCCGCCTGCGCCTGCGACGTCGGCTGCACGGGCAGCGCGTGCGCCACCGTCATGTGCCGCCCCGGCTGCGAGAGCGGATCCGGGTGCACGTCGACCGGCGCGGGCTGCGACGCCTGTCCGTGACGGCCCTCGAGCGGAACGTGTGACGGGGCTTGCGCGCGTGGCCGAAGCGGGCGCGCGGCGCGCTATCACGTCGTCGTGCACTGCTGGAGGTACTCATGACGCGCTCGCTCCTCGCCCTCGCCGCGCTCTCGACGCTCACCGTCGCGCCTGCCCTCGCCCTCGCCCAACCCGGAGCGGGCACGCTCGAACGGGTGAGCGCCTTCGGGGCGAACCCGGGGGGCCTCGAGATGCACCGCTACACCCCGAGCCCGGCGCCGAGCGGGCCCGCGCCGGTCGTCTTCGCGCTGCACGGCTGCACGCAGAACGTCGCGACGTTTCGCAACACGGGCTGGGAGCCGCTGGCGGACGAGCTGGGCTTCTACGTCGTCTACCCGGCGCAGACCTCGGCCAACAACCCCGTCTCGTGCTTCAACTGGGCGGGCGAGTACGGCGACGAGGCGAACCTCCGCCGCGGCGAGGGCGAGAACCGCTCCCTCATCTCGATGCTCGACCGGATGGAGGCCGACCACGAGGTGAGCGGCGCCTACGTGATGGGGCACTCGGCGGGCGCGGCGATGGCGATGGTCCTGCTCTCGACCTGGCCCGAGCGCTTCGAGGCCGGCGGCGTCATCGCGGGGATCCCCTATCGCTGCGCAACCTCGGTGTCGGGCGCGTTCTCTTGTCAGAGCCCGGGCGTGGACGCGGGCGGCGGCGTGGTCTCCCCGGACATGCAGCACCTCTGCGGCTGCGCGGCGGCGCCCGGGCGCGCGCCATCACCCTGGCTCGCGCTCCTTCTCGGGCTCGGCCTCT
>SHBB01000019.1 GCA_004213565.1 Sandaracinaceae bacterium
TCTGGCGGCGGCGCAGCGGGCGGCGGCTCGGGCGGCGGCTCTGGCGGCGGCGCAGCGGGCGGCGGCTCGGGCGGCGGCGCAGCGGGCGGTGGCGCCGAAGAAGAGGCCCCGCCGGACAACCCGTTCTGAACGACGGTCGAGCGGATGAGAGTCGAGGGCGGAGCGCCGAGGTGCTCCGCCCTTTTCTCGTCAGAGCTCCTTCTCTGCGCTCGTCGTCTTCGACATGGCGCCCGCTCAGCGGGTCGCCAGCTCGGCCGGCGGCTCCACGTCGGGCGGCTTCAGCCAGCGTCCGACGACGAGCCCCACCACGAAGCCGCCGATGTGCGCGAAGAACGCGACGCCCCCCGCCGTCTCGGGGAGGCCGAGCGCGGTGAAGCCCTGCAGCGTCTGGAGGCCGAACCAGACGAACAGGAACACCCACGCCGGCGACTCGAAGAGCACGAACACGATCGGGAAGATGAACGTGACGACGGGCGCGCGCGGGTGGAGCATCATGTACGCGCCGAGCACGCCGGCGATCGCCCCGGAGGCGCCCACCATCGGGATCTGGCTGTCGGGGCCGATCGCCACCTGGGCCGCCACCGCGCCGAGCCCGGCCAGGAGGTAGAGCGCGAGGTAGCGCACCTTGCCCAGCTCGTCTTCGATGTTGTCGCCGAACACGTGCAGGAACCACATGTTGCCGATCAGGTGCGTCCAGCCTCCGTGCAGGAACATGCTCGTGAGCGGCGTCAGCCAGCTCCCCAGGGACGGCTCGCGGACGAGGTAGTACGGGATGACGCCCTTGCGGAGCAGGAGGGCCGCGCTCGCCAGATCGTCCAGGCTCAGCTGGTAGAGCCACACCGCCACGTTCAAGGCGATGAGGGACCACGTCACCAAGGGGAAGGTGCGCGTGGGGTTGATGTCCCGGACGGGGATCAGCACGGGCTCAAGCTGCGGCGCGCGCCCACCCTCGTCAAACCCGCGACACATCGGGGTGATCGCCGTGCTACGTCCCTCGCGTGCGATCGTCGGAGTTGCTCGGGGCGACGGGGCCGCTCGCGTCGGCGCTGAAAGGCTACGAGCTGCGCGAGCCGCAGCTGCGCATGGCCGAGATGGTCGAGACGGCGCTCGAGCGCGAGGGTGTCGCGTTGATCGAGGCGGGCACGGGCACGGGCAAGACGCTCGCGTATCTGGTCCCGGCGATCCGGTCGGGGCGCAAAGTGATCGTGTCGACCGGCACGCGCGCCCTCCAGGACCAGATCATGGAGCGCGACCTGCCCGCGCTCGCGAAGCACCTCGGGCTCCCCGTCCGCGCGGCCTGCATGAAGGGGCTGTCGAACTACCTCTGTCGTCGCCGCTTCGGAGAGCTGTCCGACGGCCCCGAGTCCGAGCTCCCCAGCATGGCGCGCCGCCTGCCGATGCTCGAGGCGTGGACGCAGCGGAGCCGGCTCGGCGACCGGGCCGAGCTGAGCGACCTCCCCGAGGACGACCCCATCTGGGCTGCGGTCCAGAGCGGCTCGGACACGCGCATCGGGCCGCGCTGCAAGCACTACGACGACTGCTTCGTGACCGCGATGCGGCGCGAGGCGGAGCAGGCGCAGCTGATCGTCGTCAACCACCACCTGTTCTTCGCGGACCTCGCCATGCGCGGGCCGGCGGACGGGCCGAAGGGCGGCGCGGTGCTGCCCGACTACGACGCGGTGATCTTCGACGAGGCGCACCAGATCGAAGACGTCGCGACCCTGTTCTTCGGCGTGCAGGTCTCCGAGACGATGATCGAGCGGCTCCTGAAGGACGCCGAGCGCGCGTTCTCCGCCACCGGGCTCCTCGACGAGCGCACCGACCGCGTGCTCCGCACCGTGCTCGGCCGCGCGGAGGCGTTCTTCGCCGAAGTCCCCGCGGGCGGTGGCGAGGGGCGCGTCGAGCTCCCCGAGGGCATCTTCGAGGGCGCGCGCTCGAGGGCCTATCACGCGTTCGACGCCGCCCTGGAGGCGATGACGCTCACGTGCCGTCGTCACGACGAGGACGGCGAGTCCTTCGCGCAGCTCGCCCGTCGCGCGCGTCGGCTCCGGGACGAGCTCGCGCAGGTCGCCGAGGGCGGGGGCGAGGCGGGGCGCCAGATCACCTGGTCGGATCGTCGCGCGGATCGGAGGGTGGTCGGCGCGAGCCCGGTGGACGTCAGCGCGATCTTCCGCGACGAGGTCATCCATCGCGTCCCGAGCGTCGTGTTGACGAGCGCGACGCTCGCCGTCTCGGGCAGCTTCAACTTCGTCAAGCGGCGCCTGGGGATCGACTTCGAGGTGGACGAGGAGATCCTCGAGTCGCCCTTCGACTACGCGTCGCAGGCCGCGCTCTATCTCCCCGCGGTCCCGGACCCGCGCGCTCCCGGCTACACCGACGCGGCGGTCGACGAGGTCAGCCGGCTGGTGGCGCTCACGGGCGGCGGCGCCTTCGTCCTCTGCACGTCGATCCGGATGATGGAGCGGCTCGCCGCCCGCTGCCGACCCCGCCTCCGCGGCCGGCCGATCTACGTCCAGGGCGACGCGCCCAAGGGCGCGCTCCTCGACCGCTTCCGAGGCGATGGCGACGCGGTGCTCTTCGCGACGGCCAGCTTCTGGCAGGGCGTCGACGTGCCCGGCGAGGCGCTGCGGCTCGTCATCATGGACAAGCTCCCGTTCGACGTTCCGACCGATCCCCTCGTCGAGGCGCGCTGCCGACGCGTGGAGGAGGAGGGGGAGTCGGCGTTCGTGCGCTACCTGGTCCCGTCCGCCGCGCTCACCCTGAAGCAGGGGTTCGGGCGCCTCGTGCGGAGTCGGCGCGACCGGGGCGTCGTCGCCGTCCTCGATGGGCGCCTTCGCACGAAGGGCTACGGGAAGATCTTCCTGCGCAGCCTCCCGCCCGCACGGCGCTGCGATGTCTTCGAGGAGGTCGAGGCCTTCTGGCGCGCGCTGGCGTGATGGCTCAGCGTCTAGGTTCTGCCAATCACTGCTGTTCCGGGTGACTCGGCATGGCCTCTCGGGCGAGGAAGACCATGTCCCGGCCGACCGGGACGCCGTCGTTCGGCATCAGGACGTAGCAGGCCTCACGCACTCGCAGCTCCGCGATGCGATCGGCCGCGATGACCTCGCCCGCCTCGATCCGCTCCAAGCCGTTCAGCGGCCGGGTGAAGCGAAAGCCCTCGCTCGGGCGGCTGATGATCTCGACCACCTCGAGGAACTTCGGCTCACCGGCGGGCGCCTCGCCGTCGAGGCTGTCGCAGGCGCGCAGGAACGCCAGCGCGCAGCCCCAGGCGGACTCGACCGTCTCGGGATCGTCGTGCTGGCCGCACTCCACGCTCACGGCGGGGCGCCCGACCCGCTGCATGATGCCGATGGTCACCTTGTCCATCAGCAGCCCGGGCCCGCCCCAGCCGTGCGTGACGAAGCCGAACCCGAGGCGCCGCGCCAGCTCCGCCGCGGCCGGGAGGTCGTTGATGATCGCGAAGGGGGGCGTGGGCGACGTGGCCGAGTGCAGGTCGAGCAGCGCGTCGAGATCGGAGAGCACGGGCTCGAGCACGTGGGCCCGCTCGTGCTCTGGTGACCACCGCTCACGGGGGAGCTCGTCCACGAAGGTCAGATCGAACAGGCGGTTGAGATCGGCGCCACCCCGGGTGAACCGGCGCCCCTCTTCCACCGCGGCCGGGTTGCCCTGGATGAGGACCCACGTGCCCGCGATCGGCGCGAGCTCCCCGTCGGTCACCGCCTTCTCGAGGCGATGGATCGCCTCGATCCCACAGCGCTCGTTGCCGTGGACGCCGCCGAGGATGCCGACGTGAGGGCGGGGGAAAGAAGGATCGTGGGAGATTCGGGTGACGCCGTGAAGCGCGGGATCGCGAACGAGTGTGGCCTGCGGCATGCGGGGGTACGGCTCCGTGTGAGGCGGGGGGCGCTCATGCTCTAGCAGACAGAGGCGCGTGATGCGCCCGTGGATCGTCGTCGACACGACTGGTCGCGCGTGAGATCCTTCTCTGTCCGGGGTAGGATGGCCCACCCCGAGGCGGTTTCATGGGGAGAGCAGACGACTGGCGCGGCACCTCCGACACGGAGGTGTCCATTGGCGAGTTTCCGAGCACGGATCGCTTCGAGATCCGGCGCCGGCTCGGCTCGGGCAGCTACGGCGTGGTCTTCGAGGGCTACGACCGCGAGCGCCAGAGCCCCATCGCGCTCAAGTGGCTGAGCTACGTCGAGCCGGAGACGATTCACCGCTTCAAGCACGAGTTCCGGAGCCTGGCCGAGATCAGTCACGACAACCTCGTGCAGCTCTTCGATCTCGAGAGCGACGGAGACCGCTGGTTCTTCACGATGGAGCTCGTGCGGGGCGTGCCGCTGCCCGAGTTCTTCCGGCCGGACGCGATGCCCCCCGGGGCGGACACCATGCGGCGCCTGGCCGTGAGCGACGTCATGCCGCGGCTCCGGGGGCGCGGGTCGAGCAGCGCTCCGCCTCCGAACACGACCGTGCCGCCCCTCGACGTCGATCCGGACGAGCTGCGGGCGGTGTTTCGCGACCTCGCGCGGGGCGTGGCCGCCCTGCACGACGCAGGCAAGCTCCACCGCGACCTGAAGTGTCAGAACTGTCTCGTGACGCCGGATGGGCGCGTCGTGCTGCTCGACTTCGGGCTGGTGCGAGACCTCGAGCAGGTCCGCCGCGCCGAGCCGGACGACATCGCCGGCACGCCCCTCTACATGGCGCCGGAGCAGTGCGCGGGCGCGCCCACGGAGCGCTCGGCGGACTGGTACGCGTTCGGCGTGATGCTCTTCCGCGCCCTCACGGACTCGTTCCCGTTCGACGGCCGGATGTACGAGGTCATGGCGGCCAAGCAGCAGCGGGCGGCGCCGCGGCCCTCGGAGCGCGCGCTCGGCATCCCCGAGGACCTGGAGTCGCTCTGCGTCTCCCTGCTCGCCCGCGATCCTCGGGCGCGCCCCGACGCGGACGCGATCCTGTCTCGCCTGGGCGCGGCGCCCAGTCGGTCGCGCGTGTCTTTCCCCGGGCGGACGGCGGAGGTCTTCGTCGGGCGCCGCCGCGAGCTGCGCGCGCTCGAGGCGGCGCGCCGGGTGGTGAAGCTGGGCGAGCCCCGTGTGGTCTTCGTGCAGGGCGCGAGCGGCATCGGCAAGAGCTCGCTGGTGCGTCACTTCCTCGATCGGCTCCGGACCTCCGATCCCGACGCGCTCGTGCTCGAAGGCCGCTGCTTCGAGCGGGAGACGCTCCCCTACAAGGCGCTCGACAGCGTCGTCGACGCGCTCGTCGGTCACCTCCTCACCGTCCCGGAGGAGGAGTGCGAGGCGATGATGCCGGCGGACATCGGGAACCTCGTGCGCGTCTTCCCCGCGCTCGGGCGCGTACCCTGCGTGCGCGACGGGCGCCCGCCGCTCTCCGACGTCCCCGACCCTCAGGAGCAGCGCCGACGCGCGGTCGTGACCTTCCGGGAGCTCCTCGCGCGCGTGTCGAGCCGTCGCGAGGTCATCGTCTTCATCGACGACCTGCAGTGGGGCGATCGCGACAGCGCCCACCTCCTCGCGCCTTCCATGGGCACCCAGGAGGCGCCGCCGATCCTCTGGATCGGTGCGTGCCGGAGCGACGAAGCGGCGGCCAGCCCGTTCCTGTCCGCGATCGAGACCGACGGTGACGCGGTCAGCGTCGTGAACGTGCCCGAGCTGGACGACGAGGAGGCGCGCACCCTGCTGGAGCTCCGCCTGAGCGGGACCGCGCGCGACGAGGAGCTCCTCGACGAGCTCGCGGGCGAGGCGGCGGGCAGCCCGTTGCTCATCGATCTGCTGGTGCGCCACGCGCGGGAGCACTCGCCGTCCGGCGTGGATCTGGGCGGCGCGCTCGAGGCGCAGATGCGTGATCTCGACGCGAACGCGCGAGAGCTCCTCCGCGTCCTGGCCGTGCGGGGAAAGCCCATCCTCGCGCGGACGGCGGCGGAGGTGGTCGGCGTCGAAGCCCTGGACGTCAAGGCATTGACCGGTCTTCGGAACGCGCGGCTCCTGCGCGCCCGCAGCGCGGAGGACGGGGAGGAGCTCGAGCTCTACCACGACCGGATCCGGGAGACGGTCGCGCGCGCCATGGACGAGGCCACCGAACGGGCGGTCCACGGTCGGCTCGCGCGCGCGCTGCGCAGCCACCCGAGCGTCGAGCCGGAGAGCCTCGCCTTCCACTACCGCGGCGCGGGCGAGCTGGGGGAGGCGTTCCACTACACCCTCGAGGGCGCGCGTCGGGCCGAGAGCGCGCTCGCGTTCGAGCGAGCGGCCGAGCTGTACCGCGTCGCCCTCTCGCTGAGACCCCAGGTCGAGCAACCTCGCGAGAGCGAGGTGGAGCTGCAGGTGGCGCTCGGGGACGCGCTCCGCAACGCGGGTCGCGGTGCGCAGGCCGCCGCGGCGTACGTGGCGGCCGCCGCGCTCTCTCCTCGGCGCAAGGCTCTGGAGCTGCGTCGCCGCGCCGCCGAGCAGTATCTCTTCAGCGGCCACCTCGACGAAGGGCGCGCCGTCCTCCGCACGGTGCTGGAGGCGGTCGGGTTGAGCTTCCCCAACAGCCCGGTGCGCGCGTTCGCCGAGTTCCTCGCCCGCCGCGCGCAGGTGAAGCTGCGAGGCCTCCAGTTCCGCGAGCGAGATGCGTCTCGGATCCCCGAAGAGGAGCTGCTCCGGATCGACGTCTGCTGGTCGGTCTCGATCGGGCTGGCGATGATCGACCCGGTCCGCGGCGGCGTGTTCCAGGCGCGGCACCTGCTGATGGCGCTCGACGCGGGCGACCTCGGCCGAGTGGCGCGCGCGGTCGCGGTGGAGGTGCCGTTCGCGGCCACCGCCGGAGCCTCGGCGCACGCCCGCACGGTGGAGCTCCAGCAGACCGGTCGGGCGCTCGCCGAGCGCGCTGGCAGCCCGTACAACCTGGGCTTGCTCGCCTCGTCCAGCGGCGGCGCCGCGTGGCTGGAAGGTCGCTGGCGCGAGGCCCTCGGGCGCGAGCAGGAAGCCTTGCAGATCCTCCGGGAGCGTTGCACGGGCGTCGCGTGGGAGATCGCCAGCTCCACCATCGTCTACCTCGACGTGCTCTGGCGCATGGGCCGCTGGGAGGAGCTGTTCGATCAGTACCCTGCGATCCTCGCTGACGCGGCGTCGCGCGGTGATCTCCTCCTCGAGATCTATCTCCGCGTGAAGTTCCGCTCGTTGTCGGAGCTCGCGCGTGGGCGGCCCGACGAGGCGGTGCGCGAGGCGCGCGACGCGCTCGCGCGCTGGTCACAGCCGAGCTTCCAGCTGATTCATCTCTGGGAGCTCTTCCTCCGGGTGGAAGCGCAGATGGTCGCGGGGCGCCCCGAGGCGGCGCTCGAGCGCCTGGAGTCCGGCTGGGGGCCGCTCTGGCGCTCTCAGCTCCTGCAACTGCAGATGTACGACATCACGATGCGCGAGCTCTCCGCACGCGTCCATCTCGCGTGCGCCGTAGAGGCGGGGCCGGCGCGCCGGAAGAAGCTGCTGGCCAAGGCGATGAAGGACGTCCGCCGCCTCGAGAAGACGGGCGCCCCGTGGGCGGCCGGCATGGCCGCGCTGGCCCGCGCGAGCGCGGCGACGATCACGCGGGACGATCGGGAGGCGCGGCGCTGGATCGACCGCGCGGTGAGCGGCTTCGCCGGCGCGGACATGGGCCTCCACGCCGAGGTGGCGCGGGCTCGCCGCGCGCAGCTCGACGGCCACGTGGCGGGCTTGGCGGCGAGCCGGGACGCGGTCGAGCGCGCCGGTGTCGTGGAGCCTGCCCGCTTCCTGGACCTCTGGGCGCCGGGAAGATGGGATCGCTGAAGGGAGCGCTGGCGGGGCTCAGCCTCCTCCTGATCGCGTGCTCCGAGGATCCGCGCCCCACGCCCGCCGAGGCCGTCGACCCGCCCGAGGCGCCGTCCGCCGTCGACCCGCCGCCCGAGATCGAGGCTCCCGCTCCGGAGCCCTCGGCCCCCGAGCCTGCGCCCGCTCCCGTCGTCCCGAGCGAGATCGGCGCTGCTCCGCCCGCGCCGGAGGCCGGCTGCGCGTTCGGGACGCCCAGCGCGATCGCGGCGGGGCAGTGGGGAGACGTGGCCAGGGCGGACGACGGCTTCGTCGCGGCGACGTCGAGCTCCGAGGGGACGCGAGAGACCCTGTCCGTCTGGAGGCTCGAGGCGGGCGCGGAGCCGACGAGGCTCTCCACCCACGCCCTGACGCACCCGGTGCCGTCCGATCGGCGGCGCGCGGGGCCCGCGCTCTCGGCCGAGCACGTCGCGTGGGTCGACGGCGAGCGCTCGCTCTTCGTCGCGCCCCTCTCGCGAGACGCGAGGCCGACGCGCATCGGCGGGCCCGCGTCGCTCCGATTCAGCCCCGCGCTCGTCCTCGACGGCGACGTGCGCGCGGTGGCCTGGACCGATGACTCCGGCACCCCGATGCGCGTCCGCGGACGCCTCCTTCGCCCGAGCGGCGAGCCGACCGGAGAGGCCGCGGACCTGACGCCCGAAGGAGGCGGCGGCGCGGCTCCGTCGGCCCTCGGCGCCTCCATCGTGTTCCTCGATCCGCGGGCCGCCATGAGCGTCGCGCACCGGGCGGAGGTCGGGACGGACGGATTCGCCCCCACCACGGTCGCGCGTCCGGTGGGCCTCGTCACCGCGCCTCCCGTCATCGCCGCGCTCGGTGACGAGGCGTCGCCGTGGCTGGCGTTCACCCTCGTCGGCGCCGCCGCGACCACCGCCGTCGGGCTGGTGGAGCTGGGCAGCGCCGCGCCGGCCCGACCCATCGTGCCGGGCACGGGCTACGGCACCCTCCACGTGGACGGCGATGGTCGCGTCGTCGCGGCCGACGCCCCGCGGGACCGCCCTCCCGACGCGCCGCGCGAGATTCACGTGCACGTCGTCGGAGACGACGGAGCGCTCGGTGAGGCGGCTGTGATCACCGGCCCGGGCGGGAGCGGGCGGCGCGGCAGGGTGGCCGTCGGGCGAGACGGAGTCGCGGTCCTGTTCATCGAGGCCGGTCGCGCCTACGTGTCCTTCGGACGCTGCCAACGCTGAAGGGAGACCATGCAACGACTGGACGTGGACGTCGCCGTGATCGGCGCTGGAACCGCCGGGCTCAACGCGCGGCGCGAGGCGGAGCGAGCCGGCAAGGAGACCCTGCTCATCGAGCGCGGCGAGCACGGGACGACCTGCGCCCGCGTGGGTTGCATGCCCTCGAAGCTGCTCATCGCGGCCGCCGACGCGGCGCACGGGGTCCATCACGCGGCGACCTTCGGGGTGCGCGCGCAGGGCGTGACCATCGACGGTCGCGCGGTCCTCGAGCGCGTGCGCGAGCACCGCGACCGGTTCGTGCGAGGGGTGGTCTCGAGCGTCGAGGGCATCGACGAGGACAAGCGCCTGCGAGGAGAGGCGCGCTTCGTCGACGCGAACACGCTGATCGTCGAGACGGATGGAGGAGACGTCGAGGTTCGCGCGAAGGCGACCGTCATCGCGACCGGCAGCTCGCCCTGGATCCCGCCTCCGTTCGAGGGGCTCGACGTCGACGTCAACGACGACGTCTTCGAGTGGGAGGACCTGCCCGAGAGCGTCGCGGTGATCGGCACCGGCATCATCGGGCTCGAGCTGGGCCAGGCGCTGCATCGGCTCGGCGTGGACGTGGCGTTCTTCAACCCCTTCGACGAGGTCGGCGCGTTCACCGATCCCAAGCTCGACGCGGCCCTGCGCGAGATCCTCGCCGGTGAGCTCACCTTGCACCTCGCGGTGCAGGGGCTGGAGGCGACGCGCGACGAGGCCGGCTACGAGCTGTCCTGGGACGAAGACGGGACGCGGACGTCACGCCGGTTCGCGCGCGTCCTCGCCAGCGCGGGTCGTCGCCCGAACCTGGGCCGTCTCGATCTCGAGAAGACGGGGCTCTCGCTCGACGACAAAGGGAGGCCGAGCTGGGATCCGCGGACCTGCCAGTGCGGCGACGCGCCCATCTTCATGGCGGGGGACGCGACCGGTCATCGCCCCGTGCTCCACGAGGCGTCCGACGAAGGCAGCATCGCGGGCGAGAACGCCGCGCGATACCCGAAGGTCGGCGCGCACGTGCGGCGCACGCCCCTCAGCATCGCGTTCACCGACCCGCAGATCGCGATGGTCGGGCAGCCGTTCGAGGAGCTCCCCAGCTCGGCGGCCGTCGGCGAGGTCTCCTTCGTCGACCAGGGGCGAGCGAAGGTCATCGCGAGGAACCGCGGCCTCGTGCGCGTCTACGGGGAGCGCGACGGCTGCGTCCTGCTCGGGGCCGAGATGCTCGGTCCCGACGTCGAGCACCTCTCACACCTGGTCGCCTTCATGGTGCAGCAACGCCTGACGGTGCAGCAAGCCTTGCAGCTCCCCATCTATCACCCGGTGCTCGAGGAGGGCCTCAAGACCGCGCTGCGGGAGCTCGCGCGCGCGCTCGAGGTCGACACCACCTGTCGGAACGAGGACCTCGCGGACTGCCCGGGCGCCTGAGCTTCACTCGGCCGCGACGGCCGGCGCCGAGGTCTTGCTGCGCAGGATCCCGCTCGTCCGCTCGCCGAACACGAGGCTCGGTCGCAAGCCAGGCGCCACCGCGGACGGCGTGACCTCGCTCGACGGGAACATCTGCACGAACGCGGGCGCGCCGGGGACGCGATCGACGATGGAGCGCTCGAGCACCATGGAGATGTACTGCTCGGCGCCCTCTTCGGGGGTGTTCGCGTTCAGCACGACCTCCACGTCGTAACTGCGGGCGAAGGAGCGCAGGCCGGGGATGCGCGACTCGTAGGGGCTCCAGTTGTCGGCGCACGTCCCGTTCTCGCTGCACCCGAACACGCCGTCTTCGGTGTGCGCGAAGAGCGTCTGGTTCCCGCTCGTGTGGCCGGGCGTGCGCATCAGGAGGCAGCCCTCGCCGAGCGTCAGATCGCCGTCGGTGAGGACCACGCGATCGAGGGGCACGTCCTTCTTGCCATCCGCGATGAACCAGGCGCGCTGCATCGGGTGGAGGCGATCCCAGTCCTCCCACTCTGCGCGCGGCGCGAGCAGCTTGGCGTTGGGGAAGCGGGCCTCCAGCGGGCCGTGGAGCCCGTCGCCCTTCGTCGTGCCCAGGCTGGGCCGCAGATCCTGCGTGTGGAAGTGATCGAAGGCGATGAGGTCCACGTCCTCGGGGGCCACGCCGAAGTCGCGCAGCCCGGCTTCGACCGTGCCGAACGACTTGCCGATGAGGTCCTCTGCCCATCCGAGCTTCTCGAGCAGCTGCGCGAAGAACGGCGTGTTGCGCGAGGTCGCCCGGTCGGTCGGGTTGAACAGGATGTTCCGCAGCTCCCCGCCGGCCTCGACCTGGATGAGCAGGCAGCGGTGGCGCATGGTCACGAACGGGAACGGGAGCGGGCACGCGGTCTGGAACGCGTACTTGGTGGGATAGACGAGGTCGGTGATGTCCAGCGTGCGCACCGCGACGACGCGCGGCCCGTCGCGCAGATCGTCCCCCAGCCGCTCGGCGCTCCGGCGCACGGCGTCCAGCCGCCGGCCCGCGCTCCGGTGGGCGCGGGACTCGTCGAGGTCGTGAATCTGACGGACCCAGGGGAGGTCCGGGTGCACGGGGTCGCCGATCTTCATCGCTCACACGATGGAGCATTCGGCCGCGCGATCAAACTCCCTTCGACAGCGCGTCCCAGCTCCGTCCGGGCTCCGCCTCCATGGCGCTCGCCAGCCCCTCGCCCCGCCAGCCCGGCTCGAGCTCCCGGCCGAAGGGATCGCGCGCGCCGTCCCAGCCGGCCCGCTGATCGACCACGTGCTCGAAGCCAGCCGCCTCGAGCATCTCGGCCGCTCTCAGCGACCGCGCGCCGGATCGACACCCCAGCACGAGCCTGGCGTCGGTCGGGAAGCGCTCCTGCATCACGGACAGGAACTCGGGGTTCGGCGCCATGCCGGCCGCCCCCATGTGCATCAGCGGCACGTTGTAGGCGCCCGCGGGGTGCCCTTGCTCGAACTCGGGCACGGAGCGCACGTCGACGTACGTCCAGCCCTCTTCGAGTCGGGCCATCGCTTGCTTCGGCGAGATGCGTTCGACCATCCGGGAGACATGGTCGCCGGGCGAGTCGCCGTCAACGGTCTCCCGCTCAGAGCGCGTCGCGCACGAAGACGTCTTCGAGCGTCTCGCGCATCGGGGTCACGCCGAGCACGGTCGCGCCGCCCGCGATGGCCGCCTCGAGGACGGGGCGAGCGCCGTCCCCTCCCTCCACCACCAGCACGCAGCGATCGTCCTCGTCCTCGATGGAGACCGCGAGGGGCTCGAGCTGGGCTCGCAAGGACTCATCGACCCGGGACAGCTCGACCTCGGTGCGCCGCGTCTCCGCCCGGAGCAGGTCGGCGAGCTTGCCGTAGTGGATCATCTCTCCGCGGCGCAGGATCCCCACCCGGTCGCAGAGCAGCTCCACGTCGGCGAGGATGTGACTGGTGAAGACGATGGTCTTTCCGGCGCGGCGCTGCTCCAGGATCAGGTCCCGCACCTCCTTGCGCCCGATGGGGTCGAGCCCGCTCATCGGCTCGTCGAGGATCAACAGCTCCGGGTCGTGGAGGAGGGCCTGCGCCAGTCCGATGCGCTGCATCATGCCCTTGCTGAACTTGCCGATCGGCCGGTCGACGGCGTGCGCCAGGCCGACCCGCTCGATCATCTCGCGCCCGCGGCTCTCGCGCGCCTGCGCGTCCAGGCCGACGAGACGACCGCAGAGATCGAGGAACTCGAGCGGTCGCAGGTACTGGTAGACGTAGGGGTTCTCGGGGAGGTAGCCGACCTTGCCCATCACCTCCGGGCCCGGCGAGCGCTCCCCGAAGAGGGTGATCTTCCCCTCGTCCGGGAAGATCAGGCTCAGCACGCACTTGATGGAGGTCGTCTTGCCCGCGCCGTTGGGGCCGAGCAGGCCGAAGATCTCGCCCGGCTGGACCGCGAAGTCGACGCCTCGCACGGCCTCGACGCGCTTGCGGAAGAAGCCGATCCGGAACGTCTTCTTCAGCCCCTCGACCGTCAGCACCGCCTCGCTCATCCGGGGCCCCCGCTGACCCGCAGGAACGTCTCGATCACCTGGTCGCGCTCGCCGTCCTCGAGCAAGGGATGGAGGGGCAGCGCCAAGCCCTGACGCTCGATTCGCTCCGCCACGGGGAAGGGGCCGCCGGACACCCGCCCCGCGAGGCTGCCGATGGCGTGGAGCGCGTAGCTCAAGCGCCCCGCCTCGACCCCCGCGTCACGCATGCCGCTCACCACGGCGTCCCGGTCGGCGCCGTCCGGCAGCACGACCCCGAAGGTCTGCCAGTTGCCCTCGGCCCTGGGCGCTGGCTGCTGCAGCTCGAACCCCGCGAACGCCTCCCGGTATCGCGCGGCCAGGGCGCGTCGGCGGCTCACGATCGCGTCCAGTCGATCCAGCTGCGCCAGCCCCATCGCGGCCGCCATCTCGGTCAGGCGGTGGTTCCCGGCTGGCTCCCCGAAGTCCCCCGGGCCTCGCTGGCCGTGGTTGCGCAGCAGGCGCAGGCGCTCCGCGAGGTCGTCATCATCCGTGAGGCAGGCGCCGCCTTCCCCCGTCGTCAGCAGCTTGCGGGGATGGAAGCTCAGGCACGCGATCGTGCCGTAAGAGGGAGAGGGGCGGCCCGCGACCGAGGCGCCGAGCGAGCAGGCGGCGTCCACGATGAGGGGCAGCCCGTCGAGCGCGGCCTCGATGGCGGGGTGATCGGCGGGGCTGCCGAACTGATCGATCACGATCGCGGCGCGCGTCTCCATCGTGCGCCCCGAAGCGAGCGCCGTCGCGCTGGCGTTCCAGGTGCGCGCGTCCACGTCCACGAGCTGGGGTCGCGCGCCGCGGCGGCAGATCGCGTGGGCGGGGCTCGGCCAGCTCAGGTCGGGACACAGCACCGCGCCGTCGCAGACCTCGAGGGCCTCGAGCGCGAGCTCGAGCGCGGCCGTCCCCGAGCCGCAGACCACGGCGTGACGACGGCCGCAGAGCGCGGCGAGGCGCTCCTCCAGCTCGGCCACGCGAGCGCCCATCACGAGCATGCCGCTCTCGAGCACGGCGGCGACGCCTTCGAGCTCCGGGGGACCGATCCAGGGCTTGGCGAGACGAATCACGCCGGGAGCATACGCAATTTCACGCCGGGGCGAGGCCACGGACGTGACCGTTTCCAGCTATACTTCGCGGCCGTGCCCACCCCATCCACGCCGCCGCCGGAGAGCCTCGGGCGCTATCGGGTCGTGCGTCGCCTCGGGGCGGGCGGCATGGCCGAGGTGTTCCTGGCCAAGAGCACGGGCGCCGAGGGCATCGAGAAGATCCTCGTGGTCAAGCGCGTGCTCCCCACCTTCGCGAGGAGCCCGAAATTCATCTCGATGTTCGTGGACGAGGCCAAGGTCGCCATGCGCCTCAACCACCCGAACATCGTTCAGGTCTACGCGTTCGAGCAGGTGCGGGACGAGTTCTTGCTCGCGATGGAGTTCGTCGACGGGCTCGACCTCGGCCGGCTCATCTCCGGCGCGCGCCGCCAGGGCCGCGCCATCCCACCCGGTCTCGCCGCCTACGTCGTGAGCGAAATGGCCAAGGGGCTCGACTACGCCCACAACCGCAAGGACGAGAGCGGCGTGCCGATGGACATCGTGCACCGCGACGTCAGCCCGCAGAACGTCTTGCTCAGCTACGACGGGATCGTGAAGATCGCCGACTTCGGCATCGCGCGGGCCCGGCTGGTCAGCGAGGAGACGGGCGTCATCAAGGGGAAATTCTCCTACATGTCGCCCGAGCAGGCGCGCGGGCAGCGCGTGGACCGCCGGAGCGACGTCTACTCCATCGGCGTCCTCTTCGCCGAGTTGCTGATGAACCGGGTCATGTATCCGGGCCAGCAGGGCATGGAGGTCCTGGAGAAGGTGCGCGACGGCAAGCTCACGCTGCCCCGCCAGGTGAACCGCGACTGCCCGCCGGAGCTCGACGAGATCGTGCGGCGCGCCACCGCCTACGATCGCGAGGAGCGGTATCAGACCGCGCGCTCTCTGGCCGGCGCGCTCTCGCGGTGGCTCCACGGGCAGGAGGAGATCCTCGACGCGCTCGATCTCGAGCAATTCATCAACGAGATCGCGCCGCGCGAGGTCACGAGCCCGGACGGCCCGACCGGCGGGCGCACGTCCGGCACGGCCGAGACCCACGCCTCGCTCCCGCACGCCGCGGGGCGCGAGCTCCGGGAGCGGCGCAACGTCGTCGTGGTGCACGGCCGTCTCCGCGGGGAGGCCGAGATCACGGGCGTCGAGCGAACGGGCCGGAGCATCTCCGACCAGGCCGTCCGCGTCCTCGACGACATCGCCTACAAGTATCACGCGATCCTCGACTGGCCGGACGGGCAGGGCAAGCGCAGCTTCCGGCTCCTCATCGGGCTGGGCCGGGTGTCGGTGGACGATCCCCTCCACGCGGTCCGCCTCGCGATGGACGTGCTGGACGCCTTCGAGGGGCTGAGCGCCGACCTCCTCGTGCCGCTCACCGCCTCGATCGGCCTCTCGCGCGGCGTGGTGGCCACGGTCCGCGCGCCCAACGGTCGGCTCCGATACCAGCCCCTCGAGGGCGTCTTCGAGGTCGCGAGAGAGCTCGGCGATCATGGAGAGTCGGAGGAGATCCTCGCCACCGGGGAGGTCTTCCGGCTCGCGCGTCGGGCGTTCTCGTTCGACGAGCGCGACGTCCGCGAGATCACCGTGACCGGCACCCAGGCCGGGCCCCGCCGCTTCCGGGCGTATCGACTGCGAGGCGCCCGGACGCGTGAGGAGCGCGCGGCGGAGGCCCTCGCGGTGGCGGGGCAGGTGGGGCTCTTCGGTCGCTCGATGGAGATCCAGGCCCTGGTCGACGCCTACGAGGAGCTCGTGCGCGACCAGCAGTCGGCCTACTTCTGCATCGGCGGCGAGCTCGGGGTGGGCAAGAGCGCGCTCGTCGCGGCCGCGATCGAGGCCTTCGAGCCCACGCCGCGTCTCCTCCGGATCGAGTGCGTCTTCGGCAGCTCCGAGGTGCCCTACGGCGCGGTGGCGGAGCTGGTGCGGGAGGCGTGTGACATCCCCGAGGACGCGTCGGGGGAGGAGGCGCGGCGCAAGCTCACCGACAAGCTCGAGGGCATCCTCCCGCGCGACGTGCGCGCGACCGCCCGCGACGCGCTCGAGCCGCTCATCGCCCCCGTCGCGAGCGAGGACCCGGGAGACCGCAGCGCAGGTTTGATACGGGCCGTGCGCGCCCTGCTCGCGGGCCTCGCGGACCAGGGGCCGCTCGTGGTCTGGGTGGACGCGCTCCAGTTCACCGACACGCCGAGCCTCCAGCTGATGGCCCGGCTGATGGCGCAGAGCTACCCCGTCCCCCTCATGGTCGTGCTCTCGACCCGGGCCGAGGAGCGCGTCGACGAGCTGCTGGGCGGCGTGCCGCGCATCGACCTCGAGGAGCTGGACGCCGACGACCGCGTGAGCCTGGTCGCGGCCCGCTTCGGGGGCGCCGAGGTGCCGCGCGAGGTCCAGGACAAGATCGTGCACCGCGCAGGCGGCAACCCGTTCTTCCTGATCGAGCTGATCGACGCGCTGCTCGAGCGCGACGTGGTCCGGATCGAGGGCGAGGGTGACGCCCGGCGCGTCGTGCGCCGCAGCGGCGCCGCGTTCGCTCTCCCGACCACGCTGGAGGACGTCATCGCGGCCCGCCTCGCCGAGCTGCCGGAGCACGAGCGACACGCCCTGCGATGGCTGGCCGTCACCGGCCCGGGGCTTCGCCTGTCCGAGCTCCGCACCCTGACGGGGGAGAACCTGGAGAGCGACCTCGGGGCGCTGGCCGAGCGCGGGCTCGTGCAGGAGCGCGCGGGCGGGGTGCTGTTCTTCCCGAGCGCGGTGGTGCGTCACGTCGCCTACGAGAGCATCGACAGCAGCGACCGCGTCCGCATGCACCGCATGATGGCGAACTACCTGACCGCGCTGGACGCGGTCCCTCCGGCGCGCCTGGCGCACCATCGCGAGCAGGCCGGGGATCGCTCGGGGGCGGCCAACGCCTACCTGGCCGCGGCGCAGGGCGCGCACCTCATGTACAGCCACGAGGACGCGATGCGCTTCTACGGGCGGGCGCTCTCGCTCGTCGCGCCCGACTCCGTCCAGGCGTTCGAGGCGCACGAGGGGCGTGAGCAGATCCTGCGCGCGCTGGGGCGTCGCAAGGAGCAGCGCAACGAGCTGGAGGCCCTCCGCGCCCTGGCCGAGCGCTCGCGCGACTCGCACCAGATCGCGATCGCGTTCAGCCGGCTGGCGCGCTTCGACCTCGACGCGGCGCGGCCGACCGGCGTCGACGCGCTCCTCCGACGCGCGCTCGACGCGGCCATCCAGGGCGAAGACAAGGCCTCGGAGATCGAGGCGCTGCGCCTGCTCGGACAGCTCCGCCGTGACCAGGGTGATACGCAGGGCGCGATCGAGGCCCTGGACCGCGCCCTGGCGCGCGCCGGGAGAGACGTCGACTTCCTGAGCGCGCGCGGCCAGACCCTCGTGCAGAAGGCGATCCTCCTCTGGCGCTCGGGCCGGGTCGACGACTCGCTGGAGGCGGGCGCGGAGGCGGTGGCGATCTTCCGGCGCCTCGGTCTGAAGGGCCACGAGGCGCACGCCCTCTCGAGCCTCGGCGTCGCGCTCGCGCACAAGGGGAGCTTCGAGGACGCCATCGCCATGATGCGCGCGTCGATCCTCCTCGACCGCGAGATCGGCGACCGGCTCCACCTGGGGCGGAAGGTGTCGAACGTGGGCCAGCTCTACGCGGAGCTCGGCGACGTGGACAACGCCATCGGGTTCCTGCAGCGCGCCCTCGACGTCTTCGAGCTGGTCGACGATCAGTCCGGGCAGTCGGACACCCTCTGCGCGATGGCCGAGCTCCTCGCGGAGCAGGTCGGCGACCTGGAGGCCGCGGACGGAGTGCTCTCCGACGCGCGCTCTCTCGCCGAGCGAATTCAAGATCCCTATGATCTCGCGCACGTGGGGCTCGTGGAGGCCGGCCTGTGGATCCATCGCGACGAGCCCCGGCGCGCGGAGCGTCTGGCGAAGGAGGCCGCGTCTCACGCGCGCGCCGCGGGAGCGCGGGGCTACGAGCTGCTCGCGATGGCGGCCCGCTCCGACGCGCTCTCCCGGCTCGACGAGCTCGACGAGGCGCGCCGCGTCGCGACGGACGTGCTCCGGAACGCCCGCGACCGCTCCGACGTCGAGCGCGCCGAGCGCGTCTACTATCAGGTCGCCGTCGCGCTCGCGCGTTGCAGCGAGCCCCGGGAGGCCGAGCGCGCGCTCGCCAACGCCCGCGCCGTGGTCGACGCCCGGCTCGAGCACATCCGGGATCCTCGCCTCCGCACCCTCTACGTCGAGTCGAAGTGGGTGAAGTCCATCCGGCGGGACCTACCGATCGCCTGACCGATGCTCGCGCTGGTGATGAGCGGGGGAGGGGCGCGAGGCGCCTACGAGGTGGGCGTCCTGTCGTATCTCTACGGGCAGCTCGCCGGGCAGCGACCGCCCGCCTTCGACATCGTGAGCGGCACCAGCGTCGGGGCGATCAACGGCGCCTTCCTCGCCTCGGTCGCGCACGATCCAGTGCCCGGCGTCCGCCGCCTGCTCGAGGTGTGGCGCGAGCTCGAGATGCCTCACGTGCTCGGGTTCAACATGGTGCAGGCGCAGCGCCTCCACCGGGTGCTGCTCGGGGGGCGGAAGGGCGCGGGGCTCTTCGACGCGTCCCCGATGACCGACATCATCCGCTCGGAGATCCACTACCGGCAGATCGCTCGCAACATCCGCAGCGGGCACCTCCGGGCGCTGACGGTGACCGCTACGCACGTCCCGACCGGGCAGCCGACCGTCTTCGTCGACAAGCACCCCAGCGTGGCGCTCCCGCAGCTCTCGGCGCGCAACGTCGTGGTGCGCACCGCCCACGTGATGCCGTACCACGTGCTCGCATCGGCAGCGATACCGATCCTCTTCCCCCCGGTGTTCATCCGGACCGACCTCTACTGCGACGGCGGGCTCCGCCTCAACACCCCGCTCGGGCCCGCCATCCGGCTGGGAGCGGACCGCGTCCTCGTGATCGGCATGACCGGCGAGAGCAACGAGCGGGTGGAGATCCCCCCCGACCGCTTCCCGGGCCTGCCGTTCTTGCTGGGCAAGGTCCTCGACGCGTTCCTGCTCGATCACGTCAACCTGGACGTCGAGGAGCTCGAGCGGGTCAACCTGTTGCTGAAGGACGGGATCGCCGCGTTCGGCCCCGAGTTCCTGGAGAAGCTGAACGCCGAGGCCGCCAAGCGGGGACACCCGCCTCGCCGACTCGTCGAGTCGCTCGTCATCCGACCGAGTCGGGACATGGGCGAGATGGCCGCCGACTACCTTCGCCGCGAGCGGGTGGCGATCCGCCGGAAGCTCGGCCGCGCGTTCCTGCGCCTCATGGACGTCGGAGAGGGCGCCGACTCTGCCGACATGGCGAGCTATCTGCTCTTCGACGGCGGCTTCGCGTCCGAGCTCATCGACCTCGGCTGGGCGGACGCCGCGGCCCGACACGACGAGCTGGAGGCGTTCCTGGGCCTCGGAGCCCCGTGATCCCCAAGGCATGGGGAGAGGCTGGGACAAATTGTGGATAGATCTCTCCAAGCCTTCGAGACCACGGCCAAATCGACAGAATCGGAGCCTGTGCTATCGTTGTGGATAGAGGTATCAAAGAGCGTGTCATGCCTCCTCTGAAAGTGGTCTCGAGTTCGCCCTCACCCGAGGAGTGCCTGCGGGAGGCTCTTCAGGCGGAGAGCCCCAGCCTGCGGGCGTCATTCGCCGAGCAGGGCCTCGCCACGGAGGGAGGCCTCGAACCTGATACCGAAGTGCTCTTGCTACGCCAGCTCTACCTGGCGCGGCTCGATACGCATCGATTTCGCGACGCGGCGGACATCGCCCTGCGCATGACCCGCCTCGGCCCGCTGAAGGACGTCGCGCATCACGACGCGAGCCGCGCCTTCGCGGCGCTGGGAGATCTGGACGAGGCCATCTCGCAGCAGCGCCTCGCCGCGCGCGCGGCGCCTCCCGATCGCAGAAGCTTCCAGTGGTGGTCGCTCGCGACGCTGCTCCAGCACGGCGATCGACGCGACGCGGCCATTCGCGCGCTCCGCCGCGGCGAGCGCTGGGCTCACGAGGACCGACCGCTCCTGCGTGCCCACCGCGCGTGGCTCCGCCTCGAGGCGGGCCAGGTCCCCTCGCAGCTCGAGTCCATCTGCGACGAGCTGGAGCGCTCGCGCGGCGGCAAGGGCTACGGCCAGCTCGTCCTCGGCATGATCCGCCATCGCCTCGGCGACCCCCGCCGCGCCGCGGTCCACCTCCGCGCCTTCCTCCGCCGCAACGCCTCCGCCGACCACGCCAAGGCCATCACGCTCCGCGAAGAGCTGCGCTGCGCCCGCGAGACCCTCGCCGTCATCGAGTCGGACTGACGCTCGAGTGCTCGAGGTCAGCGGCCGCTCTTCGACCTACCGGGCCACTTGAGACGGAGCAGCGCCTGGTAGCGTTCGACGTCCGTGCGTCGCGCCATGTACTCCCGGTCGAACGGCGTCTTCGCGTGGAGAATCGACAGGCGGGCGTCGAAGACGACCTCGAGTCGGCCGAGCGCGCGCCCGAAGAAGTCGGCGTGCTCCACGAGCTTCAGCTGCTCGTCCCAGCCCACAGCCCGCACCCGCTCGGTGCGCGCGACGAAGAAGTTCCGTACGACCTCCCTGCGCGGCAGGCCGCCAATCTCTCCGTCGACCGGCGCTCCGGTGGCGCCGAGCGCGCGGCGATGAGCCACGTCGACGCACCGGTGGAGCGGGAGATCGATGACCCGGCCCCCCGCGATGTCGATCTCGGGGTGGCGGCGGAGCGTCTCGAGCGTCTGGGTGATCCTGGTGCCGCGCCAGAATATGAAGTCGTCGTCGGCGAGGAGGAAGTAGGGCGTGTCGACGGCCTCGAGGGCCCGGTTGCGACCGGCCGAGAGGCCGACGTCGTATGGGAGCCTCATGGTGCGGGCGCCCTCCGGTTCGGAGGGGGTCCGGCTGTCGTCGGCGACCAAGATCCGCGGGCTCGTGAGCCGTCGGTGCGCGCTCCGGACGAGCCGCGCGATCACCTCGGGACGCTCATGTGTCTTCACCACGATCGTACAGTCCTCGGCGTGTGGCTCTCGCGGCGCGAGGGCGTCCAGCCGCGCCTGTACGGCGAGCTGCATCCGGATGAGCGCGTCGTACGCTGGCGCGGCCACCGCGCGCACGCCGGGGCGCGTCAGGAAACGGGCTGCCGTTTTCTCGAGGCTGGCGCGGCGCACGCTTCGAGCGTGACACAGGACGCCTGACAGCGGGGCGTAAGGGGCGGCCCCACCTTCTATCGCGGCCTCTCCTCCTGTAGATTGCCGGCGCCGCGGCGCGGGGGATGGCGCGCGGGAGGAGGAACGATGAGGCAGCTTGGCTTGATGGTAGCCGTCGCGATGATCGGCGTATGCGCCGCCTGTGGGGAGTCCCACGGCACGGGCGACGACGCGGGCACGATGATCACGTTCGACGCCACGCTCCCCGACACCGGCCCGGGCGATCTCTGCGGCAACGGTCGACTCGACCCCGGCGAGCGGTGCGATGACGGCAACACCACCCCCGGGGACGGCTGCGACGCCGAGTGCGTGCGGGAGCCCTTCTGCGGGGACAGCGAGGTCACCGGCGACGAGGCCTGCGACGACGGAAACAACCGATCCGGAGATGGCTGCAGGAGCGACTGCCGGAGCGATGAGTCGTGCGGCAACGGCATCGTCGACCACGCGGCCGGCGAGCTCTGCGACGGCTCCCCCACCTGCGGCGCCGACTGCATGACCGTCACGGGCTGCGGCGACGGAACCGTGACGGAGCCCGAGGTCTGCGACGACAGCAACCTCGAGCGCTGGGACGGCTGCGACGCCGCGTGCCAGGAGGAGATCGTCCTCGTGATGAGCTCGCTCGGCCTCGGCGGTCGGAGCGACGGCTGTGACTTCAACGGGGACGGCAGCCCCGACAACGCCTTCGCGCGGGCGCTCGGGCTGCTCGCCACGGCGATCGGGCCCCTCATCGAGCAGCAGATCGAGAGCGGTGACCTGATCCTCTTGCTCGGCATGCTCGGGCTCGACGACCGAGCCGGGGTGAACGACGACGACTTCCGGATCGCGTGGATGGTGGGCGAAGACGCCGACATGGATCCCGACAACAACTTCGGCGGCGCCGGCCAGTTCCGGGTCACCTCGGACGCGCTCGGGCCCGACGGCGCGCCTCTGACCTCCATCCAGAGCCAGATCGTGAGCAACACCCTCACCGGCGGCCCCGAGGACATCCCGCTCCCGATCGGCTTCCTCCCGATCGAGCTCCGGCAGGGGCGTATCGAAGGCACCACGGTGCCTGACGCGGGAGAGCTCTTCCGCATCGACGACGGCCTGCTGTGCGGCGGGATCCCGCTCAACCTGCTGGCGCTGCTCGGAGGCTTCGTCGGAGACATGCTCGAGACGGATCCCCCCTGCGATGGCGGCGACCCGGCGACGCTGCTCGACCTGATCATCGCGGGCGGCGAGGCGACGGCGAACTTCGGGGGCATGATGTTCCCCCTCCGGTTCGTGGCGACCCCGCCCGATCTGGACCTCGATGGTGACGGCCTCGAGGGCTTCACCATCACCTCCGATGGTCCCTCCGGCTGCCAGCCCGTCGTTACGGGCTGCGTGGACGGCGACGGGATGACGATCGATGGGCGTGGCTGCTTCTCCGATCCGCGGATCGGGGACGGGCACTCGGCGGCGTTCACCTTCAGCGCGATCCGCGGTGAGACGCTCGGGATCTCGGGAGGCACGGGCGGCCCGATGCCCGGCATGTGAGGCCTGGAGCGCCAGTCGAGCTGGCGGGCCCCGTGTTCCACCCCATGGTTCCGGTGGTTTCGAACGGACGGGCGCGCTAGCCTCGCGGGCCTCATGACGGGGGAGTCGCAGTCATCCGAGCTCGACGCCGCCTGGGCAGCTTGGCTGTCCGGGCAGCGTGATGAAGCGATCCGTCGGTGCACGGCGATCCTGGAGGCCTCCTCCGGGCAGCTCGGCGCGGCCCTGCTGCTGGTGGAGTTGCTGGTCGAGGCGGGCGCCAAGCCCGACGATCGCGTGTCCCGGCGACTGGTCGACGCGTTCACCGCGCGGGGTGACCTGCCGCGCGCGGTGGTCGCCGCGCACACGCTGACCGAGGCGGGCAAGAAGAAGGCTCTCCGCGGCATCGCGGCCACCTTCGGGCACGGGTCGAAGCGCGTGGCCGACGTGGCGCCAGCCCCTCCGCCGCTGCCCGCTCCCGAGGCCGCCGACCTGTCGAGCGTGTCCGGCGCCGCGCTCCTCGAACGCGCGGCGGAGGCCCTCGCCGGGCTCGACGTGGGAGAGATCGACACCACCCGACCCGTGCCGCGTCTGCCTCTGTTCGGGGCCCTGTCGCCGCCCGCGCTCCAGCAGCTCCTCTCGGTCTGGGAGATCCGCTCGCTCGCCGAGGGGGAAGCCGCGATCGAAGAGGGCACGGAGGGACGGGACGCCTTCGTGGTGGTCCGCGGACATCTGCGCGCCCAGCGAGGCGCCGGCGACGAGGCGGTGACGCTCGCCGAGCTCGGCCCGGGAGCGCTCTTCGGCGAGATGGCGCTCGTGAGCGAGGCGCCACGCGCCGCCTCCGTCGTGGCCGCCGAGCCGGTGCAGCTGTTGGTCGCGGGGCGCGACGCGCTCGAGCGCCTCGCCGCCAAGACGCCCGTCATCGGCCAGCAGCTCTCCGAGTTCTGCCGCGCCCGGATGGTGTCCAACCTGATTCGGCACAGCCCCATCCTCGCGGCCGTGGGCGCGAGCGAGCGCGCGAGCCTGATGGCGCGCTTCGAGACCCGCCGCTTCAAGCCGGGGGAGCGCCTCATCACGCACGAGCAGGAGCCGGAGGGCCTCTTCCTGGTGGCGAGCGGGAGCGTGAAGGTCGTCGGGCGCGACGGGGACGGCGACGAGCTGCAGATCGCGGAGCTCGGCCCGGGCGACGTCGTCGGAGAGATCAGCCTCGTGCTCCGCCGCCCGGCCACGGCCGACGTCATCGCGACGCATCAGACGGTGGCGCTAGAGCTGGCGGCTGAGCAATTCCGCGAGGCCATCCGCGAGCATCCGTCCCTGCTGAGTGAACTCTACGAGCTCGCCACGAAACGAGAGGACGAGATGCGAACCGTGGTTGCGCAGGAAGCCCTCGACGTGGAAGAGGTGGTGCTGTTGTGAGCGAGCCCGTAACTGCCTCCGAACCATCCGCGGCGCTTCGTTTCGTCTACGGCGGCGTCTCCTTCGACGTGCACCCCTCGGCGGGTGTCGCCTGGAGCCTGACGCCGTCGCTTCTGTCGCTGCGCACCTCGGCCCTCGACGCCCCGACGCTCGCCCACGTGCATTGCGCTGTGGCGCCCGACCCGTCGCTCGGCGCCCCTCGCCCCAGCGTCCGCGTCGACGCGCACTGGACCGGCGAGAACGGGCGGGTGGAGACGGGCCGCGCGAGGGCCTCTCTTCGGGCGCTGACGGCGGGCCGCTACGCCGCCAGCGGCCAGGTCGCTCCGAGCGCCGACGGCTGCTCGGATCTCCTGACGAGCCTGGCGTCGGTGCTGGCCGTGCGCGAAGGGGGGCTCGTCCTCCACGCGACGGGCATCGCGATCGATGAGAGCGGCGTGCTCTTCCTCGGTCCGAGCGGCGCGGGAAAGTCGACCGCGGCCAACCTGTGCTCTCAGGCGAGCTGGTTCGCTGCGGATCGCGCCATCGTCTTTCCTCACGGCGGCGCCTGGTACGTCAGCGGGCTGCCCGGCGGCGAGGATCCGTCTCTGCCGCGCGCCGACGCGAGCCCGCGTGCCCTCGCTGGCATCCTTCGCGTTCGGCAAGCCGAAGCCGTCGGCGTCTCTTTCGCCTCGCCCATCGAGGCGTTCCGGATCCTCCGCGAGTCATGCCAGGTGGCGAACGGCCTCGAGAACGAGCAGCGCGTGCTCGCCACGATCGAGAGCCTCGCGCGCTCGGTGCGGCTCGGGTTCATCGACACCGTGCTCGGGCGCGATCCGTCAGACCTCGTGCGGCAATTCGCCGAGGGGGCGCGCACATGAGCCTCGACCTGGATTCTCGTGTCGCTCAGTCTCACCGCACCGCGTCACGTATCGTGGAAGGACAGGCAGTCGTCATCGTCATCGACGCCCAGACGCTACACACCCTCAACTCGGTCGGCACGGTCGTCTGGGCCGAGACCGAGACGGCGGTCGCCATCTCCGAGATCATCGATCGCGTCGTGAGCGAGTTCGAGGTCTCACGCGACGACGCGCAGCGCGACGTGCTCGAGTTCGCGGGCGAGCTGATCGACATGGGCGCCCTGACGGTCGTGCGGGGGGACGGATGAGCTCCGTCTCGGCTCGGCACAAGAAGAGCATCGCCAGCGTACTCCGTCAGGTCAGCGCTGGGTCGAACGCGCCCATGAGCGCGATGATCGAGGTGGCGGATCGGTGCAACGAGACCTGCGTCCACTGCTACCAGATCCAGGGAAAGAAGGGCGAGCTCGAGACCGCCGACTGGAAGCGCGTCATGGACGAGCTCGCCGACCTCGGCGTGATCCTCCTGACCATCTCGGGAGGCGAAGCGACCCTCCGGCGCGACTTCCTCGAGCTGGTGGCCTACGCCCGAAAGAAGCGCTTCGCGGTTAAGCTCTTCACCAACGGGCTCAACATGACACCCGAGCTCGCGCGCGAGCTTGGCGAGCTCGCGGTACAAGAGGTGCAAATTAGCCTCTACTCCACGCGCGCAGAGGTCCACGACTGGGTGACTCGCGTGCCCGGGTCATGGCAGAAGACGGTCGACGGCGCGCGGCACCTGATCGCGGAGAACGTGAAGGTCATCCTCAAGACCCCGGTGATGACCTTCAACGAGGACGAGATCGACGCGTACATCGAGTTCGTGTCCTCTCTCGGGGCCGACTACCTCCTGGATCCCCAGCTCGATCCCCGTGAGGACGGCGAGACGGATCCGGAGCGATTCGCCATCGACGACGCCACCTATCGGCGCGTCCATCGTCACCCTCTCCTCGCCGGGCCACCCAAACCTCCCCCCGGCCCTCGAGATCTCGACGCGTCCGTCTGTGGCGCATGCCAGGGTAATTTGCATGTCGAGGCCAACGGGGAGCTCCGGCCGTGTACTCAGCTCGACGTGCCCGTCGGTCACGCGTTGCGGGATGGCGTCGCTGACGCGTGGCGGTCGAACGACGCGGGGGCCCGCATCCGAGCGCTCCGCTGGGCCGATCTGCCGGGATGTCGAAGCTGCGACCTGAATCGCTACTGCAACCGCTGCTTCGCGACCGCGCGCAGCGCGGTGGGAGATTCCCTCGCGCCCTATCCGGGCGCGTGCCGCAAGGCGCAGGTGGGCTACGAGCTCGCGCACGGTGTGGCGCCGAAGATACAGCCGGCGCCCGATCGCGATCCCGGACTGGGACCGTACGTTCGAATGGACGATGGCTCCTTCACCCACGGTGAATACCGTGAGACGGCGATGGACCGATCGCTCGCGGACGAGCTCGGGTGGACGCGCGGCGCCCCTGCCTCGCCCCACGCCGGACGCGTTCGCCCCGGACAGCTGGTTCAGATCCGCCGGCCGGGGGCTAAGGTCGCACGGGAAGAAGCCGTACCAGTCACCCCGAGTGCTCGGCACTGTGGAGATTGAACTCGGCGGTGAGGCCGGCCAGAATGCCGGCAGTGAGCTTGTTATACTTCAGCGGAGCCCTCGCGGGCGAGACGCGCTGGTCGAAGGGGAGGCAGATCGTGGCCCGTTCAGTCAAATTCAATCGCTTGGTCGTCATCGCGGGCCTCTCGCTCGTCATGGCTGCGACAGGTTGTTCGTGCGGACCCGACCCCGACGAGGCGTCCATCGTCATCACGAGCCCGATGGATGGCGCCGCCCTCTCGCTGGCCGATGACGTCGACGACGAGCTCGAGGGGGTCCAGATCTCCGTCGAGGCGATGGCCACGGGCCTGGCGGTGAGCCAGGAGGTCACGCTCCGCCTCGACGGCGCGTCGGTCGCCACCGCGAACGTGACGGACGCCGGCCTCATCACCTGGTCCGGCGTCACCCTCAGCACGGGGGCCCACACCCTGGTGGCCCTGACGGAGGAGGGAGGCGTCGTGTCCGCCGAGGTCTCGGTGACCGTGAACGGCGACTGCTTCGCGGTGAACATCTTGACGCCCGAGCCGGGCGGGGACAGCACCACCCTCGGGCGCGAAGACGACACGGACGGCATGGCCTGCGGCATGTCGTTCGAGACGACCGTGCTCGCGTCGACCGGAGCTGCGGACGGCGCCGAGGCGCGCGTCTTCGTCAACGGCACCCCGCGTCGCACGGCGCGCGTCGAAGGCGGCGCGGTCCGCTTCGACGGAGTGGTCTTCGGCAACCGCGGCGAGACCCCCAACACCCTTCGGGTCGAGGTCACCGACGAGAGCGGCGTGACCTGCGACACCACCTTCGGCGGCGACATCTTCGTCGACTGTGACGGCCCCAGCTGCGAGATCACCGACCCGGCGACGGACAGCGGCTTCCTGAACCAGAGCGACGACGACTCCGACGCCGATGGGTTCCAGTCCGACTTCGAAGTGACGACGAGCGCGGACGGCGCCAACCAGCCGATCCGGCTCGTGCTGGACGGAGACACCGCGGGCGCGCTCAGCGAGATGCCCTCCGCGATGGTCGCCACGTTCGGAAACGTCGAGCTGAGCGAGGGCGTGCATCGGGTCCAGGCCCAGTGTTTTGACGATGCCGGGAACCTCACCACGTCCACCGCCGAGTGGACGGTGGACATCACGCCGTGTGGAGTGACGCTCGACGAGCCCACGGAGGGGCAACTCTTCACGGAGATGGACGACCTCGACGGCTCGACCACGGAGATCGACATCGACGCGCTCGGCACTGCGGGCGCGGATTGCGTCGACCTACGAGTCGGGCCGTGCACGGGGATCGACGCGCAGCCCTTCGGCGCGGCCTCTGCCTCGTGGATGCAGCGCGTGACCCTCGGGGCCTCGGCGACGCAGGACATCTGCGTGCAGACCCGCGACGAAGCGGGCAACGTCAGCCAGGGCATGAGCGGGATCCGCGTCCGCACCATGGCGCCGCAGGTGGAGATCCTCACGCCCAGCGTGGGTGCAGGCTACAACCTCGCCGGAACCGCTGGCCGCACCGCCGACCTGATGCCGTCCACGCCCGCGTGCGAGGCGCTGGTCGAGGTCTACTGCACCGACGTGGGCGTCGACGTCACGCTCCTGCGCGAGACCCCCTCCACCGTTCTCGGCACCGCCGCTTGTGTGGCCGACGCAGGCGCGCCGCCTCCGTACGCGGGTCTGGCGACCTTCGCGATGGCGCCGCTGCCGACGCGCGGCGACGGGATGTCGTACAACCTCATCGCACGGCAAGAGGTGTCCGGGCTCATCGGGACCTCCAGCGGTGTCTCGATCACCGCGGACTGCGTCGCGCCGAGCCTGTCCATCGGTCGCCCGATGTGCGGGGCCATCCTCCGCCCCACCACGCAGGACGAGGACATGGCGACGCCGGGGTTCCAGTACCAGACCAACGTGGTCTACACGAACGGGATCGTCGGCGACACGGTGACGCTGACCATCGCCCCGGCGGGCGGCGGCGCGCCGATCGACATGCCCTCGCGCATGTTCACCGGTGGGACCCTCGTGACGTTCGTCAACGCGAACTACGGCGCGGGCGGCATGCTCTCGGTGACCGCGTCCACCGTCGACAACGCTGGCAACGCCGGGACTAGCTCCGCGTGCACGGTGACGGTGGAAGACCTGCCCAGCGTCAGCATCACGGCTCCGATGGACGGCAGCGTGCTCACCTCGAGTGACGACTGCGACGGCGGCATGGCTGGCTTCCAGGGCCTCATCCAGGGCACCACCGACGCGGCGGCCGGCTCCACCGTGGACGTGACGGTGGGCGGCAGCCCGCCGGTCATGACGACGGTGGGCGCGGGCGGCGCGATCAGCCTCTGCACTTCGCTCCCGGAGGGGCCGTCGGCCATCACGGTCCGCGTGACGGACGCGCGCGGCTCGGGGAGCGCGACGGTGAACGTCACCGTCGACACGCTGCCCCCGACCAATGCGATCGACGATCTCGCAGCCACGGTCACCGACCGCCGCGGGGGCGTCGCCCGGTTCAGCTGGACGGCGGTCGCCGACGTGGGTGGCGGCCGGCTGCAGAGCTACGACCTCCGCTGCGCCGACGCGGCGATCACGGACGAGGCGGGCTGGATGGCAGCCGACACGTTCGTCGTGTCGGTGGCGCCCGGGTCTCCAGGCGCGATGCAGTCCGAGGACATCGGCGGCTTCCGGCCTGGGGAGACGGTCTTCTGCGTGCTCCGGGCCGCGGACGCGGGCGGCGCGCTGACCCCCATCCCCGCGATGGGCGCCAGCGTCACGCTGGCCTTCCTCGAGCAGGAGGTGCAGAGCGGCAGCGTCGGCAGCGCCCGCATGGGTGAGCTGGTCGCGCCGATCGGTGACGTCAATGGCGACGGCGTCGACGACGTCCTCGTGGGCGGCCGCGGAGAGGCCTACCTCTACTTCGGTTCGAGCACCGGGCTCGGCGCCACCGCCAACGTCACCTTCACCTCCACCGCCAGCGGCAACCGCTTCGGTCGCACCATCGCCGGGATCGGCGACTTCAACGGCGACGGACGCGGCGATATCGCCATCGGCGACACGGGCTTCGCGGTGGACGGCGAGAACTTCCATGGCGCGGTCTACGTGCTCTTCGGTCGGCCCTCCACCACTCCTTGGCCCTCGACGATCGACGTCTTCGCGTCTTCGACGGCGCCCTTCACCTGCACCGGCGCCGACGTGTGCTTCGTGGGAGACGACGGAGTGCCGGGCTCGGGGCCGGACACGTTCGCCGGGTTGGGATGGAGCATTAGCACGGCCGGAGACTTCGACGGCGACGGGCTGATGGATCTCGCCATGGGCGCGACCGGCGGCGGTTCAGGACACGTCTACATCCTCCTCGGCTCGATGGCCTACACGTCGGGTACCGCTTCCGCGGTCCCGGGCGCGACCGGACCCGATGGGTTCGTCATGTCGGGCGACGGAATCACCTACGCTGGCTTCGGCAACGTCGTGTCGACGCTCGGCGGCGACCTAGGCGGTGACATGCTCCACGACCTGATCATCGCTTCGGCCGGTGACTCCGGGATGGGTATTGGCGCTGTCGTAGGCTTCTTGACGGGTCGCGCCTACGTGGGCTCGGGGCTCGTTCGCATCCCGCTCACTGGGCTCCAGACCATCGGAGTGGGTGGCGCCAGCTCGTTCGGGCTCGCGATCTCCGGGGGCGGAGATATCAACGGAGACGGCTTCCTCGACGCGCTGGTGCACAACACCGTGTCGGGGGGACGAATCGTCGCCTACCTCGGCACGGCCAGTGGGTTCACCGGGGCGACGACCATCACGTACACGAATGACTCGACCAGCGGCGTCGAGGACTTCTTCGGGCGCTGGTTGGGCCTCGGGCGCCACCCGTGGCTGATGACGCTCGGAGACGTCGACGGTGACCGCGTGGCGGACATCTACGCCGGCTCCCAACAGAACGGCACGATGCCCGGGACCTCGCACCTGTTCTACCGAGACGGGTCGACCACTGCGGGGGTGCGCTCCGACAGCGTGACGTTCAGTGGCGCGAGCGGCTCGGGATTGCTCCAGGGCTTCCATGCGGCCTACATCGGGGACGTGAACGGGGACGGCGCGGCCGACCTCGCGGTGGGCGATCCCGCCTTCATGTCCAACCAGGGCCGCATGCTCATTCACTACTGAGAGGCAGACAGAGTCATGGACGATTCCGAATACTCCCCGCGCTCTGGCACCACCGAGCGCAAGCGGCCCTACGAGCGACCGCGCGTTCAGGAGACCGCGCAGTTCGAGACGCTCGCGCTCGCGTGCGCGAAGCTGCCCGGCGGTCCCGCGAGTTGTGTCTTCGGTGGCACGACGAACAGCTGACTCGTGGGTCGATGCGGCTGCTCATCGCCGGGCGCTCCATGTCCCCCACCCTTCAAGTGGGGGACGTGGTGTCCTTGGTGCCCCTCGAGCGGCCGCCTCGTGCAGGCGACATCGTGGCGTTCGGCGCCGACCCGATAATCTGCCATCGTGTCCTGCTGTCGGTTCCCACGGGGCGAAGGGCGGGTTGGCTCCTGCACGCAGGAGACCACTTTGGCGCGCGCGTCGGGATGACTCGCTCCGAGAGCGTGATCGGGCGGGTCGAGCTCCAGCGCGATCCCCGGCCTCGTAGGCTCAAGCCCGGCGATCTGCTCGAGGCCGGGCGTCTACTCGTCGCCCGCGTCCGGACGCGGCTCTCTCATGGGCGGAAGAGCGCGTCGGCGGGCACGCGTCGCGATGACGCGAGCGCCCCGTAGCAGCTCGGCCCTCGCGTAGCGCCTCCACGCCTGAACCACGTCGCCGAGGGGAGCCCGAGGCACCTCGTATCCCCATAGGCGCAGCTCGTCCGCGGCGACGACCGAGGCGTGCTTCACCCACTCGGCGTCGCCGTGTCGACGCCAGCGCTCGACCGCGACGCCTTCGAAGGGGCGCCGCACGTCGCCGTGGCTGGAGTCGGCCCGCAGGTGGCTCCACGCTTCGGTCGCGGCGATCGTCTGCTCCAGGCTCACCTCCCGTTCCAGCAGCTGACCCACCCGTCGCAATGCTTGCTCGGGCGCGATCATCAGATCTTCGAAGCGCAGCGCCAGCAATCGAGGGTGAGAGAGCTCCGCGAGCTGGCGCGCGCTGCGCTTCCAGGCGCTCACCACGCCGTCGAGGGCCTCCTCCCCGCGCGTCCAACGACTGAGCACCACGTCCCTCAGATCGCGGACCAGAGCGATGACCGTGAAGTCCGTCTCCGCGAGCAGCCGAGGCACCCACTCGAACGGACCGTGATCTTTCGAGACGACCCACACCGCGCCCGGATGCCGCCAGCCAAAGCGACGGCATAGCAGCGCGTCCAGGCTCGGCTCCTCCGACGCCTCGAAGAGACGCTCGCCGTCACCCGGGTGGCGCATCGATCGCGTGAGGGCCAGCCGTTCCCTTCGCGTCAACGCCGAGCCAGCTCCGACGCCGAGCTCGGAGGCCAGCCGCAGCGGCGCTTGGAGCACGCTGCCCGCCGTCTCGACGCCTGGGAAGGCGCACAGAACCTCGGTCGCGAAGCGGGTGCCGCTTCGCTGCTCGCCTACCAGCCAAAGCCGTCGAGGACGGGGCATGCCGGACGCCATGGCGCAGTGTACCGTGCCGCCGTGTCTGCACCGTTCCGTCTCGCCGCCGCCGCGGTCGTCTGTGTCGGAGCCCTCGGCGTGGTTCAGGCCGCCGGCGCCGATTGGGGGACGGGGATCGCGCTCGGGGTCGTGTCGACGTTCGCGCTGCTTCTGGCCAAACCGCGCCGGGCAGAGTCCGCCCGCCTCTCGGACGCGCTCCGTTCGCTCGAGGAGCGGATCGAGGGCGCGGCCGAGGCGCGGCATCGGATGCGCCTCGAGGCGGAGACGGCGGGGAGGTTCCGCGAGGAGTTCGTCGCCGCGGTGCGGCACGAGCTCAAGACGCCGCTGAACGCGATCCTCGGGTTCACCGAGGTGCTGCTCCAGGGGGTGGACGGGCCGCTCGACGAGACGCAGCGCGAGGACGTGGAGGCGATCCGCTCGGCCGGCGTCTATCTCCAGGAGCTCGTCGAGGCGGTGCTGTCCGAGTGGGTGCCGAGCCAGGAGACGCCCCAGCTGCTCGAGCCCATCGACATCGGCGCGCTCGTCCGCGAGGTGGCGCGTCTGCTCGAAGGCCAGCTCCCGCAGGGCGTGGTGGAGATGCGGTGCGAGGTCGACCCGACGACGCCGTCGCCCTACGCGGATGGTCGTCGGCTCCGGCAGGTGCTCATCAACCTCGGGACCAACGCGATCCGCGCGACCCGCGAGGGCTTCATCGCCCTGGAGGCGGCGCCGCACGAGGACGGGGTGCGGCTGACCGTGCGCGACTCCGGACCGGGCATCCCCGAGACGGACATCCCCCGACTGTTCGAGGAATTCTCCCAGGCGGGCTCGCGAGAGTCGCGACGGGGCGGCACGGGCCTCGGGCTCGCGCTCACCCGCGATCTGGTCGAGTGGCACGGGGGACGCATCGATGTGGA
>SHBB01000190.1 GCA_004213565.1 Sandaracinaceae bacterium
CGCTCGCGCAGAAGGAGCCGACGGTGGCCGCGCCGCTGTTCGAGCGCAACCGCGACGAGGCCAAGGCGTCCGGCCTCGGCCACCAGGAAGCGCAGGCCCACACCAACCTCGCCGTCGCGCTGCTCCTGCAGCGAGACCTGGAGGGCGCCGAGCGCGCGTGCCACGTGGCCATCGACGTCGCGAGCCGCGTCAGCGACACCCGCGAGCGCGCCATCGCCACCGAGAACCTCGCGGTCATCGCGCACCTCGGGCGCGACTACGGTCACGCGCTCGACTACTACCACCAGGCGGTCAGCCTCCTGAAGCGGCTCGGCAACCGGGCGATGCTCGCGCGCGTGGCGAACAACCTGGGCGAGCTCTACCTGACCCTCGGCGAGCGCGGCCGCGCCCGCGGCCTGTGCGAGTTCGCGACCCGCGTCGGGGGCAAGCTCCCTGGCTCGGTGCTCGCAGAGAGCCTGCTCCTCAGCGGGCGCATCGACGGCGCGGACGGCAACGTCAGCGCGGCGCGGGACGCGTTCGCCGCCGCCCGCGACGCCTTCGCGCGGCTCTCCTCGGTGCGTCAGCACGAGGCGGCGCTCGAGCTGGTCCGCCTGCACCTGGTGGACGGCGACGTCCCGGCGGCGCGCGCGCTGCTGGGCGAGCTGCCGCTGGAGCTGCCGGCCAAGCACGAGGCCGACCGCGCGCGGGTCGCCGCCGACCTCGAGCGCGCCGCGGGGGGCGACACCCGCGTGGCCGCGCGTCGCGCCGTGGACCTCGCGGAGGCCTGCGAGGATCCTGAGCGCCTGCTCAAGGCGCTGATCCGGCACGCCCGCGCCCTCGGCGACTCGGGCGAAGTGGGGCTCGCGACGCGGGTCCTGGAGCGTGCCCAGAGAGTGGAAGACGACCTGACGTCGCGCGTGCCGGACGAGGCGCGCGCCGCCTGGGCCGAGCGCCCGCTGCGCCAGGAGCTGAGCACGGTCGCGGGCGGCCTGGCCTCCGCGTGGACGCGGACCCGGCACGAGTCGGTGCCGCCGCCTCGCGCCCTGACGGGGACGCACCGCGCCCTCCCGAAGAGCGGCCTCCCGAAGAGCGGCCTCGGCGACGAGCGAGACGCGGAGTGGCGCCGCCGCTTCCCCGAGCTGGTCGGCACCTCGCCCGCGCTGCGGCAGGTCTTCGGCGTCATCGACAAGGTCGCCGCCGCCGACGCCATCGTGCTCGTGCGCGGCGAGAGCGGCACGGGCAAGGAGCTGGTGGCGCAGGCCATCCACGACAGCAGCAAGCGCCGCAACAAGCCGCTGGTGAAGGTGAACTGCGCCGCGCTGGTCGAGACGCTGCTGCTCAGCGAGCTCTTCGGCCACGAGCGGGGCGCGTTCACGGGCGCCAACGCGCGCAAGAAGGGTCGCTTCGAGCTCGCGGACGGGGGGACCATCTTCCTCGACGAGATCGGCGACATCTCCGCCAAGACGCAGGTCGCGCTGCTCCGCGTGCTCCAGGAGCGCGAGTTCGAGCGCGTCGGCGGCACGCAGAAGATCGAGGTCGACGTTCGCATCATCGCGGCGACGCACCGTGACCTCGAGCAGATGGTCGAGGACGGGACGTTCCGCGAGGACCTCTACTACCGGCTCCGCGGCGTGATGATGGAGATGCCGCCGCTGCGCGCGCGACTCGCGGACGTCGGTCCGCTCGCCGAGCACCTGCTCGGGCGGATCGCCCAGGAGCGCGGTGAGCCCGTCAAGCGCATGAGCCCGGAGGCCATCGCCTGCCTCTCGCAACACCGATGGCCGGGCAACGTGCGGGAGCTCGAGAACGTCCTCCGCTCGGCGACGCTCTTCGCCGACGGTGGTGTGCTCGTCCCGGACGACTTCGCGGCGTTCTCGGAGAGCTTCCTGCCGCCCGAGCGTGCGAGCGCGGCCCGCGGGGAGCGGGCGGAGCTCGCCCCGACGATCCAGGAGTCGGTCGAGAGCATGCTCTACGAGCGGGTCCGGGGCGGCGACGTGTCGCTGCTCGAGATGAAGAAGGTCATGGAGCGCGAGTGCATCGTGCGCGCTCTGGAAGAGACGGACGGGAACATCACGCGAGCGGCCGACCTGCTCGGGATGAAACGTCCACGCCTGTCACAGCTCGTCAAACAGTACGACCTGAAGGCGGGGAGCTGAGTCATGAAGAACCGTATCCATTCGCTCATCCTCGTCCCGACCGTCGCCCTCGCGGCGCTCGTCACCGGCTGCAGCCTCGGCGGCCCCGGTCCCCTCGCCGTCGACGCGGCCAACCGCACCTCGCTCATCGAGGTCGCGCCCGGGACCATCGCGCTCGACCAGGTGGACTCCACCGCCTGGATGGCGGCCCCCGCGGGCTGTGAGGATCGCCTCGACCGGGCCACCGACTACGCGCTCGCGGGCGCGGACTCGGGCCTGGTCGCCGCCGTCGACGAGAGCGGCAGCATCGTCTGCGTCGACACGGTCGAGTCGGTCCAGGAGGAGCTCGAGAAGGAGGGCCTCGACGACGAGGCCGACGAGCTCGGTGAGCGCTACCTGCTGGCGCTCGACCTCGCCGCGCTCCCGAGCGCGGAGGACATCGCGAGCGGCGATCCCTCGCCGCAGCCGAGCATGTCGGGCAGCGGCGGCAACCGCGCGGGAGACCCGTCCCCGCAGCCGAGCACCAACCCCCACGCGGACGACCCCTCCCCTCAGCCCAGCAGCAACCCGCGCGGCTGAACGCGAGCGATCCGCGTGAGCCGGGGAGGCAAGCGCGGTGCAGATCACGTATCCTGCCCGGGCATGGGTGCGCGACGAGACCAGGATGCGCAGGCGGACGAGGCCCCGACCTCGACTCGCCCCCCATCGATCCCGACCGCCAGCCAGGCCCGCCGCGCGAAGGTGCGCGCGAAGGTGAACGTCCCGCCGCCTCCGCCGAGCCGAATGCCACCGAAGGGACCGAAGCCGCCTCGGCCCCCGAGCGGCGCGGCGCCCCAGCCCGCCGCGAGGTCGAGCGAGGCGACGGAGTCCGGTGAGACGAGCGGCCCCGTGACGCGGGCGGAGCAGCCCTCGGCGAACGACGTCGCGCCCGCGCCCGAAGCACAAACCGAACAGGCCGAGGGCGACGCTCCCGGTCGGTCCAGCACGCGCCCCACCGCCGCGCCTCCGGCCCGCGAGGACTCGCTCATCCCCGACGCGACCGAGGCGGAGGTCATCGGCCGCTTCGCTCGGTTCGACGTGCTGGGGCGGCTCGCGACGGGCGGGATGGCGGACATCCTCCTCGCCCGGCAATCGCTCGAGGGCGCGGGCTCCCGCAGCGTCGTCATCAAAGTGGTCCGCGGGGAGTTCGCGGAGGACGGTGAGTTCGCGAAGATGTTCCTCAACGAGGGGCGCCTCGCCATGCGCCTGTCTCACCCGAACATCTGCACGGTCTACGAGTGTGGCCGGCACGAGGGGCGCTTCTACATCGCGATGGAGCACGTGCCGGGGCAGACCCTGCGCGGCCTCGTCGTCCGGCTCACCAGGAAGAAGCGCCGCGTCCCGATCCCCGAGCTCCTGCGCATCTTCTCGCTGGTCGCCGAGGCGCTGCACTACGCGCACCGCGCGAAGGACTCGGCGGGCCGACCGCTCCGGATCGTCCACCGCGACGTCTCGCCCCACAACGTGATGATCCGATACGACGGCATCGTGAAGCTGCTCGACTTCGGCGTGGCGAAGGCGGAGCGCAGCGAGCACTCGACGGAAGCTGGCGCGGTGAAGGGCAAGTTCGGCTACATGTCCCCGGAGCAGGCGATGGGTCAGCCGGTCGACCCGCGCTCCGACGTCTTCGCGCTGGGGGTCTGCCTCTTCGAGACCCTGACCGGCCGGCGGCTCTTCGGCCGCAAGACGCAATACGACACGGTCAAGGCGATCCTCGAGGAGGAGACGCCGCCGCCCTCGACGTTCCGGGACGACGTCCCCCCGGGCCTCGACCAGATCGTGACGCGCGCGCTGGCAAAGGACCCCGGCCAGCGATACCAGCGGGCGGAGGACTTCCAGCACGATCTCGACCATCTCCTCGCGGACATGAAGGAGGTGGTCAGCGCAGGCCGGATCGGGCTGCTCATGGAGGAGCTCTTCGCGCGCGAGCTCCACGCCGGGCCGAGCCTCGATGCCGACGAAGACCTCCGCGCGAGGCTGCTGGCGAGCATCACCAGCTCGGGCGTGGCGCAGAGCTCGGAGGTGCCGGAGAGCCCGTCGACGCGCCGGCCGGTCTGGATGTACGCCGGGATCGCCATCCTCGCGCTGGCCCTCATCGCAACGGTCTTCGCGCTGTCGTCGTTCGGAGGCGATGACGACGTGGCGGATCTCGCGCCGGCCCCCTCTCCTTCACCGGCATCGACGGGCCCCGCGAGCGGTGGCGGAGCCGCGATCGGGGGCTCGACCGCCTTCGTCGCACCTCCTTCTCGGGAGGCGGCGCAGGAAGAGGATGTTCCCTCGCCTTCGGACGATGATAATCTCGCCGACTCGACCGCAAGTACCGAGGTCGAGACCGCGACGCGAGAAGAGCCATCCGAGCCCGAAGCACCGACGACACGCCCCCGCGACCGGCGGACGCCCTCGACTGGCCGGGGCGGCCGACGAGGGGGGCCGGTGATCGTCACCGACCCTGGTTTCTGACCGCGACCGGCCTTCTGTTCGCCCTGGCTGCGAGCCTCGCGCTCCCCACGCTCGCGCACGGGCAGGACGAGAACCCGGCCGGCGAGCCCGCAGCCGAGACCGAAGAGGAGCGCGCCGCGCGTGCACGCGCCCTGTTCGCCGAAGGCGTCACACACACCCGCGGCGAGGCCTGGGCAGACGCCGTCACCGCGTTCCGCGCTGCGCTCGCGCTCCGGGACGCGCCGGCCATCCGGTACAACCTGGCCGCGGCCGAGGTGGAGCTCGGGGCGCACCGGGAAGCCGACACGAACCTCAGGGCTCTCGAAGCCGCGCCGGACACACCCGACTCGCTCCGTGAGCTCGCGGCGGCGCTGCGAGAGCGCATGGATCGGGAGGCGGCCCGACTGCGCGTGGAGCGCGCGCCGGAGCTCGCCGACACCCGCGTCGCGCTCGATGAGGTGCCGCTGAGCCAGGAGGCGCTCGACGAAGATGTCTACGTCGAGCCGGGCCCCCATGTCGTCGAGGCGACCCGAGGCGCGCGCAGCGTGGCTCGAGTCTCGATACGCGCGGAGGCCGGGGAGCGCACGCGCGTCTACCTCGGCGTCGGGGCCGCGCCGGAGGTCGTGGAGGCGGATCCCGTCGTCACACCCACGGCGACGCCGCTCCACGAGGAGTGGGGGTTCTGGGCTGCGGTCGGCGGAGGGGTGCTGCTCGTGGTGGGCATCGTCATCGTCGCCATCGCGGTCGGCGGGGGCTCGACAGACCCCGTCCGCGGCAACTTCGAGCCAGGGGTGCTCTCGTGGCCCTGAGATTCGTCATCGCCCTGGTGCTGGTCGCGGGATGCACGTCGCAGCCCACGCAGATCCTCGTGGAGGTCAACTCGGACCTGAGCGTTCCGAGCGAGCTGGACCGCATCGCGGTCACCGCCGACGGCCCCGATGGCAGGACGCAGACCGCGAGCGCGCAGCTCGGCCCGGGGCAGGTGCCGCTCCCTCGCACCCTCGCGATGACGCACGAGGGCGGGCCGCTGGGGCCGTTTCGGATCCGCGTCGTCGGCCGCGCGTCGGGATCGGACGTCGTGGCGCGCACCGGAGACGTCACGTTTCGGAGCGGCGAGATCGTGGTGTGGCGTGTGGAGCTCCTCTCGGAGTGCGGCGGCGTCGACTGCGGCGCCGAGACCTGCGCGCGCGGCGGCTGCCGACCTCTGGAGGTCGCGGATGGGGAGCTCGATCGCTGGGACGGCACGCGGCCCACGCTGGACGCCGGTCCGTTCGACGCGTGCGTCCCGGACGAGCTGTGCAACGGCGTCGACGACGACTGCGACGGGAGCGTCGACGAGGGGTTCGACCTCGACGCCGACCCCGAGCACTGCGGAGAGTGCGGCGTCAGCTGCGTGCAGCCGAACACGACGTCGAGCTGCGAAGCGGGGACCTGCAGGATCGACGCGTGCGCGCCCGGGTTCGACGACTGTGACCGCAACCCCTTGACGGGCTGCGAGATCGAGCTGGGCACGAGCGCAGCCAACTGCGGCATGTGCGGCAACCCGTGCGCGCCACCCAACCGCGAGTGCTGCTCGGGCACGTGCGCGCGGAGCTGCTGACACGGGCTGGGCGCGGTTGAGCGCACCCCCGCCGCCCCGTACGCTGCGCTCGCGTGGATCTTCGCACCCAGACCTCGCTGCTCGCAGCGGTCCTCTGCTTCGCCATCGCGTCGACCGTCCTCCTGCGCCCCCGCAAGCGGCGGGTGCACTGGTACTTCAGCCTCTTCGGCGCGACGGTCGCGGCCTGGTACCTCTCGACGTTCCTGGTCCGCTTCTTCGATGGCGGCCCGTTCCTCGCGCGGCTGAACTTCGTGTGCGCGGTGCTGCTGCCGCTCAGCGCAGTGCAGTTCTTCCGCACGTTCCTGCAACCCGAGTCGAGGCGGGCCACGCAGCTCCAGCGCGGCGCGTTCCTGCTCTCGCTCGGCATGATCGCGGCGGTCTTCACCCCGCTCTTCCACCAGATCTTCTTCGCCGCGCTCATCTTCACCTACGTCTTCGTGCTGCTGGCGGCGGCGATGGTGATGCTCTTCCGCGCCGGTCGCGTGGCGCGCTCCCGCTTCGAGCGCGCGCGGCTGACGTACCTGGCGGTGGTCGGCGCGCTGGCCGCGGTGTTCACGCTGGCGGAGTACCTGCCCTACGCCGGCCTCGAGATCCCGCCCGTCGGCACGGTGCTCATCCTGGTCTTCCTCTACGTCCTGTCGCAGTCCGTGCTCCGCTACCGGCTGCTCGACCTCTACGAGCTGGCGGGTCGCCTCTTCCTGCTGACCGCGCTGTCCTTCTCGCTGGCGGGCATCGTGTGGGTCCTCGTCTTCCTCGACCCCGGGCACTTCTTCCTCCACTCGGTCGTCGCCGCGCTCGTGCTCTTCCTGATCTTCGAGCCGGTGCGAGCGAAGCTCGAGCAACAGATCTCCCAGATCTTCTTCCGCGAGCGCTACGACCTCGAGCAGATCATCGGCGAGCTCCGCGCGCGGCTCGCGCACACGCTGGCCATCGACGAGATGAGCCAGCTGGTCATGAACGGCCTCGAGGGCTCTCGCCGCGTCACCGACGCCTCCATCTACTTCGTCGACGAGCGCGGACAGGGCTTCGACCTCGGCGGCCACGTGGGGCTCGAGCCCGTGCAGCGGATCGAGCTGCCCGCGGCCCGCCCGCTCGTCGACCGGCTGCGCGCCGACGAGGAGGTCGTGCTCGAGAACCTCGAGCGGGAGCTCGACGAGGCGCGCGAGCTCGGCGAGAACCTCACGGCCGAGATGCTCGCCGAGGTGATCCAGACGCTCGAGGCGATGAAGGCGTCCGTCTGCGTGCCGCTGCGTGGCGTCGACGAGACCTACGGCTTGCTGTGCCTGCGCGACGATCGACTGCGCGACGCGTTCAGCCCCGAGGAGGTGCAGCTGCTGCGCGCGCTGGCGGCGCAGGCGTCCATCGCGATCGAGAACTCGCGCCTCTACCAGCGGCTCAAGCAGCGCGACCGGCTCGCCGCGCTCGGCGAGATGGCGGCCGGCCTCGCGCACGAGATCCGCAACCCGCTGGGCGCCATCAAGGCGAGCGCGCAGTTCCTCAACGAGCCCGAGGACGAGCCGCAGGCGGGCGAGTTCCTGGACATCATCGTCGAGGAGGTCGACCGGCTGAACCGGGTCGTCTCGTCGTTCCTCGACTACGCCCGCCCTTCCACCGGCGACCCCGCGCCGACCGACGTCAACGCCGCGGTCGAGCGCACGGTGCAGCTGCTCGGGCCCGATCTGCCCGAGGGCGTCGACGCGAAGCTCGAGCTGGGCGCGGATCTACCGCGCGTGCGGATCGACGCCGAGCGGCTGCGCCAGGTGCTGATCAACCTCGGCCAGAACGCGGCGCAGGCGATGGAGGGCCGCGGCGACCTGACGGTGCGCACGCTCGAGAAGACGCGCACGGAGGCCTACGGCGAGCTCAAGCGCTGGGTGGAGCTCTGGGTCCAGGACACCGGGCCCGGCATCCCGCAGCGCGTGCTCGCGAACCTCTTCGTGCCGTTCGTGACCACCAAGGACCGCGGCACGGGGCTCGGGCTCGCCATCTCGCAGCGCATCGTCAACGCGGCGGGCGGGCACATCGAGGTGCGCAGCCAGGAGGGCGTGGGCACGACCTTCGTGGTGCGGCTGCCGGCCGTGCCCGACCGCGAGCCGACGAGCGAGGTGCTCGTTCAGAGCCCGTCGAGCGCCCCTGGCCCGAGCAATCCCTCGCCGAGCGAGCCGCCGAACGAGCCCGTGTCCGAGGGCAGCGGCAGCGGCCTGTCCGACGCGCCGGCGGACGACGTGGGAGGCGACGTGCCGACCTCTCTCGCCACCAGCCGGTAGAGGCGGATGTCGGCGCGCCCGAACGCGCGCTCGAACGCCTCTCGCGCGATCTCGGCCGAGTCCTCGGCGTCCGCCCCGCCGTCGCTGGCGGCTTGGTAGGCGAGCCCCGCCTCCTCGAAGAGCGCCTGGTACGCCCTCATCGCCGAGCCCTCCCCGCGCTCGCGCGTCGCGCGGGGCAGGAGGTAGTGCCAGCTCCCGCGCAGCTCGAAGGCCACGCCGTGATCTTCGGTGAACACCCGCTCGACGAAGCCGGGCGTTCGGTCGTCGAAGGTGCCGTCCTCCTCGAGCAAGAATACCTGCACCGTCATGCGCGGGAGCTGCTCGTCGATCGGGCCACCCATCGCCTGCTCCCGCTCCTGCCATCGCTGGCGCGCGACGCTGGCCGCGGTGATCAGGGCGCGCGCGATCGAGCCGCCGCGCGCCGAACGCCAGAGCCGCGGGCGACCGCCCCGCGTGAGCATCACCATGACCTCGACGTTGCGCGTGCGGCGGAGCGGCTCGGGGAACGCGCGGATCCGCGGCAGCCGGGCGCCGCCCACGATCTGTCGGGCCGCGCGCGCGAGCGCCTCGCCGAGCTCGTCGTCGAGCATCAGGCCGCGCCGCCGCTCGTACAGGCCCGCGGTGGGGGTCAGGTACACGCCGCGCAGGCTGCTCATGTTCCCGTACGCCCGCAGCCGCGCTTCGAGGGCGGCGTCGTCTTCGAGCGAGCCCCCGCGCCGTCCGTCGACGACGAGGTTGCCCACGCCGGCGTCGGTCAGCACGTCCGCCAGCTGGCCCTCGTCCGTACCCGAGAGCGCCTCCGCGAGCCCCGCGACCGACGACGCCGCGACGAGGTCCGTGCCCTCCACCTCGAGTCGCTCGAGATCCGCGCCGCCGACCACGGCGATGCGGCCGCGGTCCTGGAGCTCGGTCATGAGGCCGCTCGTCCCGTCGAGCGAGCGCCCGGAGAGCCACGCGTAGCCGCCGACGACGAGGCCCGCCACGACGACGACGGTCAGCGCGACGAGCCAGCCGCGGCGCGGCGCCTCATCGGAGAGGGCGCCCCGGTGGGCGGCGGCCTCCATCGGCGGGGGGGGGCTCTGACGATCGCTCTCGGCGGCTTTCATGGGCGCGGCTCACCCGGCCCGAGGCGCGGTTCGGAGCGCGCGCGGGCGGATTCGGCTGGAGCCGTCTAGCAGCGATCTCGCGAGGATGCTAACCGCTGGGCGGGTCCCGCAGGGGAATGCGGACCACGGCTCTGCACGTCCGGCTGCTCATGCGCGTCGCCCTCGTCACCGTCTATTCGCACCCTGGCTGCACGCTGAAGGACGTGGCCGGCGGGTACGGGACCGTGTTCGAGGTGGGGGACTCGTGGCGCGCGCGCCTGCTCGAGGCCGCGAAGGCCCGCCTCGCCGACCTGCCCCCGCTCGTGCTCGGCTACCTGTCGGCGCAGCTGCGCGCGGCGGGCCACGCGGTCTCCCTCGTCGAGGTCCGCGACGGCGTGGCGCCCGAGGTCGACGCGGCCATCGTGCTCAGCTCGATCGTCGACTGCGAGGCCGAGCGCGCGCTGCTCGAGCGGCTCCGTGAGCGCGGGGTGCGCTCGTTCGTCATCGGCGCGCACGCCACCGCGCGGCCTCAGCGCTACGCCGACGTCGCGGACGTGGTGGTGCGGGGCGAGCCGGAGAACCTCGGCGCGGCCCTGCTCGACCTGTCCGACGGCGTGGCCGAGGCGGGCAGCGTGAGCGACCTCGACGCGCTGCCGTTCCCGGACTGGTCCCCCTTCCCGACCGACCGCTACCGCTACGCGTTCCTGAGCCGGGGCATCACGCTGCCCGTGAGCTCCGCGCGTGGCTGCCCGTACGCCTGCGGGTACTGCCCCTGGCGCGTGACCGCCGCGTTCCGGGAGCGAGACCCGGCGCGCGTCGCGGCCGAGGTGGCGCACCTGAGGGACCGCTACGGCGCGACCGGCGTGTCCTTTCGCGACCCGCTGTTCAACCTCGACCCCGACCGCGTGCGCGCGATCGCGAACGCGCTGATGCCGCTCGGGATGCGCTTCAGCGGCGAGATGCGCGCCGACCGCCTGGACGAGGGCCTGCTCGTCTTGCTCTGGCGCGCCGGGCTCCGCAGCCTCGAGATCGGCGTCGAGAGCGTCGACCGCGGGCTGCTCGGGGCGCACAAGCGCAAGCCGCCGGAGCTGGCCCAGATCGAGCGCGTGGTGAAGGTGGCGCAGCGCCTCGGGGTGCGCGTGATCTGCAACTACCTGCTCGGCCTCCCCGAGGACGACGAGCGCACGATGCGCGCGACGGTCGACTGGGCGAAGCGGCTCGACTCGTTCGCGGTGCAGTTCACCGTGGCCACGCCTTACCCCGGCACCACGCTCGAGGCGAAGGCGGCGCCGCTGCCGCCCGAGGCCCTGACCGGCTTCCGCCCCAGCGTGCCGCACCCGACGATGAGCGGCGACGCCATCGCGGCGCTGCGCGAGGAGGCCTACGTCAGCTATCACTTCCGCCCGCGCTACATGTGGCGCTTCGCGCGGCACGCGGCGGCGGCGCTCTGGGACTGACCCCTTCGACCAGCCCGGGTGATGTTACGCACGTGTGACGCGGTGCGTCGCGCGATCCGCCCTCGCGTCCGCGAGACGGCACGCTAGGCTCGCCGCGAAAGAGGAGGCGAGAACGTGATCATCGGCGTCCCGACGGAGATCAAGACCCGCGAGTTCCGCGTGGGCATCAACCCTGGCGGCGTGGCCGCGCTCACCCGCTCGGGCCATCAGGTCCACATCCAGAAGGGCGCGGGGCTCGGGTCCGGCATCACCGACGCGGAGTTCACGTCCGTCGGCGCCAAGATCGTGCCCACCGCGGCCGACGCCTGGGCCGCCGAGATGGTCATGAAGGTGAAGGAGCCGCTCGAGTCGGAGGTCCAGTACTTCCGCGAGGGCCAGATCCTCTACACCTACCTGCACCTCGCCCCGCTCCCCGAGCTGACCCGTCAGCTGATGGAGAAGAAGGTCCGCGCCATCGCGTACGAGACGGTGGAGAACGCCGACGGCAGCCTCCCGCTCCTGCGCCCGATGAGCGAGGTCGCCGGCCGGATGGCCACCCAGGTCGGCGCGACCTGCCTCGAGAAGGAGCGCGGCGGCCGCGGCGTCCTGCTCGGCGGCGTGCCCGGCACCCGCCGCGGTCACGTGACCATCCTCGGCGGCGGCATCGTCGGCAGCCACGCGGCGCGCATCGCCGTCGGCCTCGGCGCCCAGGTCAGCATGCTCGAGGTCAACCACGACCGCATGGCGTACCTGGAGGACATCTTCCAGGGCCAGATCGAGACGCTCTACAGCGACCCGAAGAACATCGAGGAGTCGGTCTGCGACGCCGACCTCGTCATCGGCGCGGTGCTCGTCGCGGGCGCCAAGGCGCCGAAGCTCGTCACCGAGGACCTCGTCAAGAAGATGAAGCCGGGCGCGGTCGTCGTCGACGTCGCGGTCGACCAGGGCGGCTGCATCGAGACCTGCAAGCCCACCAGCCACGACAACCCGACCTTCGTGCTCCACGACGTCGTGCACTACTGCGTTCCGAACATGCCCGGCGCGGTGCCGATGACGAGCACCTTCGCGCTGACGAACGTGACCGCGCGCTACGCGCTCAAGATCGCCAACGAGGGCGTCGAGGCCGCGGTCCGCTCGGACGCGCCGCTCGCCAAGGGCGTCAACACCTGGGACGGCGCCTGCACCTACGAGGCGGTCGCCAGCGACGTCGAGGTCGAGTACACGCCGCTCGCCAGCGTCCTCTCCTGAGGCTGCGCTCGCGCTCGCTCGGAGCCCGCTCGCGCGTCGAGCGGGCTCTCTGCGTTCGGGAGCTATGCGCGCGGGCGGCGGATCTCGAAGTGCTCGAGGGTCTTGCCGTACCAGCGGCTGGTCTGGCCGACGTGTCGCATGCCGCAGCGCTCGGCCACCGCGCAGCTCCGTTGGTTGCCCGGGTCCACGACGGCGTGGAGCACGTCGACGTCGAGGTGGGCGAAGCCGCGATGGATCAGCGCCCGACCGGCCTCGGTGGCGTAGCCGTGGCCCCAGTGGGCGCGGGCCAGGTGCCACCCGACCTCGATGGCGTCCGTCGGCTCGCGGTTCGCGTCGGGGAGAGGCTTGAGGAGGCCCGCGCCCACGAGCGCGCCCGGCTCGCCCCCAGGAAGCGGACGGCGGAAGAGCGGCACCCAGGCGTAGGGCTCGCCCCACTCCTCGTAGATGGGGAGCGCCTTGCGCATGCGCGCCGCGAGGGTCGCGACGTCGGGCACGGTCTCGCCGCCGATGGTGCGGGTGACCTCGGGGTCTCCGTAGATCTCGAGCGCGGCCTCGGCGTGCCGCTCCGGGTCCCAGGTGCCGCCGATCAAGCGCTCGGTCTCGAAGAGGATCTTCATGGGGCTCACAAGACCGCGTCGTAGCGGTAGCTGATCTTGAGCGTGACCTGCTCTTCGGTGGTCACCACCCCCTCGTAGTCGACGACCTCGCGCCAGACCAGGAACAGGTCACTCCCCGGCAGGTAGCGCCAGCGCAGCCGCAGCATGCCGATGAACCGGTCCTGCACCGTGTTGAGCTGGCCCACCGCGTCGATGACGAGCTGCGGGCTCGGCGTGACGCTGAGCAGCGAGTTCAAGGCCAGGGTCGGGATCAGGTCGTGCTCGCGGAAGTCGAGCAGCGCGCCCGACGCGCCGACCTCGGCCCGGAAGTGCGCGCCGAAGGCAGCCGAGACGCTCGCGTCGGCGCGGTAGAGCGAGCCTCCGAAGAAGGCGTTCTGCGCCGTGACATCCAGGCCGAGCACGGGGTTCCGGCTGTCGGGCGTGTCGAAGCCGACGTGGGCGCGCACGCCGCGGTACTCGCCCGCCTCGATCGCGACGTCGTTGACGAGCGTGAACGGCTCGCGCACGACGTCCTGCACGTAGTCCGCGTCGGCCTCGAAGCTCAGCCGCTCGTCGGTCTCGAGCACGATTGACCAGCCGCCCGACAGCCGCAGCAGCTCGTCGAGGGTGTCGCTCGCCTCGACCCGGCCGCTCACCCCGACCGTCAGCGTGCGGATCCCCGAGGCGGGCTGACGGAGCACGAGCGGGCTCGAGGCGTTTCCCTGCGCGATGGCCGGTCGCCTGAGGAAGCCCAGCTCGGGCTCGAAGCCCTCCTGCAGGTAGAGCGCGCTGAGCGACGGCATCCACTGCTCCCCTCTCCAGCGCACCTCGGCGCGGCCCGCGAGCCCCTCGGCCGCGTCCTCACCCTCGCGGTGCGTGAAGGCCCCGAAGCCGTTGAGCTCGAGCCGGCCGTCGAGGGCGCGCACCAGCCCGTCGAGGCCCACGGACCAGTGCGGCGAGGGGTCGAGCTCGGAGGGGAACAGCCCCTGCTCGCTGGAGAGGTTCGTGCGGCTGCCGACGAGCGCGCCGACGTAGGACGCGTCTCCGAGGTTCGCGCGGAGCCTCGCCACGCCCCAGTTCGCGGCCGGCTGCGCGTCCGTGGCGCCCGTGGCCACGTCGAGCACACCGAACGAGAAGATGCCCTCCCGCCCGTACGCCTTGAGCCCGCCGTAGATGGGCACGGGGTTGGCGTCGTCGTCGAGCCCGATGCGGCGCGTGAAGAAGAGCTGCGCCTCCTCGAGCGCGCCGAACTGGAACACGTCGAGCCCGGTCAGGAAGAACGGACGACGCTCCGGGAAGAAGAGCGGGAAGCGGTCGAGGTTGACCACCTGCGAGTCGAGGTCGACCTCCGCGAAGTCCGTCAAGAAGGTGAGCTCGCCCCAGATGTCCTCTCCGAGCCGGGTGCGCACCTCGCCGCCCGCGCGCAGCTCGAGGGGCATGTTCCACTCCGGCCGCGCCGGCCACGCGGCCAGCACGTACGGGTTGACGATCAGGATGCGCCCTCCCCCGAGCCCCGCGAGCCCGCCGAGGTCGCCGTAGTGCAGCGCCGACGCCGCGCCGAACTCCGGCGGGAGGTGCGACCAGTCGTAGGTGGCCTGCTCCGCGTTGTGATCGCGCGTGACGTTGAACCCGAAGATCCGGTGCTCGTCGCCCGGCGGCAGCCGCAGCGCCGCGGACGGGATGCGGAACTCGGCCACCCACGCGTCCTCGCGCACGTGCGTCCCCGCCTCCCAGACCGCGTCGTACTCACGCCGGAACGACCGCCCGTTGTCGAGCGCGACGAAGTCGATCTGCGCGCCCGCCGGGTTCACCGCGAACCCCACCGTGCTGCGTCGGTCGCGCCGCACGTCGAACTTGAGCGTGACCGCGTCGTCGCTCCAGATCCGGAACGAGTCCCGCGTCAGCTCGAGCGCCCGCGGCGTCTCGCCCGGCGCCAGGTAGCTCGTCACCGCCACGTAGACCGCGCCGTCGTCGAGCAGCACCCGCGCCTCGGTCCGCACCGGCGGCGTGCCTCCGGGATCCGGCACCCGCTCGACGAAGTCCCCCAGGATCGGGGCCCGCGCCCAGTCCGGCTCGTCGAGCCTT
>SHBB01000191.1 GCA_004213565.1 Sandaracinaceae bacterium
CGGGAGCGGGAAACGGGAGCGGGAGCGGATTCGGAGGCGGAGGCGGATTCCGAGGCGGAGGCGGACGCGGACGCGGAGGCGGACGCGGAGGCGGACGCGGAGGCGGACGCGGCGGCGGAGGCGGAGGCGGAGGCGGAGGCGGAGGCGGAAGCGGGCGGAGGCGGACGCGGAGGCGGACGCGGAAGCGGAGGCGGAGGCGGACGCGGAAGCGGAGGCGGAAGCGCAGGCGGCCGCGCAGGCGATCCCCGCCTCGGACCGCGCACAGCAGAGCCCTCGAGACGCCGCGCCAGCCCCACCCGATGCGGCTCCCCCCCGGCGGGGTGCTACGGTCCGGCGCGATGGCGGAGCCGGTGTCGCGGGTGATGGTGCTCTATACCGGGGGCACCATCGGTATGAAGAAGGGTCCTCGGGGCTTCGAGCCCATCGAGGGCTGGTTCGCCGACAAGATCGCGCAGCAGCCGCAGCTCCACGACCCGACCCAACCGCGCTTCACCACCTATCCGTCCCGGAGCAACCGGCGGATCCGCTACGACATCGAGCCTTATAGCCCTCCCCTGGACTCGGCGAACCTCGCGCTCGCGGACTGGGCGCGCTTCGCGGGGGACGTGGGTCGGTTCTACGACGACTACGACGCGTTCGTCATCGTGCACGGGACCGACACGATGGCGTACACGGCCAGCGCCTTGAGCTTCATGCTCGCGGGGCTGACCAAGCCGGTGATCCTGACCGGCGCGCAGATCCCGCTCGAGCAGCTGCGGAACGACGCGCTCGACAACCTGCTCGGCGCGCTCGGGATCGCGGGCCACTACCGGATCCCGGAGGTGGGGCTGTATTTCCACCACAAGCTCCTGCGCGGCTGCCGCTCGACCAAGGTCGACGCCGCCGGGCTCGACGCGTTCGACTCGCCCAACCTGCCGCCGCTCGCCGAGGTGGGCATCGACGTGGAGGTGCGGTGGAACCTGGTGCGCTCGCCGGAGCTCGGCGGGCTGCAAGTGCACACGCAGCTGAGCCCCCACGTGGCCGCGCTCCGGCTCTATCCCGGCATCACGCGCGCCATCCTCGAGAACTTCCTCCGGCCCCCGCTCGAAGGCCTCGTGCTCGAGACGTTCGGGAGCGGCAACGCGCCCGACCGGGACGACGACCTGCTCGGCGTGCTGCGCGAGGCCTCCGAGCGCGGCGTGGTGATCGTCAACGTCACGCAGTGCCTGAAGGGGCACGTGCGCGCGAGCTACGCGGCCGGCCGCGCGGTGCTGGACGCCGGAGTGGTGCCGGGCGCGGACATGACGCCGGAGGCGGCGCTGGCGAAGCTCGCGTTCTTGCTCGGTCAGGGCCTCTCGCCAGACGAGGTGCGCGCGCTCGCCGGCCGCTCGCTCCGCGGCGAGCTGAGCGAGGAGATCGAGGACTGAAGCGCCGCGACGTCGCCCGCGTCGATCTCGGTGACGCCCGGGAGAGCGCCGAGGCCACACGCGCGGCTCGCGATGACCGGGACGCCCCGGCCGAGCGCGCGCAGCAACGGGCGGGGGTTCGCCCCGATCCAAGAGGGGGCGACGATCAACGCGGCGTCGGAGATCGGATCGGCAAAAGCGCGCACGACGCGCTGCCAGTCGAAGCCGCCCTCCAGATCGTGCCCCGCGACGACGAGGGGCCGGTCGACGTCCCGCATGGCTGCCCGCAGGTCGTAGCAGCCCTCGCGCCCGACGACCGGACCGAGGAAGACGACGGCGTCGCCATCGGGCATGGCGCGCCTCCGCGCCGCACCTCGCGGCAGACGCCACGGCAGCTTCACCGCGCGCGGCCCGAAGAGGGACGCCAGCTCGGCGTGTGGGGTGATGACGCGACGCGCGGCACGGAGCGCGGCCTCTTCGTCGTCGGCCAGACGGGGCGGCGCCCGGAAGTCGGCGAGGGTGGGGCTCTCGGGGTGGCGCCGCGCGGCCGCGTCGAGGCGAGCCTGGAGCGCTCGCAGCGGCAGCCGCTTCATCACCACGTCGAAGGTGCGCCCCCCGAGCGCGCCCGCGCGCCAGAGGAACGGCAGCAGGTGCTGGTGCACCACCAAGTGCAGATCCTCCGGGCCGAGCCGCGCCGCCATCCACGCCGCGAGCCGCTCGTCCGAGGCGAGCTGCGCCCGCTGCCGCGCGGCGCCCTGGGAAGCCAGCCGACGGCTCTCCGCGGCCCGCCGGATCGCGAGTGGCCAGGCTTGGGTGACCGCGCCGAAGCCCTCGGTGGTCCAGGCGTAGCGAGCCCGCCCCCACCGCGCGCCGTCGAGCGGCACGTGGAGCACGTCCCCCCGACCGCGCTCGGCCGACACCCACGCGTCGATCTCCGGGCTGACGCCGTCGAGCAGGTAGGCGGTGCGACCGATCGGTCTCGCGAGCGAGGGCGCGTTGGACACGCACGAAGTCCGCGCGCAGCTCGCGCAGCTGCCGGTCGGGCCGGTGCGCTCGACCACCGCGTCGACGTCGCCCCCCGTCGCGCCGCCCTTCACCAGAGGAGCGCCCGGCGCGAGCAGCGCGACCTCGAGGTGGGTCGCGTCGAGCTTCACCCGCAGGCCGAAGCCGGCCGGGGCGCGGAAGCGCAGGTCGACGTAGCTCCAGAACACCGTCGCGTCGCGCCCGCGCTCCGCCAGCGATCCCGGCACGACCACCGAGTGCGCGTGGCGCTCCACGATCTCGAAGCCCGCCTGGAGCGCCGCGTCGTAGAGCGCGTTGCTGAGCTGGCAGAGGCCCCCGCCCACCGACGGCACCAGGCACCCCTCCCGCACCTCTCGCCCGAGCGCGTAGCCGGCCCACCGACTCGGGCGGCCGACGTGGCGCCAGAAGGAGAAGACCTCGCCCGGCCCGAAGGAGAGATCGTCCAGCCGCCGCGCGGCGATGCGGAGGTTGTGCACCTTGCCCGCCTCGAGGCGTCGCTCCGGACCGGGCTCGACCGTCCAGAGCGGGGTGCGGGAGACGACCAGGGGCCGCATCTCCTTCAGCGCGCCGCGACGACCTCGCGGGGGCGGGGAGCGCAGGTCCCTGACCGCGCGGACGGCGCGGAGACGACTCGCGCGCAGCTCGAACCACGCGCGGGACGCGAGCTGTCGAGCCTTCGAGCGCTCCGGGTCCACGCCAGGCATACGCTCGGCGAGGGGGCGCTTCTTCCCCGACATCGAATCCGCTCGGGCAGAGTCGTTCTTGCCATCTCCGGCATATCAGACCGGCGTCGTCACCGTTGGACCACGAGCGACAGGTCGTCAGGGAATCGAACCCTGCACGGCGGGGGTTGGAAGCCCGCCTGCGCACTCAGCGCCCGACCTATGCGGTTTGTTCTGGAGGCAGATGTCCATTTGATGACGCACCGAAATACGTCACCCATCGGGGTGGCAGGACTCGAACCTGCAATGCCCGAAGGCGCCCGGGCTACAACCGGGTGGGGGTACCAGATCCCCCGACACCCCGTCTCGGGGTCGACCCGACGGAACGAAAAACCGCCCGGGCCTGGAGGCGCGGGCGGTAGCGTGATCGCGTCAGGAGAGACGGATCAGACCGGCACCGCGGCTCCGATCGAAATCGTGCTGGAGAGGAGGCTCGCTCGCCAGAGGCGATAGGTGCGGCGGGTCATGATGGAGAGGGTATGCGACAGAGAGAGATGAAAGTCAAGGAATCAAATCCAGCTGTTGCTCCGGCTTCAGTCCCGTAGCCGTGAAGGACGCCTCCACGGCGGCCGCGGCCCGCTCGACGCGCGCGCGATCGGGTCCGACAAGGAAGATCATCTCGCGGTTCCGGGTGTGGCTCACCCGCCCCACCTTCTCCCCGGCCGGGGAGTGGATGCCGATCTTCGCTCCGACGTAACGGTCGAAGCCCGTCGTCGCGACCCGCACGTGTCCACGCGCCGAGAGCATCTCGACCAGCTCCGCGCGATCGAGGAAGCCCTCGTCGCTGAAGCTCACGACGAGCTCGCGGGCCCGCACGCGCTCGATCACACGCGCCATCGCGTCGGCGATGCGGCGCCGGCTGTTGAACGGGTTCTTGTACGTCCGGCAGTCGACCCGCTTGTTGGCGATGCCGTAGGTCTCGGGCGCGTCCCAGCGAACCAGCGTCTCCCACACGTGGTAGTTCCCGAGGTAGCTGTGCTGGTTGTAGGGCGGGTCGAGGTACGCCACGTCCGCCTCCACCTGCGCCGCGTCCTCCGCCTCCATGCGGAGCGCCTCGCCCGGGCCTTCGGTGAGCGCGGGCACGCGGAGAGTGAGCGGGTTGAAGCTGCGCTTGGCCCACTTCTTCAGGTACGCCATCTGCACGCCCGTCGTGGAGTCCACGCGGTCGGCGGCCTCCATCAGCGAGGTCAAGGCGATCGCCTCGAGCGCCGGCGGCAGGCCTCGCGCCGTGATCGCCGCGCGCACCCCCTCGACGCGCTGACCGTTCTCGGGCTGCAGGTAGCGCGCGTCGCGGCAGAACGCCTGCGTGAACCAACCATCCTGCGGCGCGGCGTCCGCGAGGGAGGCGATCACGGCCTCCGCCTCGGCCCGCCACTCTCGTGCGTCGGCGCCCACGTAGCAGCGCGCCAGGGTCGACGCGTAGGCGAGGTGGTCGTTCGCGGTCACGTGCAGGCCGGCCTGCTTGAGCGCATGGCCCACACGCGCGGTGCCGCTGAAGAGATCCAGCGCGCTCCGGGTCCCTCCGAAACCGCAGACGCCGGCGACGATGGGCGCGAGGAGCTTCCGCTTGCTGCCGATGTACTTGATCACGGGTGCACCGATCTTCTCCGATCACGCTGACACCGCAAGGAGCTTCACGATATTCTCGCGCCATGAAGCCTCGCTGCCCTCGGTCGGTCGTCGACACCGTTCGCACGGAGCAGACGGCCCTGCCCCTCGACGTGGTCGAAGGCGAGTATCCGGACGACCTCGGCGGCCACCTGTTCATGGTGTCTCCCGCGCACACGTTCGACGCGGAGCCGGCCGCGCGGCGCACGACGTTGATGGTGGGAGACGGCCTCGTCACGCGCTTCGATCTCGCGGACGGGCCGACGCTCACGAGCCGGCTCGCGAAGACGTTCGACTACGTCGCGGACGAGCTGACGCACACCGACCCCGAGCTCGAGCGGTTCCGCTTCGCGAACGCGGGGCTCGTCCGGATCAGCCTCCTCGGCACGCGTGACTTCGCCAACACCGCCTTCACCCCGATGAAGATCGAGGACGCGCCCACCCGGCTGGTGCTCACCTACGACGCGGGCCGCCCGGTCGAGATCGATCCCGTCTCGCTCGAGGTGGTCACCCCGGTCGGCGACCGGCACGACTGGCGCCCGGAGGCGCTCCCCGAGCAGGTCTTCCCGACCGTGCTCAGCCCCGCGCACCCCGCCTACGACCGGGAGAGCGGCGAGCTGTTCACCGTCAACTACGGGCGCGGCATCGCCAACTTCGCGCTGACGGTGCCGCTCGTCGCGCTCCTGAGCAAGCTCCCTCGCTGGGCACAACATGTCTTTCATCAGATGGCGACCTTCGCCGGCGTCGAGAAGGCCTATCGCTGGCTGCTCAAGCACTTCGAGCGGGCCACGACCCGCGTCGACCGCTGCCTCGAGCGCTTCCAGGACACGTGGCTGCCGTTCTTGCCGGACACCTTCACGGACGTGGTGCGCTGGGATGGGAGCGGGCGCTTCGAGCGCTGGCGCATGGTGCTGCCGAGCGGGGGCGAGGTCGGCATCGCGCAGTCGGTCCACCAGATCGCCGTCACCCGCGAGCACGTCGTGGTGCTCGAGACGGGCTTCAAGATCGGCATGCAATCGGCGTTCAACGATCCCATGACCCCCGACGGCTTCGACATGCTGCTGCGCGCGCTGTTGACCAAGCCGCAGCTCCCCTACACCGTCTTCTACGTCCTGAAGCGCGCCGACCTGCGCGCGGACGCCCAGGTCGGAGACGACGGGGTCAAGCGCGTGCCCTGCCGGCGCGTCGAGATCCCGGTGGAGGCCGACCACTTCCTCGCGGACTACGACGACGCGAACGGCCAGCTGGTCCTGCACGTCGCGCACGCCCCCGCGACCGATCTCGCCGAGTGGATCCGCCCCTACGACGTCTCCGCGTACGACGGGGCGAGCGCGGACGACGCGCTGCACGGCATGCTCGCCGTGGGCGCGATGGACGTCGGACGCTTCGGCCGCTACGTGATCGACGCCGAGACGGGGGAAGTGCGCGACCAGAAGGTCCTGACGGACGATGACCTCGGCTGGGCGATCGCGCTCTACGCGGGGCAGCAGCTCAACACCGAGGACCCGCTCCCGGAGCGCATCGAGCACCTCTGGTGGTGCACGGAGGGCGTCTTCCCGGACCTGCTCACGCGCTTCGTCTACGACCTCTACGAGCGCTACCCGCACCGCGAGACGCCGCTCTCGGTGATCCGCGCGATGGCCGACGGCGGGCGGCCCTCGGGCATCGTCCGGCTCGACACGGCGAGCCTGACCATCGGCGACCGATACGCGCTGCCCGTGGGCGTGATGGCGGGCTCGCTCCAGCTCGTGCCGAAGCCGAACGCCAGCTCGCCCCTCGACGGCTACCTCGTCGGCACCGTCTACACGGACGCGCGAACCGAGCTGTGGGTGCTGGACGCGGGCGACCTCGCCGCGGGTCCCGTGTGCAAGCTGGCCTCCCCCGAGTGGCGAACCGGCTTCTCGCTCCACACCGCGTGGCTGCCGAGCCTGGCGCCGCGCGCGTCGAGCTACCGCGTGACGGCGCGCGCGGACCTCGAGGCGGCGGTGGAGAAGCTCGCGGCCGAGACCGGCGTGCGCGCGCTGGCGGATCGTTTCGCGGAGGCGCTCTACCCCCGCTTCGAGTGACGCCCGCGACGCGGGGCACGCCACTGTTTGGGGACTATGTCCGTAACGCCAATGCGGATATCTGGGGGGAGCCGCTTTCCCTGGGGGGTGGAGCGAGAACCGCGTGTCCCGACCAACCGTCACATACCGAAGCACCGTCACGCTGTCGCCGGAGTGGTCGGAGGTGCTCGCCGAGCTCTCCGTCGTGGAGCTGGCCCCGGACGGGCACGAGCACGAAGACCTCCTGTTCTGCGGCGCCGCGGAGCTCGAAGAGACGCTGCGGCCCTTCGCCGACACCGCCCGCGCGGCGCGCCCGCTGGTGGTCGTGGCCGATCGCTCGATGGACGCGGACCAACTCTCAACGGCGCTCGAGGCGGGCGCCGACGACCACCTCCCGCTGGACCTGCCCAAGGCCGCGCTCACGCAGCGCTTGCAGATCCTCGCCTTCCGCGCCGAGCGTCGACGGAAGGTGGACCTCGCGGCGTCCCTGAGAAGCATCGAGGGGGTCTTCCGAGAGCTCGGGGACGTGTTCAACGACATCGTCTTCGTCACGAGCGCAGACATGTCTCGCACGCTCTACGTCAGCCCCGCGCTCGAGCGGCTCCTCGGGCTGCCGCGGGAGACCGCGTACGCCGACGCGATGGCCTACTTCGAGCGCGTGCATCCCGACGACCGCGCCGCCCTCTCGGGCCTCGTGCAGGCGACGTCGCCGATCGAGCACCGTGTGGCCGACGCGGACGGGCGCTACGATTGGGTCGAGACGCGCGCCCACCCGGTCCGCGACGCGCACGGCGAGGTCGTGCGCTGGCTCGGCATCACGAGCGACATCAGCCGGCGCAAGCAGGCCGAGCAGGAGGCGAGCGCGCTCGAGCGGCTGCTCAACGGGGCCACCCTCGCGCTGGCGAAGCTGCTCCAGGCGAGCGACGCCGAGGAGGCGCTGCCCTCGGTGCTCGAGACGGTGGGCAGGGCCACGACGGCCCACCGCATCTACAGCGCGATGCACGGCGTGAGCGCGACCGGGCGTCCGACGGTGCGCCTCACGCACGAGTGGCACGCCGACGAGATCCCCGCGATCGACGACCCGGGCGTCTTCAGCGAGCGAGAGGCCTCCCCCGATGCGCGCGCGGCCATGGAGCGGCTCGCGCGCGGCGAGGTCGTGGCCCTGCGGGCCTCGGAGATCTCCGACGCGGCGCGCGAGGGGCTCGCGTCGACGGGCGCGCGCGCCGTGCTCATGGTGCCGGTCCTGGTGCGCGGGCGCTGCCGTGGTCACATCGGGTTCATCGACTGCGAAGCGGAGCGGCGGTGGTCGACGCCGATGCGGCGCACCCTCCAGCTCACCGCGGCCGCGATCGGCGCGGTGTCGCTCCGCGAGCAGGCCGAGCGAGAGGTCGCCACCCAGAGCGCGAGGCTCCGCTCCCTCTTCGAAGCGACGAACCCCGCGGCGACGGTGTCGGCGCAGCTCGACTCGCTCATCGAGACCGCGGTGACGGCGTTCGGCATGGAGCTCGGCACGCTCGCGCGCGTGGACCAGGCCGCCCTCGAGTGCGAGATCGTGCGCGCGTTCCCGGCCGGCGGTCCCCTGGCGCCAGGCGCGAGCCTGCCCGTCTCGCCGGACATCCGTCAGATGTTCGCGGAGCGGCGGGCGCGGCTGATGGATGACCTCCCCGAGGGCGCGAGCGAAGCGACGCGACGGCTCTCGGTGCGATCCTCCATGACCGTGCCCGTCTTCGTCGAGGACGAGGCCTGGGGGATCCTGTCCCTGCTGCGTCACACCCCACGGCCGCAGCCCTCCAACGAGGCCGATCGCGACTCGCTCGAGCTGCTCGGTCGGCTCGTCGGCCTGCTGCTCGAGCGCCGGGAGGCCGAGGCCCAGCGGCGCGTGATGGATGAACGGATGCAAGAGTCGCAGCGCCTCGAGAGCCTCGGCGTGCTGGCCGGCGGCGTGGCCCACGACTTCAACAACCTGCTCATGGCCATCATGGGCAACGCCGAGGTGGCGAAGCTCGATCTGGACGACGACCACCCGTCGAGCGAGGCGCTGTCGCACATCGTGCTCGCGTCGATGCGCGCCGCGGAGCTGACGCAGCAGGTGCTGACCTACGCCGGCAAGGCCCGCACCGAGCGCGACGCGATCGACGTGGGCGAGGCGGTGGCCGACATGGGGGAGCTGCTCAACGCCGCGCTGCCCAAGAACGCGACGCTCCGCGTGGCCGAGGACATCGCCGTGCCTCCCATCGAGGCCGACCCGGCGCAGCTCCGCCAGGTGCTCCTCAACTTGCTCTCCAACGCGGCGGAGGCGCTCGACGGATCCGCGGGTGAGATCACGGTCTCACTCTCGGCCGCGAGCGAGGCGCCAGCCGGCCGAATCGGTCACGCCTCGGACGGGGTCGAGCGTTGGGTCCGGATCGAAGTGCGCGACGACGGCCGAGGCATGGACGGCGACACGCTCGGGCGCGCGCTCGATCCCTTCTTCAGCACCAAGGCGCAAGGTCGCGGGCTCGGGCTCGCGGTGGTGACCGGCGTGGTCCGGAGCCACGGAGCGGTGCTCGACATCGACAGCGCGAAGGGCGAGGGGACGACGGTGCGCATCCACTGGCCGGCCTCGACCGTCGACGCGCCGGCCGTGCAGCCCCCGAGGCCCGCGTCGCTCGACGGGCTTCGCGTGCTGGTGGTGGACGACGAGCCGCTCGTGCTGCGGGCCGTGGAGTCGCTCCTCTCCCGCGCCGGCGCGCGCGTTCGCACCGCCTTCGACGGCCAGGACGGGATCGAAGCCTACGACTCCGAGGGCCCCTTCGACCTCGTCGTCCTCGACCTGACCATGCCGCGTCGACACGGCAGCGAGGTGATGGCCGTCCTCCGCGAGCGCTCGCCCGCGCTCCCCATCCTGGTCATGAGCGGGTACCCGGACACGCAGGCGAGCAGCGACGCGCACACCCACTTCCTGCAGAAGCCTTTCCGGCCTCCCGAGCTGCTCGAACGCGTGGAGTCGCTGCTCGTCACCGGGTAGAGTCGCGCGCGGAGGAACCCGATGAGGATCACGTTCGCGCTCATTTTCCTGGCGCTCTCGGGCTGCGGCGCCGCGGCCGAAGACGAAGCCGAGGTCACCGAGGAGACGGTCACGACCGGCGACGAGGCCATCGAGGAGGCGGTTCCCAGCCCTCCGGTGGCGTGGGACGAGATGGATCACGAGGCGCAGGCGCGCTGGATGATGGCCGAGGTCGTGCCTCGCATGGGCGAGCGCTTCCAGGCCTTCGACGGAGAGCGGTACGCGGACTTCGGCTGCCCCACGTGCCACGGGCCCAACCCGCGAGAGAACGGCTTCGACATGCCGTCGGCGGCCCTCCCCGCGCTCCCGGCCACGGGCACCCCCGAGCAGCACCAGATGGTGCGCGACTACCCCGAGATGGTCCGCTTCATGTTCAACGACGTGCTCCCCACGATGCAGACGCTCGTCGGCGGCGCGGACTTCGACGAGGAGACCGGCGAGGGCTTCAGCTGCTACTCCTGCCACCCCCACGCGGGCGACGAGGGCACGACGCTCATCGAGCTGAGCGCGCCCGAGGGCGACGCCGGCGCGGAGTGATCGCCACCGAGACGACGGGGACATGAGCGACCTAGAAGCACCCATCACGCTCGACCAGATCAAGGTCTTCCTGTGCGTGGTCGAGGAGGGGAGCTTCTCCGGCGCGGCCAAGCGCCTGCGGCGCGTGCAGTCCGCCATCAGCTATTCCATCGCGAACCTCGAGCGGCTGCTGGAGGTGGAGCTCTTCGACCGCTCCGGCCGCAAGCCGGTGCTCACCGACGCGGGCCGCGCCCTGGTGGCGGACGCGAAGGCGGTCGACGAGCGCGTCGATCTCCTGCACGCGCGGGCCAAGAGCATCTCGTCCGGGGTGGAGGCCCGGCTGAGCCTGGCCGTGGACATGCTCTTCCCCTCGCAGGCGCTCCTCGACGGGATCCGCGCCTTCAAGGAGCGCTTCCCGCTCGTCGACCTGCACCTCCGCGTCGAGGCCCTCGGCGCGGTCGTGAAGCTCGTCGACGACGGGGTCTGCCAGATCGGCATCGCGGTCGACTTCACCGACTACCCGCGCTCGCTCAGCGTCAAGCCGCTGACCCGCGTGCCGATGGCCCAGGTCTGCGCCGCCTCGCACCGCCTCGCCGCCGTCGACGGGCCCATCGGCGAGGACGCGCTGCGGGACGAGATCCAGATCGTCGTGACCGATCGGAGCTCGCTCACCGAGGGGCTCGACCGCGGCGTCCTCTCGGAGCGCACGTGGCGCATCGCGGATCTCCACACGAAACGCATGTTGCTGCTGAACGGCTTCGGCTGGGGCAACATGCCGGTGCACGCGGTGCGCGAAGATCTCGACGCGGGCCTGCTGGTCGAGATCGTGTTCGCCAACCAGCCGAAGGACGTGGACGTCCCGCTCAGCGCGATCTCTCGCACCGCAGACCCGCCCGGACCCGCGGGCAGCTGGCTCTTGAACCACCTCGCGGACGCCTGCGCGTCCGACTGAGCCGCTACCAGTCGACCGACTTGCGGTTGCGCTTCTTGTCGGCGTGCTGCTTCTTCGCCTTCAGCCGACGCTCCTTGGCGCCGCGCGACGGCCGCGTCTTCTTGCGCTTCTTCGGCGGGTAGAGGGCGCTCTTGATCAGCGCGGCGAGCTTCTCGCGCGCGTCCTCCAGGTTGCGCGACTGGTCGCGCGTGGCCTGGCTCGTGATCATCACGCGGCCCTCCTTGTCGAGGCGATTGGCCGCGAGCCGGCGCAGACGGCCCTTCACCTCCTCGCGGAGCGCGGTGGTGCCCTCGAGGTCGAAGCGCAGGTCGACCTTCGTCGCGACCTTGTTCACGTTCTGGCCACCCGGGCCCGACGAGGTCGCGGCGCTCCACGAGAGATCCGCCGCGGGGATCACGATGCGGCGGCTGATGGGGAGGTCGTCCACGCCAGGTCCTTAACCCCGTCCGGAGGCGGCGACCACCCCAGCCGGGGCTCGACCGTCCGGTTGGGGTGTTGCCAGTCGACGGGGGACCCCGTAGAAAGGTCCGCTTCTCGCGGCTCACGCGATGTTTTCAGGGGGAGCCATGCAGCGGACGCTGAGGGTGTTGTTGATCCAGGTCCGGGACGCCGAGGACCCAATGCGCGAGCACGAGCTCGAGTGCTTCGCCACGCGGACGCGCCTCGCGCGCAGCGCTTTCGGGGTGTGGGACGCGGTCGGGCGCTCGCCCACGCTCTCCGAGGTGCGTGGCTACGACGCCCTGATGGTGGGCGGCAGCGGCGACTACAACGTGTCGAAGCGCAACCAGCCCGGCCTCGACCACCTGCTCGAGCTCCTCCGGGAGGTCTCGGCCGTCGGCCACCCCACCTTCGCGTCTTGCTACGGATTCCAGTGCCTCGTCGCCGCGCACGGGGGCGAGATCGTGCACGACGAGAGCCGCACCGAGGTGGGCACCTACGAGATGGAGCTGACCGACGCCGGCCGCGCCGACCCCGTGCTCGGATCGCTGCCGGCACGCTTCGAGGCGCAGCAAGGTCACAAGGACCACGCGGACCGGCTGCCGGACGGCTTCGAGAACCTGGCCCGCAGCGAGCGGTCTCCGCTCCAGGCCTTGCGCGTGCCGGGCGAGCCCGTGTGGGGCGTCCAGTTCCACCCGGAGCTGGACCACCTCGCGAACCGCCGCCGCTACGAGCACTACCTCGACGCGTACTCCGCCGGCATGAGCGTCGACGAGCGCGCCCGCGCGCTGTCGCGCTTCCGCCCGAGCCCACACGCGTCGGAGCTGTTGCAGGCGTTCCTCGCGCTCGTCTGACGTCGCGGCCCGGCGGTCTCGGGAGGGAGCGCGCCCGTCGAGCTGACCCTCGACCACTGCAACTTCGCGAACGTGGGCTACGCACCGCCAGAGGGGACGGCGATCACCACCCTCCCCACGGGCTTCGAGGACGCGGAGGCGGGCGCGCTGCGCCTGCGCGCCGACAGCGCGCTGCTCGATCTCGGCGTCGACACCGAGCACGCGTACGACCACGACGGCGCCCCCCGCGCGCCCGGCGCCTTCGACCTCGGCGCGTACGAGCGCTGACGCCGTACAGCGGCCGATTCGAGCCGCGCGCAGCGCGCGCCGTCGCTCTACGCTCGGAGGATGACGACGCGCATGGCGAAGCGGTGGCTGTTTCTGTTCTTGGTGACGGCCGCGGCCTGCGACGGGGCGGTCGAGCCGCGGGGCACCGACGCGGCCGCGGACGACGCGGGCCCGAGGCCGATCGACGCCCGCCCCCCCGACGCGCCGACGCCCTCGTCCTGCGACGACTGGACGAGCGAGGACCTGGGCCCGGTCGAGCTGGCCGGCAGCTGGACGTGCGATCCATCGACCGGCGTGCACACGGTGGAGGCTTCGGGGCGCGACATCTGGGGCACGGAGGACGAGCTGCGCTTCGTCTACCAGACGCTCCGCGGAGACGGCTCGATCACCGCGCGCGTCGCGCGCTTCGACGCGATGGACCCGTGGGCGAAGGCGGGGCTGATGATGCGCGAGAGCCTCGACGCGGACGCCGCGCACGCCCACGTGCTCGTGTCTCATGACGCCGCCAACCCCATCAAGCTGGACCGCCGCGAGAGCGCGGGCGAGACCACGACGGGGACGGCCGGCCCGATCACCGCGGCCCCCTACTGGCTGCGGCTCGTGAGGAGCGGGGACACGTTCCGCGGCTACGCGTCGGCCGACGGCGAGACGTGGACCGCGATCGGCGCCTACACGGTCGTCATGCCCGAGGAGATCCTGGTCGGCCTCTCGCTCACCGCGAACGACCCGCCGTCCCTGGTGGAGGCGGCCTTCGAGAGCGTGACGCTCGAGCGCGGCGTGGCGCCGGAGTGCGCGGAGGACGCCGACTGCGGCGCGGGTGAGGTGTGCGACTCCAACGTGTGCGCGCCGGCCCCGGAGGGCTGCGGCGCCGGGCCCGCGTGCATGGCCGGGGAGCGCTGCGAAGCGGGCGCCTGCGTGCCGGACGGCGCGTTCACCGGCCACGAGGCGCTCCTGAACGACATCGTCGGCTACGGGCGCGGCGTGACGGGCGGCGCGGGCGGGCGGCTCATCGAGGTCACCAACACCAACGCTTCGGGCGCGGGCAGCCTCCGGGCGGCGCTCGCCGAGACGGGGCCGACGTGGATCTACTTCAGCCCGGGCCTGACGGGCACGATCGACCTGAGCGGCCTGGCCTACGTGTACGACGACACGACGATCGACGGACGCGGCGCGAACATCGGAATCGGCGGGCACACCCTCAACCTCTTCACGGGGCGCGGCACGGAGCCTTCGAACAACATCGTCGTGCACAACGTCCGCTTCACGGGCGGGGCGCCCGACCGGCGGACCCTCCTGCGCGTGCGCTTCGGCCGAGGCTTCTGGCTCGACCACATCTCGTTCGAGGCCCAGGCGGGCGACGGAAAGCCCCTCGGCTTCGGAGACGCGGTGACCGACATCACGGTCAGCTGGTGCGACTTCTCCCGGTCCCGCGCGTCGCTCATCTGGATCATCGGCTCCGACAACGAGAGCCCCGGGGACGCGGCGATGCGCATCACGTCTCACCACAACCTCTTCGAGGGCACCAGCGAGCGCCACCCGCGCGCCCGCTACGCGACCATCCACTGGCTCAACAACGCGGTCATCGACTGGGGCGGGTACGGCTCGTCCATCACGCAGGACGGCTACTTCTTCGCCGAGAACAGCGTGTACGAAGCGGGGCGTCGGACCGACAACGCGATCGTCACCCGCATCGGCAGCTTCCCCGCGAGCGGTGACCCCCTCGAGGGCAACCTGCGGACAGAGGGCAACTGGTGGGCGAACGGGACCGTGCCCCCGACCGAGCGCAATCCGTCTTCGGTGACCGACCCGCCCTACCCCTACACGGCGGAGCCCGCGGACGCGGCGCTCATCGCGCGCCTCCGCGCCGAGTCGGGCTGGCAGGACGTCCCCTCGCCGTTCGAGTGATTAGCAGTCCGTTGAAGAACCTCGCTCCTCGTCTCTCGGGCGGGACGACCCGTCTCTCGGCCCGTGTCTCCTCGAAAATGCTGAAGCATTTCCTCGTCGCCCCGAACCGAGAACCGGGCCGTC
>SHBB01000192.1 GCA_004213565.1 Sandaracinaceae bacterium
GCGCGGCGCCGCGCGGCGGTCTCGGCCGCGCCGCGCCGACCGACCCGTGAGGCCGCGCGGCGCGACGGCTCCGGGAGAGATGCTGAGCCCGACGCCGTCTCGAGGGTGGCAGGGGAGCGCTCCCGGGAGGAAGGCGCGCCCTCGGTCGGACCGGCTTCGGCTCCCGCAGCGACCCCGTCTCGCTCCGCACGCGGAGAAGGGAGGGCCTGCGCGCTCGGCACCGCAGGGGGGCCGTCGACGCCCCGCGGAATGGAGGACGCCTCTCCCCGCGAATCCGCGGCGATGGGCGCCTCCCGAGGGGCGAGCAGCCACACGCCCCCCGCCCCGACGATCGCGACCACGAGGCCGAGGGCGAGCCAGGGGCGACGCGGCCGTGGGTCGACGAGCCCGGCGGAGGGCGCGTCGGCGGGCGGCTCGCCGCGGAGCGCGCGCACGACGTCCGGAGGGAGCGGCGCGGCGGCCGGCTGCGTGGGCAAGTCCCCGAGCTCGTCCTCGCCGCTCGGCGGCACAGCAGAGGGCGCCAACGTGGCGCGCGACTCGGACACCGTCCGGACCGCGCGCACGCCCGACCCGTCGAAGCTCCAACCGTCGAGGCTGGTGAGCACGGAGATGCCCGACTCGGCCACCGCCTCGTCCAGCGCGGTCCGCATGTGGCGCGCGTCCTCGAAGCGCTCCGCGGGGTCCTTCGCCATCGCGCGCTCCACCACCTGCACGAGCGGGTCCGGGACGTGGGGCGCGGCGAGCTCCAGCGGCCGCGCCTCCGCGGTGACCACCTTCATCACCACGTCGAACGGGCTCTCTCCATCGAACGGCAGCTCTCCGCTCAGCGCCTCGTAGAGGAGCACGCCCGCGCTGTAGACGTCGCTGCGCGCGTCGACGGCGCGCCCCTGCGCCTGCTCCGGCGACATGTAGTGCGGGGTCCCCTGGACGATGTCGTCTCGGGTCGGCACGGCGGACTTCAGCCCGTCCACCTTGCCCAGGCTGCGCGAGATGCCGAAGTCGAGCAGCACCGGGAAGTCACGACCGTCTTCTTCCACCATGAAGACGTTCTCGGGCTTGAGGTCGCGGTGCACGATCCCGAGGTCGTGGAGCGCGCCCAGGCCCGAGAGGATGTCGGAGAAGATCCGAGCGGCGCGTGACGGCTCCCAGAGATCCCGGTCCAGCGCGACCGACATCTCCTCACCCTCGAGGAAGTCCATCACCATGAAGGGCACGCCGCCCTCCTCCTCGAGGAAGCCGAAGTCGTGGATCGAGACGACGTTGGGGTGGCGAACCGCGGCCCCGAGCCGCGCCTCGCGCACGAAGCGATCCCGCACCTGCGGCCGACGCCCGCCCTGGATCTCCAGCAGCTTGATCGCGACGCGCCGCTGCAGCGCCACGTGCTCGGCCAGGTACACCACGCCGAACCCGCCCGCGCCCAGCCGCGACAGCACGCGATAGCGCCCGTCGAGCACCGCGCCGGCGCGGTCGGTGTCGTCGCCCGTCCGACCCACCGATTCGCGCGCCTCGACGGGGCTCCCTTCGTCGTGCTGGGTCATCGGACCCGTCACAGCGCAAGTTGCAGGCCAAGGTCACCCGCGGGAGGGAGTCTCTCCGCGTGGGTCTCTCGCCGGAGGGTGCGCCCCACATGTCGGGGGGTGCGCCCGCTCAACCGCCCGCGATGCGCTTCACCTCGTCCGCGAGCGACATGGGATCGAACGGCTTGGCGATGATGCCCGTCGCGCCGAGGTCGCGGTAGCGGTCGACCTCGTGCTTCTGGATCTTCGCGGTCATGAAGATCACCGGCACCGACGCGGTCTCGGGATCCTCCCGCAGGCGCTCGAACGTCGAGGGGCCGTCGAGCCCGGGCATCATCACGTCCAGCAGGACGACGTCGGGTTTCTTCTCCTTCGCGAGCAGGAGCCCCGTCTCGCCCGAGTCCGCGAGGAAGACCTCGAGCCCGCCCACCTCGGAGAGCGCGAGCTCCCCGATCGTGCGGATGTCCGCCTCGTCATCGATCAACAGAACGCTTCGAATGTCCATGTGGCTGCCCGGAGGATACCCGACCCACTCCGGCCGCGTCATCGGCCGCGGCCCACAGCCCGTCGGGTCACGCCCACGACCGCGCGGCGCGAGGGTTCGCAATCGTACGGCGAGGGGCCTGGCACGCGACCTGCTCAGAGGACGCGCAGCGGCACGTCGCCGCGGAGGGAGAACACATGCAGGACACCATCAAGCAGCAGCTCCAGACTCGCCTCGGCCTCAGCGAGGAGCAGGCCACGAAGGCCGCGCAGATCGTCATGGAGATCGTGCAGGAGAAGGCGGGCGAGAAGCTCGGTGGGGTCGCCGGCGCGGGCAAGGCGCTCGGCGGCATCGGCGGCCTCCTGGGCGGCAAGTGAGCCCCCGCACCTTTCTTTTCATTCGCCTCGAAGTTGGGATCTGAACAATGGACGCTTTGACTCTCAGTGACGGAACGATGGAGCTGATCACGACCTACGGCGTGCGCGTCGTCGGCGTGCTCGCGGCGCTCTTCTTCGCGTGGATCATCGCCGGCTGGGTGCGACGCCTGATGATGCGCGCGTTCCAGAAGAGCAACTTCGACCCGACGCTGTCGAAGTTCTTCTCGAACCTGGCGCGCTACGCCTTGCTCACCTTCGCGGCGCTGGGCTGCCTCGGCGTGTTCGGCATCGAGACCTCGAGCTTCGCGGCCGTGATCGCCGCCGCCGGTCTCGCGATCGGGCTCGCCTTCCAGGGCACGCTCAGCAACTTCTCCGCGGGCGTCATGCTCCTCATCTTCCGCCCCTTCAAGGTCGGCGAGGTGGTGAACGTCGCTGGCGTCACGGGCTCGGTCCAGGAGATCGACCTGTTCACGACCGAGCTGAAGACCCCCGACGCCAAGCGCATCATCCTCCCCAACAGCAGCGTCTTCGGCGCGACCATCACCAACTTCACGCACCACGAGCACCGCCGCGTGGACGTGTCGGTGGGGACCGACTACGGGGCGGACGTCGACGAGACCCGCAAGATCCTCGAGAGCGCGGCGCGGCGGGTCCCCGGCACAGTCGCGGAGCTGGAACCGCAGGTCTTCCTCTCGTCGCTCGGCGCGTCGTCGGTGGACTGGCAGATCCGAGTCTGGTGCAAGCCGGAAGATTACTGGACCGTGTGGGAGGCCGCCGTCCGCGAGGCCAAGTACGCGCTCGACGGTGCGTCCATCGGGATCCCCTTCCCGCAGATGGACCTCCACCTCGACCGCGCCGTGGTCGACGCGCTCGGTGTGGCCAAGAAGGCCGGGCTGCCTGCCTTGAGCGTCACGAGCTCGAGCCCGGGCATCGCCTGAGCCTCACACGGGCTGGGTGGGTGTGGGAACCCCGAGGGGTCGCTCCGATGCGTCGGGGCGGCCCCTCGCTTTTGCGTCAGAAGGACACGGGCCGCGGGTTGTTCTCGGTGCCCCCCGGCATGCCATCGCCGATCTGGCCGAACATGTCGTAGCCCCAGCACCACGCGCGGCCTCCCGGATCCACGGCGCAGGTGTGGTCGGCCGCCGCGCCCACCGAGAGCTGCGTCGCGTTCAAGGGCGGCTGCACCTGCACCGGCATCATGCCGGGCGGGAAGGTGCCGCCCTGGCCGAGCTGCCCGCGCGAGTTGTCGCCCAGGCACCACACCCGGCTCAGTGAGCCGAGATAACAGGTGTGGTCCTTCCCGGTCCCGACCGCCGTGACGTTGATCGCCCCGCCGACGAGCGTGGGCTGCACGATCGACGACGGGCTCGTGCTGCCCGACGACTGCCCGGACCCGTTGCGTCCCCAGCAGTAGAGACGGCGCGCGGCGTTCACCACGCACGTGTGCCCGCCACCCGCCGCGATCGAGCGAGGGCTGGGGACCGCCGCCGTCGTCTGCACGGGCGTCGCGCTGTTCGTCGGCGCGCCGCTGGTGCCGAGCTGACCGTCGAGGTCGTTGCCCCAGCAATGGATCGTGTCGTCGTCGAGCAGGGCGCAGGTGTGGAACTCGCCCGCCGCGATCCCGACCGCGGTCCGCATCGCGGGCAGCGTCGCCTGCACGGGGATCCCGTTGTCGAGCGTGGTGGTCCCGTTGCCCATCTGACCGAGGTCGCCGCGGCCCCAGCACCACACCTCGCCCACCGAGGTCACCACGCACGCGTGGCTCCCGCCCACCGCGAGCAGGATCGCCGGGTCCGCGGTGAGCATGACCGGGCCCGGGGTGGGCCGCGGTCCGCTCGGCGCGCCGTCTCCCATCTGTCCATAGGAGTTCTCGCCCCAGCAGTAGGGCACGCCGAACTCCTCGAGCCCGCACGCGAACTGCAGCCCGGCCCCGACGCCGACCAGCGGCGGGGTGGAGGCCTGGTTGGGCACCGCGTGCGACATCGTCATCCCGTCGCCGAGCTGTCCCGTGCCGCCCTCGCCCCAGCAGGCCGCGCCCCCGTTCGCCCGGGTCGCGCAGGTGAAGTCCGACCCCGCGGCGATCACGGCGACGTCGTCGCAGTCGCCCGCGACGCAGCTCCCGGCCGCGCCGCACGACACCCCACACGCGCCGCAGTTGCCCGCGTCGGCGTCGAGGTCGGTCTCGCACCCCGGCATCCCGTCGCAGTCGCCCAGCGATCCGGTGCACATCGTGACGCACGCCCTGTCGATGCAGGCCGCGCTCATGCCGCAGCCCATCCCGCAGGTGCCGCAGTTCATCGGATCCGTGCGCAGGTTCGTCTCGCACCCGTTCGCCGGGGCGAGATCGCAGTCCTCGAAGTCCGGCGCACACCGGCACGTCCCGAAGTCGCAGAAGGCGTTGGCGCCGCAGGCGGTCCCGCAGCCTCCGCAGTGGCTCGGGTCCGAGTCGGTGAAGGTCTCGCACCCGTCCGACGGATCCAGATTGCAGTCGGCGCGGTCGAGCGGGCAGGTCCCGAGCACGCAGGTCCCGCCCGAGCAGAGGTTGTCGGGCGGGCAGCGGTTGCCGCAGCTGCCACAGTTCGACGCGTCGCCGTCGGTGAAGACCTCGCAGCCGTCGGACGCCACCATGTTGCAGTCCTGCGCGCCCGAGACGCAGACGCAGCTCCCCGAGACGCAGTTGGTGCTCGGCCCGCAGAAGACGCCGCATCCGCCGCAGTGGTTCGGATCGGTCGCCGTGTCGGACTCGCAGCCGTCTCCCGCGAAGAGGTTGCAGTCCTCTCTCCCGGGCGGACACGTGCCGATCACGCACGCGCCTCCCATGCACACGTTGTCCGGCGGGCACATGAACCCGCAGCCTCCGCAGCTCATCGGATCGCTGTCCGTCGCCGCCTCGCAGCCGTTGGTCGGGTTGCCGTCGCAGTCGTCGAAGCCCGGGTCGCACATGTCCACCGCGCAGCGGAAGCCGCCGAAGGGGTCGGGCTCGCAGCGGGTGGTCGCGACGTTCGCGCCAGGCGTGCACGCGTTCCCGCAGGAGCCGCACGCCGCGGTGGTGTCCAGTCGGGCCTCACAGCCGTTGGCCGCCACGCCGTCGCAGTCGCCGAGGCCGGGATCGCACGTCAGCGAGCAGGTCCCGCCGAGGCACTCGCTCCGCCCGCCGACCCCGCCGCCACAGGTCACGCCGCAGCCTCCGCAGTTGCTGGGGTCCGAGTCCGTCTGCGTCTCGCAGCCGTCGCGCGGAGACCCGTTGCAGTCGTCGAATCCAGCCGCGCAGGCGTCGATCTCGCACGCGTAGCCCGCGCCCACCATCGCGCACCGGACGGTGTCGGCGCCCGGGAGGAAGCTGCAGTCGTTGCCGCAGTTGCCGCAGCTGGTGATCACGTCGATGGGCTGCTCGCAGCCGTCCCGGTCGTCGCCGTTGCAGTCGTCGAACCCCGCGACGCAGAAGTCGACGCGGCACGTGCCGCCGAAGCAGGCCGCCGCCGCGTTCGAGAGCGCGCACGTGCTGCTCGCGGGGACCTCGTCGACCGCGGAGTCGCAGTCCTGATCTCGCCCGTCGCAGGTCTCGGCCGCGGCGGGAGAGATCGCCGCGTCGCCGTCGTTGCAGTCGCCGCCCCGCGCGACGTAGCCCGCGATCGCGGCGCAGGAGACCATCGCCCCGCTGCTCGGGCTCCCGTAGCCGTCGCCGTCGACGTCGCGGAACCAGACCGCGTCGGTCGCGCCCTCGTCGACGATCATGTCACAGTCGTTGTCGCGGCCGTCGCAGATCTCGAGCGCCCCGCCGCCGGTCGCGGGATCCGCGTCGTCGCAGTCCTCGCCGAAGGGCGGACCGCACGCGAGGTCGACCACTCCGTCCCCGTCGTCGTCCTCGAGATCGTTCACCCCGACCCGGAAGTCCGCCGCCCCGTTGCAGTCGTCGTCGACGCCGTTGCACAGCTCGGCCGACGCCGGGTTCACCCCCGCCTCGTCGTCGTCGCAGTCGGTGGACAGGATGCTGAAGCCCGCGCCCAGTCGCATGCAGCTGCGGGTCACGCCGCTGGACGAGGCGCCGAAGCCGTCGCCGTCACGGTCGCCGTACCAGTCGACCTCGGTCGGGCTCTCGTCGATGGTGCCGTCGCAGTCGTTGTCGTCGCCGTCGCAGAGCTCCGCGAAGCCGGGCCGCACGGCGGCGTCCCCGTCGTCGCAGTCGCCGCCCACCGTGGCGAAGCCTGGCGCGTCCGCGCACGCGATCATCGCCCGCGCGTCGTCACCGACCCCGTCGTAGTCACCGTCGACGAAGCCCATGAGCGCCACGCCCTCGTCGACGGTCCCGTCGCAGTCGTCGTCGAGCCCATTGCACACCTCGGGGACGAGGGGGCTGATGCCCGCGCGGGTGTCGTCGCAGTCGGTGCCGCAGACGAGCGCGCCGTCCATCTCGTTGCAGCAGCGCGCGGCGAGCTGGCCGTCGCCGTCACCGTCGACCGCCCCGAAGGTCGTGGGGTCGCAGTCCTCGTCGACGTTCTCGGCGTCGCAGCGCTCGAAGTTGCCGGGGAAGCGATCGGCGTTCGCGTCGTCGCAGTCCGTGCCGAGTGGAGCCCCGGCACCGTCGACGCACGTGGCGTCCCCGAATCCGTCGTCGTCGGCGTCCGGGGCCTCGCTCTCGCACGCGTCGCGGGTCTCGTCGCATGCGTCGATCGTGCACTCGATCCCGTCGTCGCAGTCGGGCGCGTCCCCGGGGACGCACCGCCCCATCGCGCAGACCTCCTCGCCGTTGCAGAACAGGCCGTCGTCACAGTCCATGTCCTCGGAACACGACGGCCCGGTGTCGGCGGGCTCGAGCCCGGAGTCCGAGGCGGCATCGGGCGGGCCGTCGGGACCACCGCAAGCGCTGAAAAAGAGAACCAGGACGACCAGCCGGTGAACTCTCGACAACCCCTCACCCTCCCCCGTACGACGAACACGTACCCGGATCGCACACCCCAAGAACGCGGACCCAAGAACGACTGTCTTTTGCCGTTCTGATGGTACCGTATGCAGACGAATCCATGAGCGAAGCGTCGCCAGCAGAATCAGCGGACCCGGAGAGCGGGCTCGAGGGCAAGGTCTTGCTCGGTCGCTATCGCGTGGAGCGCGTCCTCGGCGAGGGCGGCATGGGCGCCGTGTACCTCGCGCGCCACGAGCTCATCGACAAGGGCGTGGTCATCAAGGTCCTGCACGAGGACATGGCCAAGGACGAGGGCGTGGTCGAGCGCTTCCGGCGCGAGGCGAAGGCCGCCACCGCGATCGGCAACGAGCACATCGTCGACGTGACCGACATGGGCGAGCTCGACGACGGCTCGCCATTCATCGTGATGGAGCTGCTCGAGGGGCGCGCGCTCGCGGACGCGATGGAGGAGGACGGTCCCTTCCCCATCTCCCGCTGCGTGCACGTGGTCCGGCAAGTGTGCGACGCGCTCTCCGCCGCGCACGCGAAGGGCATCGTCCACCGCGACCTCAAGCCCGACAACATCTTCCTCGTGGAGCGGCGCAAGGATCCCGACTTCGTCAAGGTGCTCGACTTCGGGATCTCGAAGATGCAGGAGGTCCCCGGGCTGCAGGGAAACCTCACCCAGACCGGCATGGCGATGGGCACGCCCACGTACATGGCGCCGGAGCAGGCTCAGGGCCTCAAGACCCTCGACCACCGCGCCGACATCTACGCGCTGGGCGTCATCCTCTACGAGATGCTGGCGGGCGAGCTGCCGTTCCTGGCCGAGACCTACCCGGCCCTGCTCCTCAAGATGATGACGGAGGACCCGCCTCCCCTGACCACCAAGCGTGGCGACGTGCCGGTGGGGCTCGCGGACATCGTGCACGGCGCGATGGCCAAGCAGCCAGACGATCGGCCCGCGACGATGGCGGAGCTCTCGGCGGCGCTCGAGCGATACGGCGCGATCGAGGTCGATCCGCAGCTCTTGGCCCCGCCGTCCGGCCACGACTCGGACTTCGTCAGCGGCGTGCAGGAGACGATGGCCGCCTCCCCCGCCGTCAAGAAGGCGCGCGATGTCGGCACGGAGCCGCAGGGCGCGCACGATCCAGCCGACGCTGCGATGGCGCCCACGGAGCGACCTCCGGCGCCCGAGCTCGAAGCGCTGACCGCGGAGCCGGAGGCGGCGCCGCCGTCGGGACCGAGCCGCGCGCCGATGTGGGCCGGGCTGGGGCTGCTCGCGGTGGGCCTCGCGGGCGGCTTGATCGCGTGGCGCGTCGCGAGCGCGCCCTCGGAGGCGCAGGCCCCGGAGGCGCCGACCGTCGAGGCGCCGGTCACGCAGGCCACCGCCGAGGAGGTCCGCGTCCGGATCCGCGTCACGCCGGCGGACGCGCACATCTTCCTCGGCGAGGTCGAGTACCCGAACCCGATGGACGCGCAGCGCCCGCGCAGCCTCGATCCGCAGCCGCTCCGCATCGAGCGGGAGGGCTTCCGGACCCTCGAGCGCGTCGTCGTGCTCGACCAGGATCGCAGCTACGACTTCGAGCTCGCCGAGGAGAGCGCGGCCGTCGAGGCGCCGCCCGAGACGACGACGGAGCCCGCGGCGAGCGAGCCGAGTCGGCGGCGTGGTCGCCGCGGTGACCGAGCCCCGCGGGAGACCCAGGAGACCCAGGCGCCGGCGCGCGCTCGGCCGGAACAGACCCCGCCGCCGCGCGAGACCGCGCCGCCGGCCCAGACGGAGACGAGAACCCCCGATGGCATCTACCAGGGACGCCGTGGCGACCTTCGCGACGACTTCTAGCTCGTTCCTCTTGCTGCTCCTCTTCGCTTCGAGCCCCGCCTTCGCGCAGGAGGCCGAGGCCGAGGTCCAGGCGGAAGGAGAGGCGGAGGAGAGCGAGGCCGACCCGGAAGAAGAGGCGCGCTTCGCCGAAGCTCGGGACCGCTTCCGCCAGGGCGTCGCGCTCGCGCGCGCCGGCAACTGCCGTGGCGCGCTCGCGGAGCTCCAGGCGTCGCTCGAGATCCTCCCCCGGCCGAACACGCTCTACAACATCGCGACCTGTCAGGAAGAGCTGCACCGCTACGACCTCGCCGTCGACGCCTACGCCGCGTACCTGGAGATGGCCTCCGAGGACGAGCCCGACCGTCCGGCCGTCGAGGCGACGATGCGCACCCTCCGCATGTTGCTGGGCACCATTCACATCGAGACCAACACGGCGGCCGAGGTGTGGCTCGACGACCGTGTGGTCGGCGAAGCCCCGGGCGACGTGCTCGTCCCCGGCGGCAGCCACGTGATCGAGCTGCGCGCGGAGGGTCACCTCCCCGAGCGGCGCGAGGTGCAGGTCGCCGCGCAGCGCACGGTGAGCCTCGAGGTGACGCTGTCGACCGCGGAGGAGAACGTGGTCTTCAACACCACCATCGAGCGGCCGCCCATCCCGGCGCCGGTCTTCTGGGGTGGGGTCGCGCTCACCTTCGTCACCGCGGCCATCGGCGCCTACTTCGGCGTGCAGGCCCTCCAGATCCGGGAGACCGAGCTGTCGAGAGACCCGCGCCTCCCCCCCAACCTCGACGCCATCGAGGAGTCGGCCATCATCGCCGACGCCTTCTTCATCGGCGCGACGATCTTCGGCGCGGCCACGGTCGTGCTGGCGTTCCTGACCGACTTCGGCGGCGAGCCGGAGACGGAGCAGGACGAGCCCGAGGGAGCGCGCGTTCGTCCGCTCCTCGGACCCGCGTACGCGGGGCTGGAGGTGCAGTGGTGAGAGCGCTCGCGATGTCGGCGCTGCTCCTCGGAGGCTGCAGCGCGCTGGGACTCACCGATGGGCTCGAGCAGGAGGGCTGCACCTCCTGCGCGGATCTCAACGCGGTCGATCCTCCGCCGGCGTGCATGAGCTGGCAGTGCATCGACGGCTTCTGCGCGCTGGACGTCGAGGACCTCGACGAGGACGGCGTGCCGTCGCGCATGTGCATCCCCGAGGGTGAGCCCTACGACTGCGACGAGGCCGACCCGGAGATCGCGCAGACCTTCGAGGAGTCGTGCGACGGCAAGGACAACGACTGCGACGAGACCGTCGACGAGGACCTGTTCCGGCTGGCTCGCTACCCCGAGCTGCCCGACGTCGAGGCGCTCTCGCTGGCCCCCCACGACGAAGGGCTCGCGGCCGTCTTCACCCGGAGCTCGGCCGAGGACGGCCTGCGCGTCCTCCGCCGGTTCCGTACGGACGATCCCATCGAGCCCATCGAGACGATCGCGGAGGACTACGCGGCGCCCATCGTCGCGCGGCAGACGGCGCTCGGCGCGGAGGACGACGACAGCGGCGGCCTGGACGTGGCCTTCGTTCCCCGCGGCGGGTCCTGCCCCCGGGCGCTGGTCGGGCGCTGGCGCGCGGGTGATCCGCTCGCGCTCTCCGACCGGCACCGCGTCGCGACCGACATCGGGCTGCCCAAGCTGGGCGGGAGCTGCCCGGACGACGCCACCCCGGTCGGCGACCTCGCGCTCGCCTCCGTCGGCGACGCCGCGCTCCTGCTCTGGCGGGAGGTCGACGCCGGCCCGCCGAGCTGCCCCTCCACGCCGTCGGCGGTAGGCGCGCTCTTGCTGCGCGACGGCGTCCAGGGCAGCCCGACGCGGCTCGCCGAGTCGCTCGGACCCCCGGACGTGATCCCTCTCGGCACCGGCCGGGCCCTCGCCGCGCTGCCCGTCGACGGAGCGGTCGATCTGTACGCACTGACCCTGAACAGCCGGATGGGGATCACGAGCGTCGAGCGTGTGGCGAGCGAGCCGTGCGAGGGCGACGCCTGCGTCGACCTGTCGCTCGCGCGCTGGGAGAGCCGGGAGGGCGCGCGGGTCGGCCTGGCCTACCGGACAGGTGGGTGCGGCGACGCCGCCGTCCGGCTGCGGCGCTGGGATCCCGAGAGCTGGGAGGCGCTCGACGCGGCGCCCATCGAGGTGACCGGAGCCGGCGCGATCGGGCGGGTGGCCCTCGCGGCGCGCACCGAGGGAGGCGGCTGGGGCGTCGCGTGGGCGACGGCGTCGACCGTGTCGGCGCGGCTCTTCGACGAGGACGGCCTGCCGACCACGGGAGCGCTGCCCGTGAACGTGTCGGCGCCCGTGACGGCCGCGATGGCGGCGGCCTGGCCCACGGACGGCCTCGTGCAGGGCTTCACGGTCGCCTACCACGACCCGGGGCCGGCCAGCGAGCTCGTCCAGGCCCACCTGTCGGAGCGGAGCTGCGGCGGTCCGTGACCGTGGCTCGGGGCGCGGCGCTCTGCTAAGAGCGCGGCCATGCGCTACTCCCGAGCCTTCATCCCCACCGTCAAAGAGGCGCCCAAGGACGCGACCATGCCGTCGCACGTCCTGCTCTTGCGCGGTGGCTACATTCGCATGGTCGGCGCCGGGATCTACGAGCTGCTCCCGCTCGGCCTGCGCGTGATGAACAAGATCGCCTCCATCGTGCGCCAGGAGATGGACGGCGCGGGCGCGCAGGAGCTGCTCATGCCGACGCTGCTCCCCAAGGAGTACTTCGAGGAGAGCGGCCGCTGGGAGGGCTTCGGCTCCACCCTGCTGCGCCTGAAGGATCGCAAGGGAGGTGACTATCACCTCGGCCCGACGCACGAGGAGATCATCACCGACCTCGTCCGGCGCGAGATCCGCTCGTACAAGCAGATGCCCCTGAACCTCTACCAGGTGCAGATGAAGTTCCGCGACGAGCCGCGCCCCCGCGCCGGGCTCCTGCGCTGCCGCGAGTTCCTCATGAAGGACGCGTACTCCTTCGACGCCGACGAGGCGGGCGCGACGAAGAGCTACGAGATCATGCGCGACGCCTATCACCGCATCTTCTCGCGGCTCGGGCTCGAGTACCGCGTGGTCAGCGCCGACAGCGGCGCGATGGGCGGCAGCACGAGCGCCGAGTTCCAGGTGCTCGCCCAGAACGGCGAGGACGCGATCGTCGCCTGCACCAGCTGCGACTACGCGGCCAACGTCGAGGTGGCGGAGACCGTCGTGCCCGACGCGGCCAGCGACCACGAGTCCGACCTCCTCCCCATGGAGAAGGTCCACACTCCGAAGGCCAAGACCATCGACGAGGTGGTGAGCTTCCTCGGCGGCGGGCTGCGGCCCGAGGGCATGATCAAGAGCCTGATCTACGGCGCGGGCGACGCGGTCGTGATGGCCTGCGTGCGCGGCGACCACGACGTCAACGAGGTCAGGCTCGCGCGCCTGCTCGGGGTCGAGGAGGTCTTCCTCGCCAGCGACGCCGACATCGTGAAGGCGACCCGCGCCAAGCCCGGCTTCGCCGGCCCGGTGGGCTTCTCGGGGCGCGTCATCGTCGACCCCGACGTCACCCACGTGCTCAACGCCGTCGCGGGCGCGAACGAGACCGACCACCACCTGAAGAACGTGACCTTCGGGCGCGACTTCGAGGGCGAGGTGGCCCAGATCCGCCAGGTGTCCGAGGGCGACGAGTGCCCCAAGTGCAGCTCGCCGCTGAAGCTCTACCGCGGCATCGAGGGCGGCCACATCTTCATCCTCGGCACCCACTACAGCGAGAAGATGAACGCCACGTTCCTCGACGAGCAGGGCACGTCGCTCCCGGTGGTGATGGGCTGCTACGGCATCGGCGTCTCGCGCCTCGTCGCCACCGCGGTGGAACAGAACCACGACGACGACGGTATCCGCTGGCCGATGGCCATCGCGCCCTACCAGGTGATGCTCACGCCCATCGGCAAGGGCGGCGAGCCCTTCGAGGTCGCCGAGACGCTGCACGACGAGCTGACGACGCTGGGCGTGGAGGTCCTGCTCGACGACCGGAACGAGCGCCCGGGCGTGAAGTTCAAGGACGCCGACCTGCTCGGCATCCCGCTCCGCGTGACCCTCGGCGCCCGCGGTCTGAAGGAGGGGCAACTCGAGCTCAAGGCGCGCGACGCCGCGGACAACGAGATGATCCCGCTCGAGGGCGCCGCCGCGGCCATCGCGGCGCGGGTGAAGGAAGCGCTGGCGTGAGCGAAGCGGAGACGCGCCGCTCACCCTGGCTGACGCAGGTCGCCCTGCTGATCGCGTTCCTGATCGTGACCGCGGTGGGCGTCTTCACCGTCGTGGTGCCGGAGCTGCAGGACGACGCGGACGAGGAAGAAACCGCAGAGGAGAGCGAATCCCAGGACCCCGCGGACCGTCCATGAGGGCATGAACGTCCTCGATCAGCGACATCAAAGCTGCGTATCGCATCGAAAACGCTCGTTTTTTGCACAGGTGGGGATCATCACTCATCCTGATCGAGGATGATCCACCGGACGGGCAGTGTCGCGCTGACGGTCTGGGTCGTGACCCTGGGGTCATGGCTCGGAGCGGCGCCGGCCTCCGCGTGGGATGACGCGCCGCTGTGCGCGTACCCGACGAGCGACTCGAGCGGCCCCGCGTGGACCGAGCCGGAGTGGATCGCGGCCCCTACGCAGGCGCCGATGTGCACGCCGACCGCGCCGACGGAGCCGGCCGACGAGATCATCGAGGCGCCCGACGCGCGCGCGTCCCTCGCCGAGGCCCGACGGCTGGCCGCGGCGGGCCGGACCGCGGAGGCGATCCTGCGGCTCCGGATCACGAGCGAGGCCTACCCGTCCATCGCCGATCGGCTCGCGCTCGAAGAGGCGGGCTGGCGCATGGCGCGGGGCGCGGACGAGGCGGCCTGCGCGGCCTACGCGCGCGCCGAGGAGAGCCCACACCGCACCGTTCATCTCCGGGCGCGCGTGGGTCGTGCGCGGTGCCTGCTCACCCTCGCCGACCGCGAGGGCGAAGAGCTGCTCGACGAGCTGCTGCGCTTCTGGCCGGACCTCCCGCAGCGGGAGGAGCTCCACCACCTCCTGGCCGAGGCGCGCCTCGCGTGGGGCGAGACCGACGACGCGATCGCGCTGCACCGGCGGATCGATCTGCTGACGCCCGGCAGCCCTTGGGCCGCGCGGAGCCGGAGCGCGCTCGAGCGCATCGCGGCGAGCGGCGTCGAGGTCCGCCCGCTCACCGCGCCGCAGCGGGTGGAGCGCGCCGAGCGGCTGGTCCGCAGCGGCCCGATGGATCTGGCGCGCGAAGAGATCGCGGCGCTCCGGGCCGAGGAAGATCTCCCGCGGCATCTCTCGCAGTCCGTGGCGCGCTCGGCGGCCCGCATCGCGCGGGTCGAGGGTCGCTGGGCGGACGCGCACGCGCTCCTGCGCGAGGCGATGGGGCTGCCCGACCTCGACGAGGAGGAGTCCGAGGCGCTCGAAGCGCGCGTGGAGGACCTCGAGCGCGCGGCCGAGTCCCGCGTGGCCGACGACGTCCGCCGTCGCATCCGCTCGATCACGCGCGGGCGCACCCTCGACCGACAGGGCACCGCGCGGCTGTACGCCGTGCTGCGCATCGCCGCGCGCGCCCAGCTCGCCGACGAGGTGACCGACATCCTCGAGGTCATCGTCGAGCGGCGCACCATCCCGCCGGGGCTCCGCTTAGAGGCGGCCATCCTCGGCGCCGGCACGGGC
>SHBB01000193.1 GCA_004213565.1 Sandaracinaceae bacterium
GATCTTCTACTTCACAATCATCACCCTCAGCACCGTCGGCTTCGGCGAGACCCTGCCGGGGATGAACGACGTCCCCTACGCGCGCCTGTGGACGATCTTCTTGATCATCATGGGCAGCGGGACCCTGCTCTACTTCATCTCGACCCTGACCGCCTTCATCGTCGAAGGCGACATCCAGGGCGCAATCCGGCGAAACCGCATGCAGAAGCGCATCGACCACCTCTCGGGCCACTACATCGTGTGCGGCGTCGGCAGCACCGGCATCCACTGCGTCGAAGAGCTCATCAACACCCACACCTCGTTCGTGGTGATCGATCGCGACGAGGAGCGGCTGCTGACCCTCGCCGACAAGTTCGGCCACCAGCACTTCCTCTACGTGGTCGGCGACGCGACCGAAGACGAGATCCTGATCAGCGCCGGGCTCGACCGCGCGGTGGGGGTCATCTCGACCCTGACCGACGACAAGGACAACCTCTACGTCACCGTCACCGCCTACCAGCTGGAGCGGAAGCGCGCCGAGGCGGGCGAGTTCCGCATCGTCTCGAAGTCCATCGACCCCACCGCGCGCGGCAAGCTCCTCGCGGCCGGGGCGACGCGCGTCGTCTCTCCGTCCGAGATCGGCGGCATGCGCATGGTCAGCGAGATGGTGCGTCCCGCGGTGGTGGAGTTCCTCGACCTGATGCTGCGCGACCCGGAGAAGAACCTCCGGATCGAGGAGGTCTCGATCCCGGACGAGTCGCCGCTCATCGGGGTGCGCCTGCGCGACACCGCGATCCGCGCGCGGACCAAGGTCCTGGTCATCGCCGTGAAGCACGGAGGCGACGAGCCCCGCTACACGTACAACCCGGGGCCCGACCTCGAGATCGAGCACGGGATGATCCTGATCGTGCTCGCGGAGACGGTCGAGATGAACAAGCTCCGCGACGGGATCTTCGACGGCAGCATCGGTCGCCTCTGAGCTCCGCGTTCACGCGGACGGTTGACATCGTGTCATCCATTGCCAAGTTGTGCCATGCGGACGCGGAGTGAGCCGACCGAGCGTCACGGCAATCCACTGTTATCGTTGGTAATTCTCAGGGGTTGACCCCTACCTTCGGGTGATTAGATTCGGCCGCGCCCCCTCCGGGGTGCCACTTCTACGCGGGCCTCCTCCACCCCGAGCGGGCCGCGCGGATCACCACCGTCATCCCTGCGACTTGCCGCGCGGGCGCCTTCGTGAGAAGGGCCCTGCCGAGCAAACCGAGAAGGAATCAGAGTATGGGGAAGATCATCGGAATCGACCTGGGCACGACCAACAGCGTCGTGGCCGTGATGGAGGGCAAGGAGCCCAAGGTCATCGTCAACGAGGAGGGCGACCGCCTGACGCCTTCGGTCGTCGGCTGGAGCGACGACGGCGAGGTCCTCGTCGGTCAGATCGCCAAGCGCCAGTCCATCACCAACCCCGAGGGCACCATCTTCAGCGCCAAGCGCTTCATCGGCCGTCGCTTCGACGAGCTCGGTGGTGACGAGAGCCGCGTGCCGTACAAGGTGATGCGCCGCGAGAACGGCGACGTCGGCTTCGAGGTCGACGGCAAGCAGATGGCGCCGCCCGAGGTGAGCGCGCACGTTCTGCGCAAGCTCAAGCGCGCGGCCGAGAACTACCTCGGCGAGACGGTCAGCGAGGCGGTCATCACCGTCCCGGCGTACTTCAACGACTCGCAGCGCCAGGCGACCAAGGACGCGGGCAGGATCGCGGGCCTCGAGGTCAAGCGCATCATCAACGAGCCCACCGCGGCGGCGCTCGCCTACGGCCTCGACAAGAAGAACGACGAGCTGATCGCCGTCTACGACTTCGGCGGCGGCACCTTCGACATCTCGATCCTCGAGGTCGGCGACAACGTCGTGCAGGTCATCAGCACCAACGGCGACACGCACCTCGGCGGCGACGACGTCGACGACAAGATCATCGAGCACCTGATCGCCGAGTTCAAGAAGGACACCGGCCTCGACGTCTCGAGCGACAAGATGGTGCTCCAGCGCCTCAAGGACGCGGCCGAGAAGGCGAAGATCGAGCTCTCGAGCAAGCTCGAGACGACGGTCAACCTGCCGTTCCTCACCGCCGACGCCTCCGGGCCGAAGCACCTCAACGTCAAGATGAGCCGGGCCAAGCTCGAGTCGATGATCGACGACCTCGTCGACCGGACCCTCGAGGCGCTCAAGCGCGCGCTGAGCGACGCGAAGAAGTCCCCCGGCGACGTCGACGAGGTCGTGCTCGTCGGTGGCTCGACCCGCATCCCGCTCGTGCAGGAGAAGGTCCAGAAGTTCTTCGGCAAGGAGCCTCACAAGGGCGTCAACCCGGACGAGGTCGTGGCCATCGGCGCGGCGGTCCAGGGCGGCGTGCTCAGCGGCGACGTCACCGACATCCTGCTCGTCGACGTCACCCCGCTCAGCCTCGGCGTCGAGACCCTCGGCGGCGTGATGACCACGCTCATCCCGCGCAACACGAGCATCCCCTACAGCACGGGCGAGACCTTCAGCACGGCCGAAGACAGCCAGACCAAGGTCGAGATTCACGTGCTGCAGGGCGAGCGCGCGCAGGCGCGGGACAACCGCACCCTGGGTCGCTTCCACCTCGAGGGCATCATGCCCGCGCCCCGCGGCGTGCCGAAGGTCAAGGTGACCTTCGACATCGACGCGAACGGCATCCTCAACGTCACCGCGCAAGACGAGGCGACGGGCAAGGACCAGAAGATCACCATCACCGCGAGCTCGGGCCTCAGCGAGGACGAGATCGACAAGATGGTCGAAGAGGCCTCCGCCCACGAGGAAGAGGACAAGAAGCGTCGCGAGGCGGTCGAGCTCCGCAACAAGGCCGACCAGCTCTGCTACAGCATCGAGAAGGCCCTCGTCGACGCCAAGGACAAGCTCCCGGCCGACAAGGTCGCCAACATCGAGCGACAGGTGGCGACCCTCCGCGAGTCCATCGAGAAGGACGACACGGACGCCATCCGCACGCAGACCACCGAGCTCGAGGCCGCCATGGGTGAGATCGCCCAGCAGGCCTACGGCGCCTCGGCGCCTCCCGGCGGAGCGCCCCCCGGCGCCGAGCCCCCCAGCGGCGGCGCGCCCCCCAGCGGCGGCGACGACGACGTGATCGACGCCGAGTTCGAAGAGACCAACTGAGCCTCCCGGCTCTCCCCCGCGACGGCGCTCTCATCTCTGGTGAGGGCGCCGTTCGCAATTGATGGGCTCGCCGTGGCCTCCTGTCGGGAGTCCCATGCGTACTGCTACTCTTGCGGTTGCTCGGTGGTGAACAGAGCGTGTGCAGGCGCTCGCCTTCAGGGCAGGCGCAGTAGCGTGCTTCATGCGAGGCAGGTAGAAGACATCATGGGAAGATGCGGGCATCTGCCGTGGGACAGCGACGCGGCTCTCGACTCCGCCTCTACTGAGCTGCGCACGCTCTGTGAGTGGGTCGAGAGCGTCCTGTCGAGACCGCTCGGGCCGAACTCGACCGAGGCTGACCTGTCGCTAGCATTCCTTGCGTGCGACTTCCTCTGCAGGCTTGCTCCCTACTGGGAGTGTGAGGGCCTCGAAGCCGCCATGGACTCAGCGTTCCTTCGGCTCGATGAGCTCCAGCATTTCCCCGACGGCTTTGTGCGTGATCCGTCCTACCTGCTGAAACTCAGGAGTGCATTCGAGGCGTACCGAGACGCCGACCCACTGCGCATCGAGGGCGTCCCGCTGCCACCGGGCTCACCACGTTGACAACGAGGCTTCTTCATTGGTGATGTGTTCGTGTTCCGTACGAGGATCCTACCGAGGAGGAACGATGGGAGTGTGGGGAGACCTGCCCTGGGACAACGACTACGCCCTCGACTTCGCGGCCGAGGCCCTGGGGTCCATGGTTCAGAGAGTTCGGGAGCGCCTGGCTGCGCCGCGGAGGGAGACCGATGCCGCTGACCTGTGCGCGGCCGTTGCCTGTTGCGATCTCTTCGTGAGACTCGCTCCCTACTGGGACCCCGATAGCTTCGAGGAGGACTTCACGCTCGCCGAGCAGGTCCTTCGCGGAGCCCTCGAGGAGAAGAAGCGGGACGGCGAGCGCTACTCGTACGAGCAGAGGCTCCTTGCGTGCTTGGAGACCTATCGAACGACGGACCCACTCCTCCTGGGCGGTGTGCCGTCCGCACTGGGCGTCACCGCTCCGTAGCGCGCGCGGGGAGCAATCAGCTAACCACGAGGCAAGCAAACAGCACGATCGCCGCTCTTGAGCGACCTCCGGCGCCGAGCATCTGAGCCTTGAGCTCTCAGCCCGCCAAGGCGCTCTCATTTCTGCTGAGAGCGCCGTTGGCGGTTGGCCTCACAGCTCCGTGTAGGGTACGCGCGTGGCCGAGAAGTTCAGGTAGAAGTACCAGCCGCTCATGCCCATGTAAGTGTCCTTGTCTCCCATCATGGGGGAGGGCTCGCTGCACGAACCCACTCCCCCTCGCAGGAGGCTCGACAACGGCTGGCCGTCGATGGCCGGCTGCCCCGTCGTTCCCGGAGGGATGATCGTCGAGTTCGCCTGCGCTTCGGACAGGAAGCCGCGGATGAGCCCGTTGCGGATCTCGGTCGCTGGCGTCCCGAACCACTGGCCACCGATCCGAGCGTCCTCGAGGGTGATCATGATGCCGCTCAGGTCGAACGTGACCGTCCCGGCGTTCGCCGCGTAGCAGGTGCCTCCAGGGGGGGCGACCGGGGTGGCCGTGGTCGGCGTGTAGGGCCGGGCCGTTCCTGGCAGCACGCCCAGGCATTCCGCGCCTCCGCCCTGGTTCATCGCCGTCCCAGGGGTTCGGGGAGCGCCCATCGGGAGCGTGCACATGGTCGAAGACATCGGCGCGGTGCAGTCCGGGAAGACGAGGTAGCTGGGAGTGCTCGAACCAGCGGACTGGAGTAGGGGAGCGAAGGCGTGGACGATCGAGAGGTCCAGTTCCCCATCGGGTCCCCCCGACATGCTGCCACTGTTGTCCTGCTGGATGCTGTCCTGCAGCTGGTTGTTGATCCCCATCCCGAACGGTCCGTTGGTCACGTCGGTGCAGCCGAAGAAGCCACCAAGGTCGGCGAAGACGTGAGGATCACGGATGTCCAGGTCGGTGAAGCGGAACGCCGTCGGCTCCGCCCGACACATGGAATCGCATCCATCGCCGCTCATGGTGTTGCCGTCGTCGCACGTCTCCGGCGGAGTGGTCACCCCGTCCCCGCAGGCAGCGGCGCAATCGGGGTCGGTCGAGAGGTCTGCCCCGGCCGGGCAGCACATGTCCATCGGACCTGCACCTACTGGCATGGTGGTGCATGCGGCCCGGCAGGTACCTCCGTTCGCGAGAGAATCCGTGGTGCACGGGTCGCCGTCGTCGCAGCTGGCCGGGCAGGCTCCCGCGCCTCCGGAGATCGCCGTGTCGCAGGTCTCGCCTGCGCTGACGACGCCGTCGCCGCAGCGCGCCGGGCAGTCGTCGTCGGTGGCAATCGTGGCCCCCGCTGGACAGCAACCATCGCCGTCCGCTGGCGAGGTGATCGGTGGGTAGCTGCAGGTCGCAGAGCACGTTCCTGCCCCGGTGAGCGTGTCCTGCGTGCAGGCCATGCCGTCGCTGCACGTGCTCGGACAGGCGCCTGGCATGCCCGCGGCGATGGCCGTGTCACAGCTCTCCCCGCTCGAGACGACACCGTCGCCGCAGGTGGCGGTGCAGTCGTCATCGTCCGCGATGGTCGCGCCGGCCGGACAGCATCCGTCGCCGTCCATCGGAGTGGTGATCACCGTCGAGGTGCATTGCGCATCACACGTCCCGGCGCTCGCGAGCATGTCGGTCGTGCACACCATGCCGTCGTCGCAGCTGGTCGGGCACGCGCCTGCGCTGCCGGCGGGGATCGCCGTGTCGCAGCTCTCTCCCATGGATCGCACCCCGTCACCGCAGACGATGCCGCAGTCGTTGTCCGTCGCGATGGTCTCGCCCGGCGGGCAACACATGTCGCCGTCGGCAGCGACGGTGATCGGGGTGAACTCACACGCCGCGGCGCACGTTCCGTCCATCGCGACGGAGTCCGCCGTGCAGAAGTCACCATCGTCACACGACGCGGGGCAGGCGCCCGCCATCCCTTCCGCGATGGCCGTGTCACAGGTCTCCCCCGGCTCGACAATGGAGTTGCCGCAGATCGACGTGCAGTCATCGTCAGTCGTGGCGTCGGCGCCAGGCGGGCAGCACCCATCTCCGTCGGAGGGAGCGGAGATCGGCGCGCTCTCGCACTGAACGGAGCAGTCCGTCCCACTCACCACGTCGGTGGTACATGCATCCCCGTCATCGCATCCCGTAGGACACGCACCGGGGTCTCCAGCGGCGATCTCCGGGTCACAGAGTTCTCCTTCGTTGAGGACGCCGTTGCCGCACTCCAGCGTGCAGTCGCGTGCGCAGCCGTCGTCATCCTGGCGATTGCCGTCATCGCACTCCTCGCCCGCGGTCTGCTCGCCGTCCCCACAGCGCCCCGTGGCGACCATGCCATCCAAGGAGCTGGCGTCCGGTGCGCTGGCGTCCGGAGTCCCGCCGTCGTCGGGACTCGTCTCGCCACCGCATGCGCCCGCGAGGCTCAGTGCTGCCGCGCACAACCAATACGAAGTTGCCCTCATGTCCCACCCCTCGTCGAGATCCGCTGTGCAACGAAGGTACAGCAGACTCGGGTGGTTGGTCCAATCAGCCCGCCGGGATGATCAGCTCCCAGACATCGCCGAGTACGCGGTCTCCACCACCGAAGCCGACAGTTCCACGCCAACCGCCCACCACGAACAGCCTCGTCGTCCCCGCGGAGTCGGCTACGAGGATTGCCATGTGAGACGTCCGTCCTTCCGGAGAGAAGTCACCGTCGGGAGCGGGGCTCAGTGCTGTGAATCGGAGCTCTGACCCGACCAACTCGAGCTGATGAATGTCAGCGAGATAGTCGCCTCCAGAGGCCTCACCGCCGAACATGTACGCGCGGCCTTGCGAGCTGATCGAATGGCCGGCGCGCGGTTCGGGGACGTCCCCCGTGAGCGTCAACTCGCTCCATGTCAATGGCGTTGCACAGGTATCCGCGAGAAACGCGTCCATTCTCGGCGAGCCGCCCACCTCTCCGCCGACGATGACGAGGTCTCGCATTGTGGGAACGAAGACGGCCGCGGAGACACGAGGCCCTGGAGCCGTACCCGTGGTCGGCGGTTCGGACCACTCACAGCCGGTGTCGCCTGCATCACAATCCATGAAGCTCAGGGAGTCCGTCGCCACACCGGCTATTCGCCCGCCAAAGACTCCGAGATCGCCGATGCAGCTGCCATCGAAGAAGGCAGCGTCGACACGGGGCGGAGGCGCCGATACCCCCGACCGTAGCTCTCGCGCTACCCAGTCGCCTCGCCGAAATATCCACGTGGGCCCATCAATTACCGCGCCGGTTGACGACTGGCCTCCGTAGAAGCCGAACACGCCCCCGTTGTAGGTCACACTGATGCCCGAGCGACCCTCGGGTCGACCCTCGGATGGATCGGGAGTGGTCGTCGCCCGAGAGAAGCCCGTGAACTCTCGCCCGGAGATGACGTTCGCCTCCCAGACTTCGGAGTTCGTTTCTTCGTTCCGGTCCAGCCCGCCGAAGAAGCGAATGGTCTCGGCGTCGTTCATTCCGACTGCCCCGAGGAGCGGCGCCGGTACCTGTGTCCCGTAGGCGTGGACGTCCTCGATGGTCGCGCCATCTTCCGACACACCGAACAGCTGGTATTCGCCAAAGCTGAAGAAGCCGACTTTACCGGGAAAGACGAGGAAGCGGTCGTTGCTGGTGTCTCCCATCACTATTCCGAATGCCCGATTCTCCAGTCGAGGTTCCACTGCCGTGATTGGATCGACCGACCCACTTGCGACGTCGAACAGCCAGTGGCCGTCCGCGTACCCGGAACCCGAGAACCCGTTCCCGAATAGAATCTGCGTTCCCGCGCCGTTCGGGTGCCCAGCAAACGCGAGGCCTGCCTCTGGAATGCGGGCCGTGAGCTCCTGGAAGCCAGCGGCCAGATCATCCAGTCGCAGCCTGTGAATCAGGTTCGAAGGGCTCATGGTCATGAGGTCGTCCCCGCCGCCGAACGTGTAGATCTCCCTTGCTTCCGGCACGTGGATCCAATCGGTCGTGAGAACCGACGCAGGCTGCCCCGTCGCCACCCGGCGACCCACACCGGTTTCTCCCGTCAGATCGATCTCCAGGATCTCTGCCGTCGTTCCACCCTCGTCGGCACCCCCGATGATGAGCACGTTGCGCTCCGGATCGAACGCAGCGCCGAGACCCGCCGAGTCGCTCATCGGGATCTCACCCGACAGCGGGATCTCGCGCCACGCCTCTTGACCACGACGCGCAGTCGTGAGCTCGAGGATGCGCAACGATCGCGAGCCAGCACGATTCGGAAAGAAGAAGAATCTACCCTGATCGGGGTCGTAGATTCCCGCGCTGGGAAGGTCGAGGTTGCGGTCCAGCTCGGTTCCCGACGGCCTCAGGAGGACGAAGCGATCGGAGCGGAGGTCGTGTTCCCAGAGTTGGTGCGCCGTTCGATCCGTTCGGGCGACTCCGAGCAGGACACGCTCGTGTCGTGGGTCATACGATATGAACTCGACGTTTCCTCGGTCTGGCCATCTCTGTAGCCATCGAAGGCCGGTTGGTTGCAGAACGGCTGGACCGGCCTCCACGACTGGCGACTCCTCGCTTCCATCGAAGGCACGTGCCTCGACGGAGAGCTCCGTGCCCGCCTCACCAACCGTGTCGGTAAGTGGCAAGCTGCTCCCCGTCTGGGGGAGCGGGGACCCATTTGCCAGCCAACGATACCGAATCGTGGTGGGGTCGCCGTCAGGGTCTGTTGCACGTCCCGGCAGTGCCAGGAGACGTTGTCCGGAGACGGGGCGGTAGCTGCTCAGGCCCACCGTCTGGAGGGTCGGTGCCGTGTTCTGGATGACGACCTCGGCGCTCCCGGGCACGCCTCGTCGATCGTCGGTCGTCACCGGGGTGACCTCGACGCGCCAGATCTGGTCCTTCTCCGTCGCGTCGTTGAGGACGGTGGCGGACTCGTTCGACGCGTCGGCGCCGTCCACGAGCCATCGATATTCGTAGCGGATGGCGCCGCGATCGAGCGGATCGGTGCTCTCGGTGTCGATGGACGCCACCAGGTCGTCGAGGGTGCGCGCAGGGTCGGGGCCGATCGAGACCACGGGCGTGCTGGGCGCATCGGGGCCCGCGTCGGGCGGCTGCATCGCGTCGGGGCCGGCGTCTCGGGGGCGCGCGCCGGAGTCGCCGTCGCCCACGAACTGGCCGTTGTCGAGGAGGAGGCTGCAGCCCGCCAGCGAGCACGCCAGAGCCAGTACCGAGAGACGCTTCACCATCGCACCCCTCACCATCGGACCCACCCCGTCGCTCCCGCGCCATCCGCCGTCACCCAGGGGCTGAACGCGGTCGCCTGTTCGCTACCCCCGCCCGAGCTGATTCCGATCAACAGGAGCGCGAGCCCCGCCGCGACTCCCGCCGCCCCCACCCCGAGGCCGATGTCCGCGACCAGCGCGAACGTGTCGGCCGTGGCGACCTCGTCGGCCGTGCAGCGGCGGGTCGCGCCGCAGCCGCTCTGGAGGGCGTCGTGCTCCGCCAGCGCCAGGCCGCCGAAGACGCCCATGGCCACGAAGCCGGCGGCGCCGACCCCGAACGAGATGAGAGAGGTGGTCACGAGCCCCTCGTCGGGCCCCCGCTCCACCAGGACGGTCTCCCGGACCACGGGCTCGTCGTTCTCCCCCAGGCGCTCGGCGATCTCCTCGAGGAGACCATCGACCTCGCCGCGGTTCTGGACGAGCTCTCCGCCCTCGTCGAGATAGCGGAGGAAGGCGGTGCGAGCCTCTTCGTACTGGCCGGCGTCCTTCAGGCACTGGCCCAGGTTGTAGAGCACCACGTACTGGCGCTCCTGACCGTCCATCAGGTCGTAGACCTGACGAAAGAGCCGCGCCGCGTTGGCGTATTCGTGCGCTTCGTAGGCCTCGAGCGCCTCGCCGAATACGACCCGAGCCCGGGCCACCGGGTCCGTGTCCTCCTGCGCCGCCGCGAAGCTGGCGTTCAACGCGACGAGCGCCGCGAGCACCAGAGCTGTCTTCCGCATCGTTCCCCCTCGATCGGTGAGCTTACACTGCATCGCGCGGAGTCCGGTCGAGTTGTCGACGACGTCCGTTTTCTCTCAAGCCGCGCGCCCGACCGCCGTTCTCGGGGGCGTGACCCGCCAACGCTCCATCGCGCCGACGGTTCGTCCGCCGGGCATCGGAGGACCGTCCGCGCCGCTCCTGCCGACGTGCCGTCCGCCCGCGCTCGGGCAGAAGAAGGCGTCGTCCGGGGTGCACACGGCGCCGCGGAAGCGGAAGCGGGACAACACGCTGGTGCACGAGGGCGCCCGGGTCGGGGACAACCGCTTCGAGCTGATCCGGCCCCTCGGCGACGGCGGCATGGGCAAGGTCTGGCTCGCCAGGCACCTCGGGCTGCAGCGCCAGGTCGCGCTCAAGGTGCTGCATCGGCGCGTGCACGCGCAGGACGACCTGCGGAGGCGCTTCGAGCGCGAGGCGGTGGCGATCGGCCGGCTCCGCCACGAGGGCATCGTGGACGCGCTCGACTTCGGGGAGCTGTCCGACGGGCGGAAGTTCCTGGCCATGGAGTACGTGGAGGGCGAGACGCTCGACGCCATCGCCAAGCGCGTGCGGCGGCTGCCCTGGCGGGACGCGCTGCGCGTGGGCGTCCAGGTCGCGGACGCGCTGGCCTGCGCGCACGAGCACGGGGTGATCCACCGCGATCTCAAGCCGGACAACCTCATCGTGGAGGGCGGCGACGTCGCGTCCGGGCGCACCCGCATCCTCGACCTCGGCCTCGCTCGAGTGGAGAACGCGGTCGGGCTCAGCGGGATCTCCGACCACAACATCGCGATGGGCACGCCGAGCTACTCGGCGCCGGAGCAGCTGCTCGGGCAGCCCACCGACACGCGGGCCGACGTCTACGGGCTCGGGGCCGTGCTCTACCGGCTGATCACGGGGCAGCCCCCGTACTCCGGCGCCAGCTTCGAGGAGGTCGCGGAGAAGATGCACCGGGGTGACCTGGCGGCGCCGAAGAAGGTCTTCGCCGATCCGTCCCGGCCCAAGGCGCTCGACGCGCTGCTGATGCGATGTCTGGCCCGCGATCCGGACGCGCGACCCGGCTCGGCGATCGCCCTCGGTGACGCGCTCCGGGCCATCGAGACGCCCACCGTGCTGCCCTGGCGTCGCTACGCGGTCGGCGCCTTTCTGGTCTCCATCGGCGTCGGCGCGGGGGTTGGCGCGGCGATCCTCCTCGGCGGCTGAGGGCGGTTCCCGAGCGGGGCTTTCGACCCCAGACACCTTGGAACGATCCCTACGGGCGCCCCGCGAGCAGAAACGATAGACTCGCGGGCGGACGGCTCAGAAACGATTGAGCTTTTGGGGTCGTCCAATGACTGATGCCCGCCTTCGACATCCCCTTCGTCGGGACCGTGCTCCTCGGCGCGGTTCTCGTCAGCGCCAGCTTCACGTTCGCGGTCAGCGTCGCCGCGGCCCGAGGGCGGCCGCACCTGCTCCGCTCGGCCCGCTTCGGCACCTTCGCGACCATCGCGCTGGTCGCCTGCGCCGTGTTCCTGCTGGCCTACGCGTTCCAGGCGCACGACTTCCGCATCCGCTACGTCGCCCGCTACAGCGACCGGTCCATGCCAGCGATCTATCTGTGGACGGCCCTCTGGGGCGGCCAGGACGGGTCGCTGCTCTGGTGGACCTTCCTGTCGTCGCTCTACATCGGCGGCTTCACGTGGTGGATCAAGGACAAGTACCGCGAGCTCCAGCCGGCGATGTTCGCCACGCTGATGAGCGTCATCGCGTTCTTCGTGATCCTCCAGCTCTTCGCGGCCAACCCGTTCCAGACCACCTTCGGGGCGCCGCCCGCGGATGGAGAGGGCCTCAACCCCCTGCTCCAGAACTACTGGATGGCCATCCACCCGCCCGCCCTCTACATGGGCCTGACCGGCTGGTGCGTGCCCTTCGCGTTCGTCGTCGCGGCGCTCGTGACGGGGCGGCTCGGAGAGGACTGGATCCGCGGCGCGCGCCGCTGGGTCCTGCTCGCCTGGGCCTTCCTGAGCCTGGGCAACATGCTCGGCATGTTCTGGTCCTACGAGGAGCTCGGCTGGGGCGGCTACTGGGCGTGGGACCCGGTCGAGAACGCGTCCTTCCTGCCGTGGCTCACGGCGACCGCCTACGTGCACTCGGTGATGATCCAGGAGCGCCGCGGCACCTTCCGCGTGTGGAACGTCTTCTTGCTGAGCATGACGTTCATCCTGACCATCTTCGGCACGTTCCTGACGCGGTCCGGGCTCATCGCCAGCGTTCACTCCTTCGCCCGGTCGGACATCGGCATCTACTTCGCGTACTACCTCGTGCTGCTCTGCGCGTCGGTCTTCGCGCTCATCGCGTGGCGCCTGCCGGATCTTCGCTCGGGACGTCGGCTCGGCTGGGTCTCCTGGGCCATGGGCACGCTCGTCGGCGTGTTCTTCGGCGTCTTCCTCGTGATGGCCGACGTCGCGGTCTCGTGGTGGTCGCGCATCGCCGTCGCCGTCGTCGGCCTGGTGTTCGTCGCCCTCCTCAAGGGCATCGAGTCGCTGCGCCTCGACGCGCTCGGCATCAAGGCGGAGACGCACCACGAGCGGCGCGGCTTCGAGTCGCTGCTGTCCCGCGAGTTCGCCTTCCTGAGCAACAACTGGATCCTGCTCGCGATGGCGATCTTCGTCCTGCTGGCGACGACCTTCCCGCTCATCAGCGAGGCGCTCCGGGACGAGACGGTGACCGTCGGGCCCGAGTACTACAACTACTGGATGGTGCCCTTCGGTCTGGTGCTGCTCTTCCTCACCGGGGTCGGGCCGCTGATCGCCTGGCGCCGCGCCACGGGTAGGAACCTCGTCAAGGCCTTCACCAAGCCGGGCTCGCTCGCCATCGCGGTCGGCGTGGCTCACCTCGCGCTGGGCTCGATGATCGGCTTCCCGGCCTGGGTCGAGCCGAGCGAGATCTACGACACGTTCACGGGCGAGGTGCTGGCCTCGATCTTCGGGATCATGCCGCTCTTCTCGAGCACGCTCTGCGCGTTCGTCCTGGGCACGGTGATCCAGGAGTTCGCGCGCGGCGCGAAGGTGCGCATGAAGAGCAAGGGCGAGAACGCGCTCCTGGCGCTGTTCGAGCTCGTCTCGCGCGCGCGGCGCCGCTACGGCGGATACACGGTGCACGTGGGCATCGTGCTGATGTTCTTCGGCTTCACCGGCGCGGCCTACGACCTCGAGCAGGAGGCCAGCCTCGCGCCCGGCGAGGCGTTGGACATCGGCGGCTACCAGGTCCGGTACGACAGCGTGCGCATGGAGGAGGACCCCTCCAAGCGCATGGTCTTCACCGACATGACCATCCTCGACGAGGGCACCGAGGTCGCCCACGTCGCGCCGGCCAAGTTCATCTACCGCAGCCACCCCGAGATGCCGACCACCGAGGTCGCCATCCGCACCACGGCCACGCACAACCTCTACGTCATCATGAGCACGGTCGACCCGGAGACGCGCCGCGGCACGTTCCGGGTCGTCAAGCAGCCGCTCGTGGTGTGGATCTGGATCGGCGGCGCGGTCCTCCTGCTGGGCGTGTTCATCTCGGCCATGCCCAAGCTCTCCGAGGTGCTCGGCGAGGTGAAGGCGCCCGGGGCCAGCCGCGCGGCGGCGATGGCGGCGATGCTCCTGCTCGTGCTCGGGGGCGCGCTCGGCGGTCTCGACCCACCCACGGCGCACGCGCAGGCGGAGAGCTCGAGCTCCCTGCACGCGGGCACCGTGGTCATCCGCGATCCCGAAGAGCGTCGGCTCTTCTCGCGCCTCCTCTGCGAGTGCGGTGACTGCCAGCGCCTGCCGCTGTCCACCTGCGGCTGCAGCTGGGCCGAGGGCATGCGCGCCGAGCTGCGCGCCCGCGTCGATCGGGGTGAGGACGCCACCGCGCTCATCGAGGACTACCGCGACCGCTTCGGCTCCCAGGCCATCGCGATCCCCTCGGACGAGGGCCTCGACCGGGCGCTCTGGGCCGTGCCCATGGCGGCCATCTTTCTCGCCGGCATCGCGCTGGTGATCCGCGGCCGTCGTCTCGCGCGCAAGGGCGCGGCCGAGACCGCCGCCGCGGCGGACGAAGACGCGGAGGCGCCGTCGGAGTACGACGACCGCCTCGACGACGAGCTCCGCGAGCTGGAAGGCGACTGAGCGCCATGAGCGACGAGCGAGACGACGCGCCCCCGCGCGTACCCCCAGTCGTGTGGATCGGCGCCGTCGGCGGCGCGATCGGCGCCGGCGTGGCGATGATCAGCCTCCCGAGCGGAACTGGCGCCTTGCCCGCCCTCTTCATCGGGCTGGCCAGCGTGATGCTCCTGCTCGCGCTCGGCGCGCTGTGGCAGAGCGTGCGCACCGCGCTCGGCGGCGGCATCACCTTCGACCCGAGCGCCGACCCGCTCCTGCCCGAGCGTCAGCAGCTGCTCGAGGAGAAGGCCACGCTCCTTCGCGCGCTCAAGGACATCGCCTACGAGCGCGAGGTGGGCAAGATCTCGGGCGACGACTTCGATCGACTGAACCGCGCCTACCGCCGCCGCGCCAAGGAGGTGCTCCGGGCGCTCGACCAGGACATCGAGCCCTACGTGGAGCGCGCGCGTCGCATGGTCGCCAAGGAGCTCGACGAGGAGGACGCAGGTCCCTACCGCGACGCCCGGCGTGG
>SHBB01000194.1 GCA_004213565.1 Sandaracinaceae bacterium
CACGCGGGTCGCGGCGCTCGATGTCCTCGAGGGGCTGGCCCGGCTGCGCCCGCTCGCGCTCTTCGTGGATGACGCGCAGTGGGCCGACGGCCCGTCTCTGGATCTCCTCGGCGCGCTCCACGCGTCGTTCGACGGACCGCTGCTCATCGTCCTCGCGAGCCGCCAGCCCCCACCCGAGGGGGCGGCCTGGCTCACCGACGCGGACGTGACCCGCGTCAAGCCGCGCCCCCTGAAGCGCAGCCAGACCAAGCGCCTGCTGGCCGCGATCCTGGGCGACGCGCGGGCGGAGGAGATGTCCGATCGCATCCACGCCCACAGCGGCGGTAACCCGCTCTTCGTCGAGCAGCTCGGCCGGGCGCTCGACGCGCGCGACGAGGCGCTCCCGCTGCCGCCCAGCATCGAAGGCGCGGTGCAGGCGCGGCTCGACGAGCTGGAGCCGGCGCTGCGTGAGGTGCTGAAGCGCGGCGCCCTCTTCGGGGCGCCCTTCACCGAGGCGGATCTCGAGGCGCTGGGGGTCGAGGCGGCGCGCGAGGACCTCGACGGCCTCATCGCGCGCGAGCTCCTGATCAGCCACGACGTGGGAGGCGAGGCGCCGAGCTACGAGCTCGCCACCCCCCTCTACGCCGACGTGGCCGCGCGCATGCTGGGCGACGAGGCTCGGGCCGAGCTGCACCGACGCGCCGCCGAGCGCCTCACCGGGCGCGCGCTCCGGGAACAAGTGGCGCGGCACTGGGAGCTCGGCGGCGCCCGAAGGAAGGCGTCCGTCGAGTACGCCGCCGCGTGCCTGGAGGCCAAGGCCACGGGCGATCTGGCCCGCACCCTCCGGGCTGGAGAGCGCGCCCTCGCGCTCGGCGTGGAGGAGGGCGGCCTGGAGGTCCGCGTCGCCGTGGCCGAGGGGCTCGAGGTGCGCGGGCGGCTGGGAGAGCAAGAGAGCCTGCTCGCGATCGCGGAGCGAGAGAGCGAGGGGGCCCGGCGCGCGCAGGTCCGCACCGACCGGGCCGTGGCCCTGCAACGGCTGGGGCGCTCCCGGGACGCGCTGCCGCTGCTGGAGCGCGCGCTGGAGGACGCCGAGGCGAGCGGGGACGCGGTCGCCCTCGCGCGCGCGCTCGGAAAGCACGCCGTGGCGCTCACCTACGCCGGCGAGACCGAGCGCGCCGCCGAGCAGCTCCGGGCGGCCGAGCGCCTCGTCCTGACCAAGGCGACCGGGCTCCGCGCCGACGCGGCGATCTGGCGCGGGCAGCTCGCGAGCATGGTCGGCGACCTGGGCGAAGCGCGGAACGCCTACTGGGCCGCGGTCGAGCTCTATCGCGAGCTCGGCGATCCGAGGCGCGCGGCCGAGGCCTCCCTCAACCTCGCCGACCTCTACAACCGCGTGGGCGCGCACGACGAGGCCATCCCCGCGCTCGAGAGCGGCCTCGAGGACTGCCGCCGCGTGGGCGCCAGCCGTCTGATGCTCGGCTACGGGCTCGCGAACCTCGGCTACGCGCTCGCGAAGGAGGGCCGCTTCGAGGAGGCGGCCCGCGCGCTGGAGGAGGCCGCGGAGATCGCCGCCTCGGTGGGGGAGAGCCGGCTCTCGATCGCGACGCAGGTGTATCGGAGCAAGCTCCTCGGCGCGCGCGGCGGCCACGCGGAGGCGCGCGCGCTGGCCGACGACGCCGCCGAGCGCGCGGCGGAGCTCGGCTTCGACAGCCTCGAGGCCCTGGCGCGCCTGGCCGTGGCCGAGCACGCCCTCGGCTCCGGAGACACTCACGCCTCGCTGCGGCACGCGCAGCGCGCGCTCCGACTCAGCGACGCGCTCGGCGGCATGGAGGAGGACGGCGGCGCGCTCTTCCGCGTGCTGGGAGACGCCTTCGAGGCCGCGGGCCGCGAGGCAGAGGCCGAGCGGGCGCGCGCGCGCGGACGCGCCACCGTCCAGGCCGCGGCGGCGCGGATCGGCGACCGCCACTGGCGCGAGCGCTTCCTGCACGACGTCGAAGCGCACCGCGCGCTCCTCGGGGAGGGCCCCTGAGCCGGACCGCGGCGTCGACTCGGCACGGCCCGCGTCGTGTCGCACACTCTCGCGGTGAGCCCTCGCGCCATCGCCCTCTCGCTGCTGCTCGTCGCCTGCGGCGGAGAAGCAGACGTGGACGGCGGGGCCGACGACGGCTCCCTCGCAGACTCCGGCGTGGCCTCGCCCCGCCAAGCGGCCCTGCCCGAGCTCGGCCCGTGCCCCGACGGATGGGCAGAGGCCGAGGTGGACGGAGTCCCGGTCTGCGACCCGAGCCCCGGTGGTCTCGCCCCGTGCCCCGAAGGGCAGGCGCGGTTCGTCGGCACGCCGGCCTGCGAGCCCATCGGCGGCGCGTGCCCGAGCGGCGACTTCGCCGAGGGGCTGCCCGCGCGCGCGGTTCATGTGCGCCCCGGCGCGAGCGGGGACGGCAGCGCCGCGGCGCCCTTCGGCACCATCGCCGAGGCGATCGCCGCCGCTCGCGCCGGCGACACCGTCGCCCTGTCGAGGGGCACCTTCGACGAGGAGGTCTCCGTCCCGGCCGGCGTCACCCTCCGCGGCGCGTGCGCGCTCGAGACCCGCGTCACGCTCTCCTCGGCGTCCTCCGACACCTCCGTGCTCACCCTCGACGGCGCCGCGGCGTCGGACCTGACCGTGGCCGACAGCCTCGCGAACGGCGTCATGGCGCTGCGGGGCGCGGTCAGCCTCGAGCGCGTCCGCGTCGAGTCCACGAACGGCATCGGCGTGTACGTCGCGACGGGAGCGACCCTCGAGGCGCGGGACCTGGTGATCCGCGGCGTGACGGGCGAGAGCAGCATCGGCGTCATCGTGGACGGCGGGTCGGCCCGGCTCCGGCGCGCGCTGGTCGAGGCGACGGCGGCCGGGGTCATCGCCTTCGAAGGTGGCGCGCTGGAGGTGATCGACCTGGCGGTCCGTGACGCCGCCGACGACTCGATGGGCGTGGGGCTCTCGAGCCTCGACGGCGCCATCTCGGGGCGGCGCGTGGAGATCACGGGCTTCGCCACCGCCGCGGCCTTCATCAACCCCGGAGGCACGCTGACGGTGGAGGAGCTGGTCGCCCGCGAGGCGGACGGCTCGGCGCGCGCGGCCTTGATCGTCTACGGGGAGGTCTCCCTGGCGCGGGCGTGGCTCTCCGCGTCCCGAGGGGCCGGCGTCCTCGTCGACGAGGGCGGCCGCGTGGAGATCACCGACGTGGTGATCGACGGTGTCTACCCGGGACCCGTGGTCGGCGACGTCGCGCAGGGCGTCGGCGTGAGCTGGGGCACGGCCCGCGTCGAGCGTGTCTTCGTGCGTGACGCCCTGACCGGCGCGGTGTCCGTCATCGGCGCGCAGGCGCGCCTCGAGGGCCGCGACCTCACGCTCCGCGACGCGCGCGAAGAAGGCATCGTCGGCATCGGGCTCCTCCTCGAGAGAGGCGGCGAGGCCGTGCTCGACGGGCTGGCGGTGGAGCGCGCCGTCGCCGTGGGGGTCGTGCTCAAGGGCGGCTCGCGGGCGCACCTCACGAACGTGTCGATCCGGGACACGCGCGCCGACCTGTTCGAGCAGCGCTGGGGCCACGGGATCGACATGTGGGACGGCGAGCTGCGCCTGACGAGGGCGCGCGTGGAGGACCAGCGCGAGGTCGCGGTGCTCGTCCAGGGCGGCGTCGCGACCCTCGAGGACGTGGAGATCGTCTCCACCCGCGAGCGCCTCTGCGCGGCGACGACCTGCGCTGACAGCCCGGGCGGGATCGGGCTCTCGGTGCAAGGGGACGCGGCGGTCACCGCGCGCGGCTTCGCCATCGCAGGGGCGCCGCTCTGCGGGGTGCAGATCGCCGAGGCGGCCGGCCTCGATCTGTCCCGCGGCGAGATCCGCGACGCGGCCATCGGCGCCTGCGTGCAGATCGACGGGTATGACGTCGCGCGGCTGACCGATGACGTCCGCTTCGTCGACACCGGGACGACCATCCAGACCACCGGGCACTACCTGCCCGAGCCGAGCGATCCCCTGCGATGACTCGGCGCGGCGCGCGATGTACCGCATACTCGCCCCGTGACCGCCCGCGCGTTCCTGTTCTCGCTGCTGCTCGTCGGCTGCGACGCCGCAACCATCGATGACGCCGGTAGCCCCGAGGCCGGGACCGACGCCGGGTCCGACGCGCGACGGGAGGCGGCGCTCCCGGACTTCGGCGCGTGCCCCGAAGGCTGGGGGGAGGCGCGCGTCGACGAGGTGACCGTCTGCGATCCCACCCCGGGCGGGCTCGCGCCTTGTCCCGAGGGGCAAGCTCGCTTCGTCGGGACCGACGCGTGTGAGCCCATCGGTGGGCCCTGCCCGGCGGGCGACTTCGCCGACGACCTGCCGGCCAGCGCGCTGCACGTCCGGCCGGGTGGCGGCGGGGACGGGAGCGCCAGCGCGCCCTTCGGCGCCATCGCGGAGGCCGTCGCCGTCGCGGCCGAGGGGGACACCATCGCGCTCGCCAAGGGCCGCTTCGACGAGGCCGTCGTGCTGCCGGTCGGGGTGACCCTGCGCGGCGCGTGCGCGGGCGAGACCGTGCTGACGCTGTCGACGGCCACCTCGGGACAGTCCGTCGTCTCGCTGCGCGGCGGCGTCGTGCGGGACCTGTCGATCGCCGACACCCCCGCAGCGGGCCTGCTCATGCAGTCCGGAGAGGTCACCGTGGAGCGCGTCTCGATCGATGGGGCGACGTCCTTCGGGGTGATCGTGGGCGGCGGCTCGCTCCGCGCGTCCGACCTCGTGGTGCGGGACATCGAGGCCCGCGGGGAGACCGGCGGGTTCGGCGTGGTCGTCAACGGCGCGTCCACCGTGGCGGAGATCGAGCGCGGCGTGCTCGAGGGCAGTCAGCGCGCCGGGGCGATCGTGATCGAGGGCGCCCGCCTGGGGCTGACGGACGTCGCCGCGCGCGACGCGACGGGCCTCGACGGAGGCCTCGGCGCCGGCTTCATCGCGCAGGCGGGCGGCGCGGTGACGGGGCGACGCGTCGAGGTCACGCGCTCGGTCGGCGCGGGGCTGCTGGCCAACATGGATGGGATCTTCACGCTCGAGGACGTCGTCGTGCGCGAGGTCGAGGGCGCCCCCGGCTGGTCGCTCTCCTCGTTCGGCGAGGTCTCCCTCACGCGGGCCTGGCTGCGCGCCGCGCAGGGGACCTCCGTGTTCCTCGGGCAAGGCGCGCACGTACGGCTCACCGACGTCGTCATCGACGCGCTCCGGGAAGACCCCGTGACCGCGGGCTTCGCGCAGGGGCTGAGCGTGGTCCACCGTGGGACGCTCTCGGTCTCGCGGGTCCTGGTGCGCGACTGCATGGCGGGCGCCGTGAGCGTGATCGGGCGAGACACCCTGGGCGACGCGCGCCTCGAGGGCTCGGACCTGACGATCCGGGACGTCGAGGACCGGGGCGTGGCCGGAGTCGGCCTCTACGTGGAGCGGCTCGGCGAGGTGGAGCTCGACGGGCTGACCGTGGAGCGGACCACGCACGGCGGGGTCATCGTCAACGACGCGTCCTCCGTCACCCTCACGAACGTGCGCATCACCGACACGCAGCCAGACGCGGACGATGGCTTCTGGGGTCGAGGCGTGGAGGCGCGCGACAGCACGGTGGCGATCTCGCGCGCCCGCCTCGAGGGGCAGCACGAGGTCGCGGTGATCGTCAGCGGCGGCGTCGCGCGCCTGGACTCGATCGAGATCGTCGGCACCCGGGAGCGCGGCTGCGCGGACACGACCTGCCCGGACGCCCCCGGCGGCATCGGCGTCGGCGTCTACCGGGGCGGGGTCGCGACGATGAGCGAGTTCCAGATCCGCGACGTGCCGCTCTGCGGCGTCCAGATCGCGGAGGGCGGCAGCGTGGACCTGACGCGGGGAGAGATCCGCGGCGCCTCCGTCGGCGCGTGCGTGCAGGTAGACGGCTACGACGTGTCCCGCCTGACCGACGACGTGAGCTACGTGGACACGGACACGTCGATCCAGACCACCTCGCACTACGTACCCGAATCGAATGATCCGCTGCCGTAATCGGTTAGCCTCGAAGGCACCTTGGACACAGCTCTTCACACATCGTTCGTGGCCGCGGTGGGCGACGCCTACCCGATCGCGCCCGACGCGCTGGCCCGGCTCGCCGACGCGCTGACCGAGCGGCTCGCGGAGGCGCGCGAGGCCTGGCCGGGCGTCTCGGTCTCCGGTGCCGCGTTCGCCGCGTACCTCGCCGACCGCGTGCCCGACGACGGCGACCCGGGCGCCGCGCTCGGCGAGATGCGCGTGGCCGATCTCTACCTCGCCTGCGCGTGCACCCTCGGCGCGGAGGGCGCCGCCGAGGCCTTCGAGAAGCACGTCATGCCCGCCGTCCCCAAGGCCGTCGCGCGCATCGACGGGTCCACGCAGTTCGTGGAGGAGGTCGTCTCCAACGTACGGGTGAAGCTCCTCATCGGCGACGGCGAGCGACCTCCCCGCGTCGCGAGCTACCTCGGCCGCGGCCCCCTCACCGCCTTCGCCCAGGTCGTGGCGCTCCGCGAGGCGCAGTCGATCAAGCGCCGCGGCTCCAAGGAGGAGCCCGTCGACCGGGACAGCCTGCTCGAGGTGCCGCTCGAGACCGACGACCCGGAGCTCGCCCAGCTCAAGGCCGAGGTCCAGGGCCCCTTCCAGCGCGCGTTCCGCGAGGCCCTCGCCGAGCTCTCCCCCCGCGACCGCACCGTGCTCCGCCTCTACCTGGTGGAGGACGTCGGCAGCGAGACCATCGCGCGCATGTACAACGTGCACCGCGCCACCGTCGCCCGCTGGGTGGCGGACGGCCGTGACGCGGTGTTGAAGGGCACGCGCAAGCGGCTGATGAAGGACCTCGCGCTCGCGCGGTCCTCCTTCGACAGCTTGATCGGGAAGCTGGCGACCCAGCTCGACGTGAGCCTCGCCAGCTTCCTCGACGAGCGCGCCTGAGCTCACAGGAAGTCGAAGCACGAGGCGTCGCACTCGACCGCGCCGCTCCCCGCGCAGACGTTGAACTGCTCCCGGTCGGCCATCGTCGAGCCATTGCAGGCGTCGCGACAGAGCTGCAGGCCGCCGGGGTTGAAGCACTCGAAGAAGTTGTAGGCGTCGCAGTGGTCGAGGCACTCCTCGAGGCTGAAGTCCGGGGGCGACCCGCAGTCACCCGGGCAGCTCGACTGGGTCTCGCCGCCGTTGCAGACGCCATCGCCACAGGCGCTCGGGGATCCGCAGTCGGAGGCGCAGCTCGAGGCGGTCTCCCCCGCTTCACAGGCGCCGTTGCCACACACCGGGCCGGTCGCGCAGTCGGACGGGCAGCTCTCCCCGGCCGCGCAGACACCGTCGCCGCAGACCGGGCCGCTCGGCGCGTCGTTCACGCAGTCGCCGACGGACTCTCCGGCCGCCTTCGCGCAGCTCTGCCCCGCGGCGCAGTTGACGTCGCTGGTGCAGCCCGGGCTGCACTCGGAGAAGGTGGCGTCGACGCAGTACTGGCCTGGTTGGCACTCGACGGGGCCGCTCGGGAAGTCACCGCAGGGGGTGTATCCCTGGTTGCTGGTGTCTGAAGCGCAAGCGCCGAGCAGGGCGAAGCAAGCCGCGATGAAGATCTGGGAACGCATCTCTCGAGTCCTCCTGATTCGGGCGGGTCATCCGCCGCCGAACCGAGGACGCGAGGTCCCTGACCTCGTCGCAGAGTTTTTTCAGGCCCGACCGAGCTTGGCGCGGAAGAAGTCGCGCAGGTCGTCGTCGGAGGCGTAGACCTCCTCGACGCGCTCGGAGTCGACCAGGGTGCGCACGATCTTCTTGATCATGCGGCGGCTGTTCTCCGCGTTGGCCGCCGCCAGGAGGAGCTCCGTGACCAGGGCCGGCCGATGCTCCTCGGGCACCTCGAGGTGACCGTCCGCCGCGAGGGTGTCGATCGCGGCCGCCAGGGCGGTCGTCAGGTAGCGCTCGTAGGGGCTGAGCTCTTCGTCCGACATCGGCTTCGCTTGTAGCACGCGCCCCGAGAGATGGGCGACGTGGAAAAGGTCACCGCTCGCCCACCGACGGCGGCGGGCGGGTGCTCAGCTTCTTGGCGAGCTTCTGCATCTTCTCGGTGGGCTCGCGCACCCCCGAGCTCGAGCCGGGACCCGCCACCGCGCTCGTCTTCAGCCGGTAGGTGACCATCGAGCCGACCGCGAGGTCGTGGAGCGTCGCGCGCAGCGGATGGAAGACCGCGAGGCCGAGGCCCACGATGTAGAGGAGCGTCAGGAAGCCGTGGCTGATGGCCATGGCCACGAGCAGGTTCTGCATCGAGTCGAGCGAGCGCGGCTTCAGCGACTCGATCGTGTCGAGCAGCTCCGGGATGCCGCTCGTCAGCGCGATGGTCGCCCCGGCCAGGATGGGCATCCAGAGCGACACCAGCGTGCGCAGCGCGGCGCGCCCCCACCCGAGCGGCTCGCCGTCCTCGCGCACGACCTCGATGCCGAGCAGGTACTTCGCCGGCGTCTGCCCTCGCCACGCGTGCCCCACGGTCACGATGGCCAGGTAGACGACGAGGCCGATCCAGCCGAGGAAGCCGATGAGCGCGGCGGCGATCAGGAAGTCGCCGAGCGCGGCCGCCGTGCGCGTCATGATGGGCGCGAAGGCCCGGCGCTCGGGGGCGGCCGCCTCCAGATCGGCGAGCAGCGCGTCGTAGTCGGGGTAGCGGTCGTCGGGCTTCTTCTCGAGCAGCCGCTCGATGATCCGGGCGAGCGCGGCGGGGACGTGCGGCGCCGACTTCGCGAGCGGCTCGAGCGGCTCCGAGAGGTGCTTGGCCACCACCGCCATCGGGCGCGGTCCGTCGAAGGGCGGCCGACCGACCAGCAGGTGGTGGAACGCGGCCCCCATCGCGTACATGTCGGCGCGGAAGTCGATCTCCTCGGCCACCGCCTGCTCGGGCGCGATGTACCAGGGGCTGCCGACGAGGGCGCCCTCCTGCGTGATCTGGTTGTCCCCGTCGACCGGCTTGGCGAGCCCGAAGTCGGCGATCTTGATGACCCCGTCCTCGTCGACCATCAGGTTCGACGGCTTGATGTCCCGGTGAATCACCCCGACCCGCTGCGCGGCGCGCAGGCCCCGGGCTACCTGGAGCATCGCGTCCCGCGCCTCCTCGGGGTCCATCGTCTCGCCCGCGCGCAGCACGTCGTCGAGGTCGCCGCCCCCGATGCGCTCCATCGCGAAGAAGAGCGAGTCCTCGCCGTCGATCGTGGGCCGACGGCCGATGTAGTAGATGTGGACGATGTTCGGGTGGTTGAAGCGGGCCTGCGCGCGCGCCTCCCGCAGGAAGCGGTCGGTCATGCCGGCCACCCCGCTCGCGTCGGCGCGCAGCACCTTGATCGCCACCTCTCGATCGAGCGACGTGTCGGTCGCGGCGTAGACCTCGCCCATGCCGCCCTGGCCGAGCACCTCGCCGATCACGAAGTGGTCGAGCGTGGCGCCCACGAGGCTCCCGTCGGGCGCCACCGGCAAGATCGGATCGCGCGCGCCGGGATCCGACGCGGCGACCGTCTGGGCGAGGGCGTGAGACTCGTCGACCACAGCCCTCGAACTGCATCACGGAGCGCCTGCCGAGGCAACCGAGGGGAGCCCGGGCGAGATTGGCGTTGCTGATCTCGGTCGGCGGCCTTAAAACGCGGCCCCCCCTTGCGCCCCCTGGAGGTGCCTCATGGACGACCTCGAAGACGAAGCCCCCTGGACCCCCGCGCGGAGCGCCGAGCTGTATCAGATCAACGGCTGGGGAAAGCCGTACTTCCGGATCAACGACGCCGGCATGGTCGAGGTCGCCCCCGACCCCGAGGAGCCCGAGAAGAAGGTCGACCTGCACGAGCTGGTCCTGGACCTCGAGGCGCGCGGGCTCGACCTGCCGCTCCTGATCCGCTTCAGCGACGTGCTCGAGGACCGCATCCGTCGCCTGAACGAGGCGTTCGAAGCCGCGATCAAGGAGTACGAGTACGACGGGCGCTATCGCGGCGTCTTCCCGGTCAAGGTCAACCAGCAGAAGCACCTCATCGACGAGGTCGTGCGGCACGGTGAGCCCTGGCAGTACGGACTCGAGGCCGGCAGCAAGCCGGAGCTGCTCATCGCGCTCGCGGCGACGCAGGAGCCGGGCGGCTTCATCATCTGCAACGGCTACAAGGACCGCGCGTACATCGAGACCGCGCTCCTCGCCCAGCGCTTCGACAAGACCGTCATCGTGGTCCTCGAGCGCATCGAGGAGCTGAAGTTCGCGCTCGAGGCCTCCGAGAAGACGGGCGTTCGGCCCATGCTCGGCGTGCGCTGCAAGCTCGCCGCGCGCGGCGTCGGCCGCTGGAAGAGCTCCGCGGGCGACCGCGCGAAGTTCGGCCTGACCGCGGCGGAGATCGTGCAAGTCATCGACGAGCTCGGCCGCCGCGAGATGCTCGACTGTCTACAGCTCTTGCACTTCCATATCGGAAGTCAGATCTCGAGCATCATCCCCATCAAGAACGCGATGCGGGAGGCGTCCAACATCTACGTCGAGATGGCGAAGATGGGCGCGAAGATGGGCTACCTCGACGTCGGCGGCGGCCTCGCCGTCGACTACGACGGCAGCAAGAGCGACTTCCACGCGTCGATGAACTACGACCTCGCGGAGTACGCCTACGACATCGTCTCCGAGGTCAAGGACGCCTGCGACAAGGTGAACGTGCCCGTGCCGACCCTCGTCACCGAGAGCGGCCGCGCGATCAGCGCGCACCAGTCGGTGCTCGTGTTCGAGGTCGTGGGCAAGAACGAAGTGCGCTTCCCCGGCATGCCCGAGAAGCCCGCCGAGGGCAGCCTCCGGGTGCTCGAGGAGCTGTACGAGACCTGGGAGGGCATCCTCCCGAAGAACGTGCAGGAGTCCTATCACGACGCCATCCAGGGCAAGGAGGAGGCGGACAGCCTCTTCAAGTTCGGCTACCTGACCCTGCGCCAGCGCGCCCAGGCGGAGCGTCTGTTCTGGCACTGCCTGGACAAGATCATGCGCTGCAAGGGCCGGATGCGCCGCGTCCCCGAGGAGATCGCCGACCTCGAGGACTACATGAGCAGCATCTACTACTGCAACTTCAGTGTCTTCCAGTCCGCGCCCGACGCGTGGGCCATCGGGCAGCTCTTCCCGGTCATGCCGATTCACCGGCTGACGGAGGAGCCCACCGAGCGGGCGACCATCGCCGACCTGACCTGCGACAGCGACGGCAAGATCGACCGCTTCATCGACGTCGAGGACATCAAGCACGTGCTCGAGGTGCACGAGCTGAAGGAGGGCGAGCGCTACTTCCTCGCCATGTTCCTCAACGGCGCCTACCAGGAGATCCTCGGCGACCTGCACAACCTCTTCGGCGACACCAACGCGGTGCACGTCCGCATGGACGAAGACAGCTACGAGGTGACCAGCGTGGTCAAGGGCGACAGCGTCGCCGAGGTGCTCGGCTACGTGGAGTACGATCCGCCCGCGATGGTGGAGCGAGTGCGCCTCCAGGCGGAGCGCGCGCGCCGGCAGGGGCTCATCGGCATCGACCAGGTGAAGCTGCTGATGCGCCACTACGAAGAGTCGCTGCGCGGCTACACCTATTTGACCGAAGACTGAGAGTCTGACCGAAGAGTCTGACCGAAGACCGAGAGACGGATCGCGCCCCCTGCCTTCCAAGGCGAGCGACGCCAGGGTAAGCAGGGGGCATGACGACGGACCGTCACACGCGCTGGACCGAGCGGCAGGAGGAGCTGAAGCGGCTCCTGCGCGAGCTCGGCGCGGAGGGCTGCGGCTGGCAGGTCGACCTCGCGCGCGGCGCCTTCTGGTGGCAGCGCCCCGGTGAGGAGCGGCCCGTCGCGGTGGCGAAGGCGAGGCTGCTCTGTAGCCAGTCGATCTCCGACGGCACCGTGCTCCCCAGCTGGCTGAACCGCACCGTGCCCGAGGACGCGCGCGTGCCGCCCGTCGAAGGCCTGCGCTCGGAGGGGTGCTTCGACGAAGCGGGCGCGTGGGCGGTCGCGATGCAGATCGGGGACGCGGCGGGCGCGCGCTATCTCTACCCCGCGGCGAGCCCTCAGCTGCGCCTCTTCCTCGGGCTCCGGGACGTGCGGGAGGCGCGCGAAGAGGACCCGCGCTTCGAGCCGGGCTCGCCCTGGCCGCACGTCGTCGACGTGATCGGCACCCTCGGCCGCACGCTCGGTGAGCGCTCGCCCGACGACACGCGCGCGCTGCTCCGTCACTACGGCGGCGGCCTCGTGAGCAGCCCCGCGTACCGGGACACACCCGAAGCGCGCCCGCTCGAGGCGCTCGGCGAGGGGCTGCGCACGCTCGCGAACGCGCCCGACGCGGAGCTGCACCCGGGCCTCGTCGCGCTCATGCGGCAGGCCGAGGCCGCGCTCGCGCAGCCGGAGGACTCGACCCAGTGACCCGCTACACGCAGGACATCTTCGTCTCCTGGGAGGAGCTGCACCGCGACTGCCGCGCGCTCTGCCGAACGCTGATCGCGCGCGAGGAGAAGTGGACGCGCATCATCGCGGTCACGCGCGGCGGCCTCATCCCGGCCGCGGTGGTGGCGCGCGAGCTGGATCTGCGCCTCGTCGACACGATCTGCGTCGTCAGCTACCGCGGCGCGCAGGCGCAGCAGGCCGGCGCGGTCGACATCCTCGAGGCGCCCACCGGCGACGGCGAGGGCTGCCTCCTCATCGACGACCTCGTCGACACCGGCCGCACCGCCCGGGCCATCCGCGAGCGCCTCCCCAGAGCCTTCTTCGCGACGGTCTACGCCAAGCCGGAGGGCCGCCCCTTCACCGATCTCTGCATCCGAGAGATCCCGCAGACCACGTGGATCCGCTTCCCGTGGGACACCGAGCTGTCGTTCGCGGTGCCCCTCGTGGAGCGCGACGACGACTGACCCCCAGCCCAGGAACCGAGAGCATGGCCACCTTCGAGAGCAAAGTTCCTTCCATCGACATCCCGACCGTCTCGATCACCGAGCACGTGCTGAGGCACGCCGAGCGGCTGGCGGACCGAGCCGCCTTCATCGACGGCCCGAGCGGGCGGACGGTCACCTACGGCGCGCTCGCGAAGCAGGTGCGCTGCCTCGCGGGCGGGCTGAAGGCGAAGGGCGTCGGCCCCGGGACGACGTGGGCGCTGATGAGCCCGAACGTGCCCGAGTACGCGGTGATCTTCCACGGCCTGGCCTACGCCGGCGCGACGGTGACCACGCTGAACCCGACCTACGGCGCGGAGGAGATCGCCTTCCAGCTGAAGGACTCGAACGCGACCGCCATCATCACCGTGGGCCTGTTCCTCGAGACCGCGCAGGCGGCCGCGAAGGAGGCGGGCATCGAGGAGATCTACCTGATCGGCCCGGGCGACGCGCCGTCGTTCAGCACCCTGATGGGGGAGCCGCTCGGCGCGCAGGTGAAGCAGGACCTGAAGGAGGACGTCGTCGTCTTGCCCTACTCCTCGGGCACGACCGGCTTCCCCAAGGGCGTGATGCTGACCCACCACAACCTGGTGGCGAACGTCGAGCAGACCGCGGCGCACATCTCGCTGAAGGAGGGCGAGGTCATCTTCGCGGTGCTTCCCTTCTTCCACATCTACGGCATGCAGGTCCTGATGAACTTCGGCCTCGCCACCGGCGCGACCATCGTCACCGCGCCGCGGTTCGACATGGTGCAGATGCTCGAGCTGACGCAGAAGCACGCGATCACGCGCCTGTTCCTGGTGCCGCCCATCGTGCTCGCGCTCGCCAAGCACCCGATCGTCGACCAGTACGACCTCTCGAGCGTGAAGCAGATCTTCAGCGGCGCCGCGCCCCTCGGCGGCGAGATCGCGGAGGCGGCGGCGGAGCGCCTCGGCTGCGAGGTCGCGCAGGGCTACGGCATGACGGAGCTGTCCCCGGTGACGCACGCGGTCGCGGACGGCGACTACAAGGAGGGCTCGGTCGGCACGCTCGTCGCCAACACGCAGTGCCGCCTGGTCGACCCGGAGTCGGGGCAGGACGTCGGCGTGGGCGACCGCGGCGAGGTCTGGGTCCGCGGCCCGCAGGTGATGTTGGGCTACCTCAACAACGAGGAGGCCACGAAGCTGACCATCGACGACGAGGGCTGGCTTCACACCGGCGACATCGGGGTCGTCGACGACGACGGCCACTTCTTCATCGTCGACCGGCTCAAGGAGCTCATCAAGGTCAAGGGCTTCCAGGTGGCGCCGGCGGAGCTCGAGGCGCTCCTCATCAACCACGCCGAGGTCCAGGACGTGGCCGTCATCGGCGTCCCCGACGAGTCGGCCGGAGAGCTGGTGAAGGCCTTCGTGGTGCGCACCCCGGGCAGCGCGATCGGCGAAGACGACGTGAAGGCCTTCGTGTCCGATCGCGTCGCGACCTACAAGCAGATCGACCTCGTCGAGTTCATCGACGCGGTGCCCAAGAGCGCGTCGGGCAAGATCCTCCGCCGCGAGCTGCGAGAGCGGCCGCAGGCGAGCTGAGACTGCGCAGTCTCGGTACACGACTGCCCGAAGTGCGCCGCGACGTGCCGGTGGCGTGCAGACGTGACGAGAAGGCGTAGTGAGCCGTTCACGGTCTCGGCCCGTTCGCCCTGCCCGGGCCCGTGAGCGCGCGTGGCGCACCCGTTGCACGGCGCGCGCCCATGGCTCGCCTCGTCTTCCTCCTCCTTCCCTTGCTGGGACTCCTCGCGCCGCCGCGCGCGGGCGCGCAGCCGCTGTCCTACGCCGGGACCACGGATCCGGGTGACGCGCTCGAGCTCGCCGTCGCGCAGGTCGAGCCCACGGAAGGACCCTGGT
>SHBB01000195.1 GCA_004213565.1 Sandaracinaceae bacterium
ACCGGTGGTACGACCGGCTCGGCGAGACGGGTCACCACCCGCACTGGGGCATCGCCTACAAGTTCCCGCCCGAGCGCAAGCCCACGCGGCTGAAGGACGTCGTCGTCCAGGTCGGCAAGAGCGGCAAGCTCACCCCGGTGGCCGAGCTCGAGCCGGTCTTCCTCGCCGGGACCACGGTCTCTCGCGCGTCGCTCCACAACTTCGTGGAGGTGGCCCGCAAGGACATCCGGATCGGGGACACGGTGTACGTCGAGAAGGCGGGCGAGATCATCCCGCAGGTCGTCGGCGTCAAGGATGATGAGCGGCCCGCGGACGCGCGGGAGGTCCGGCCGCCCAAGGAGTGCCCCGCCTGCGGGAGCCTCGTCGTGTCGGAGGAGATCTTCATCTTCTGCCCCAACCCGAGCTGTCCGGCGCAGGTGCGCGAGCGCCTCCAGCACTTCGTCTCGCGCGCGGCGATGGACGTCGACGGGATGGGCGCGAAGCTCATCGATCAGCTCGTCGACAAGGAGGGGATCGACAAGCCGCACGAGCTGTTCGCGGTGACCGAGAAGCAGCTCTCGGGGCTCGAGCGCATGGGCAAGAAGAGCGCGCAGAACGTCTTGCGTGGCCTCGAGGCGTCGAAGGGGCGCGGGCTCGCCCGCGTGCTGGTCGGCCTCAGCATCCGGCACCTCGGGGAGTCGATGGCGGAGGATCTGGCCTCCTACTTCGGCACGGCCGAGAGGCTGCTCGGCTTCGCGCAGCGCTACACGGCCGGAGACGAGGAGGCGGTCGCCACCGTCGCGCCGGAGAAGGGCACGGGCGCGATCGAGGGGCTCGCCAAGAAGACGGCCGACGTCATCTTCGCGGAGCTCGACAGCGCGCCTATCCGCGCCGTCTTCGAGGGGCTCGAGGCGCAGGGCGTGAAGGTCGACGCGGTCATCGAGCGGCGCGAGGAGGTGGAGGGCGTCGCGAACAAGAGCTTCGTGTTGACCGGGACCTTGCCGACCCTCAAGCGCAAGGACGCCGGGGACCGCATCAAGAAGGCGGGCGGCAAGGTCAGCGGATCGGTGAGCAAGAAGACCGACTTCGTCGTCGCGGGAGACGAGGCGGGCAGCAAGCTCGAGAAGGCCGAGAAGCTCGGCGTGACGGTGATCGACGAGGCGGAGCTGCTGCGCATGCTGGACGGCGCGTGAGAGCGTCGCTGGTGCTGATGGCGGCGCTCGCGATCGGCTGCGGCGCGGCGCAGCGTCCCCTGCCGCCGGGGGCGTGCAGCCCGATGCCCGAGGGAGACGACGCGCGGCCGTGGGAGCGCCGCGGCTACCGCCTCCCGGTCCCGTGGTTCGCCCCCCGGAGAGGCGCCGCGCGGCCCCGGGTCGTCCTGCAGGTCTTCAGCGACTTCGAGTGCCCCTACTGCGCGCGGGCCACGCCGACCCTCGACCGGGTGATCGAGGAGTACGGGGCGTGCGTGCAGGTCGTCTGGCGCAACCGACCGATGCCGTATCACCCTCACGCGGCGCTGGCCGCGCGGGCCGCGACCGAGGTCTACGCGCAGCGCGGGGACGCGGCGTTCTGGACCTACCACGACCGGCTCTTCGCGCGGCAAGACGAGCTGTCGCGCGCGCTCCTCGAGCGGGAGGCGGAGGCGCTCGGGCTGGACATGGCGGCCTTCGCGGCCGCGCTCGACGGCGACGCGCACCAGCACGTGATCGACCGGGACCGGGCCGCCATCACGCGCATCGAGCTCGAGGCGGGCACGCCCAGCTTCTTCATCAACGGGTCGTTCATTCACGGGGCGCGCTCGTACCGCGTGTTCGCGCACCACATCGAGGAGGCGCTGCGGGAGCAGCTCGGGGCGGAGGCGCCGCGATGATGAGAGGCGTAACCGCGCGGCGTCTCGCGCGTCCGTCGAGCATGCGATGGATCTGCGTGGTGTTGCTCCTGGGGTGCTCGTCGACCGAGAACGGGGCGTCGCAGACGGCGCGGAGCGAGCCGCCCGCGGCCCAGCCGCCCGCCGATCCGCCCGTCTCCGAGCCCGTCTCCGAGCGAAGGGCGGCGCCCGCCGAGACCGAGACGGAAGGCGCGGCGTTCGACGTCTCGGGCTGGCAGTCCGTGCTCGACCGCTACGCGACCGAGGACGGCGGCTTTCGCTACGCCGCGCTGCACGCGAGCGACGCGGACCGCGCGCGGCTGGACGCGTTCGTGCGATCCGTCGGCGAGGCCGAGCCCGCCTCCTGGACGCGCGACGAGCAGCTCGCGTTCTACATCGACGCCTACAATGCGTTGACGGTCAGCGCGGTGATCGCCCACTGGCCGATCGAGAGCGTGATGCGCGTGGAGGGCTTCTTCGACGCGGAGACGCACCAGGTGGCGGGCCGCGCGATGACGCTCAACCAGCTCGAGAACGACGTGATCCGGGGCGACGCCTTCGCGGAGCCGCGCATCCACTTCGCGGTCAACTGCGCGAGCGTGGGCTGTCCGCCGCTCAGCCGGCAGGCCTACACGGCCGAGAACCTCGAGGCGCAGCTCGCCGCGCAGACCGAGGCCTTCGTGCGCGCGACCACCGAGGTGAGCGGGCGCCGCGCGCGGCTCAGCCAGATCTTCGAGTGGTTCGCGGCGGACTTCGAGCCCGCGGGCGGCGTGCGCGCCTTCGTCGCCGATCAGCTCGAGGGGGACGACGCGGACCGCGTGCGCGACCCGCGGACCCGCCTCGCCTTCACGCCCTACGACTGGGCCATCAACGCGCGGCGCTGAGCTCCAGCTCGAGGACGCGCACCGCCTCCGCGAGGGTCTCGCTGACCGAGGCGGCGGCGGAGGGGGAGAGGCGCACGGTGACCGGTCCCACGTGCAGGTGCACGTGACCGCCCGGGGCGCGCTCGACCCGCGCGATGGGGCCGAGGGCCAGCTGCGTCGGTTCGGAGCCTGCGAGCATCGAGTCCTCCCGAAGATGCAGCCCGGCGGAGGTCGGTGAAAGTGAGAGAGGCGCGGCGAGCGACCTTTCGCGCGACGGCCAACCGACCTCCGCCGGTGCGATGAGAATGATATTGATTCTCAGTTTCCTGTCAAGCGCCGCTCGCACGAATGCGCGGGACGAAAGGTGTATCCTCGCGCGCGGACGCGAGATCACGGGGGAGGTGCGTCATTCGACTGGGGGTCGTTCGGGAGAGTCACGAGAGGGAGCGGCGCGTCGCGATCGCGCCGCCTTCCGTGAAGAAGCTGTTGGCGCTCGGGCTCGAGGTCGCCGTCGAACGCGGCGCGGGCGAGCCGAGCGGCTTCGCGGACGCCGACTACGAGGCGGAAGGCGCCGCGCTCGTGGACGGCGACGACGCGTGGGCGGCCGAGCTCGTCGTGAAGGTGCGCCCCCCGAGCCTCGAGGAGGCCGAGCGCCTGAAGGAGGGGGCGTCGCTCGTCGCGATGATCCATCCGTCGGACAACGAGGCGCTGCTGGCGCGCCTCGCCGAGAAGGGCTGCTCGGTGCTCGCGCTCGACAAGGTGCCGCGCATCACGCGCGCGCAGTCGATGGACATCCTCAGCTCGATGGCCAACCTCGCCGGCTATCGCGCGGTGGTCGAGGCGGCCACGGTCTATCAGGGCTTCTTCGCCCCGCAGGTCACCGCCGCGGGAACGCAGCCCCCCGCCCGCGTGCTCGTCATCGGCGCGGGCGTCGCCGGCCTCGCCGCCATCGCCGCCGCGCGCGGGCTCGGCGCCGAGGTGCGCGCGTTCGACACGCGCCTGGCCGCGCGTGAGCAGGTCGAGAGCCTCGGGGGCACGTTCCTCGAGCTCGACTTCGAGGAGAGCGGGGAGGGCGGCGGCGGCTACGCGAAGGTCATGAGCCCGGAGTTCATCGAGGCCGAGATGGCGCTCTTCCGCGCGCAGGCGGCCGAGGTGGACATCATCATCACCACCGCGCTCATCCCGGGAAAGAAGGCGCCGCTCCTCGTCCCCGAGGACGTCGTCGAGGCGCTGAAGCCGGGCTCGGTGGTGGTCGATCTCGCGGCGGAGCGAGGCGGCAACTGCGCGCTGTCGAAGCCGGACGAGGTGGTCGACCACGGCGGGGTGAAGATCATCGGCTACACGGATCTCGTCAGCCGGATGGGCTCGAGCGCGAGCCGGTTCTTCGGGGCCAACGTCGCCAACCTGCTGAAGCTCCTCGTGAAGGACGGCGCGCTCGCGTTCGATCTCGAGGACGAGGTGGTCCGCGCCGCGACGTTGGTGCACGAGGGCGAGGTCCTGCCCACGCCGGAGCCGCCCAAGCCCTCGCCTGCCGAGGGGCGCAAGTCGCACACCCATCACCGGCCCGACAACGCAGCGCAGGAGCGCATCATGAGCCCGACGCGCCGCGCGTGGGGCACGACGGTGGGGGGCATGCTGGTGGTGCTCTTGCTCTTCGTGCTCGGCCGCTTCGCGCCGAGCGACTTCCTGCAGCACCTGACCGTCTTCGTGCTCGCGTGCTTCGTGGGCTGGCAGGTGATCTGGAGCGTGACCCCGGCCCTGCACACGCCGCTCATGAGCGTCACGAACGCCATCAGCGGCATCATCATCGTGGGCGGCATGCTCCAGGTGGGGAGCGGAGAGCTGGACCTCGCGGCCATCCTCGGCGCGGTCGCGGTGCTGGTCGCGGCCGTCAACATCTCGGGCGGGTTCCTGGTCACCCAGCGCATGCTCGCGATGTTCCATCGGGACGAGCCCAGCGAGGAGAAGCGGTCATGAGCGGCGCGCTCACCATCGCGTACCTGGTCGCGGGCGTGCTCTTCATCCGCAGCCTGGGCGGCCTCTCCAAGCAGGGCACGGCGCGTCAGGGGAACCTGTTCGGGTTCGTGGGCATGGCGCTCGCCATGGGGGCCACGCTGCTCCACCCGCGCGTCTCTCGCTTCGAGGTCATGCTCGCGTGCCTCGCGGTGGGCGGCCTCGTCGGCGCCGTGGTCGCGCGTCGCGTCGCGATGACCGCGATGCCGGAGCTGGTCGCGATCCTCCACAGCTTCGTCGGCCTCGCCGCGGTGCTCGTCGGCATCAGCAGCCACCTCGAGCCGGGCGAGACGCTCACGGGCGTCGCGCAGGCGATCCACCTGGTGGAGATCTGGATCGGGATCGCGGTGGGCGCGGTCACCTTCACCGGCTCGGTCGTCGCGTGGGCGAAGCTCCGCGGGACGCTGAGCGGCCGACCACTTCTGCTGCCCGGGCGACACCTGCTCAACGCGCTGATCGCGATCGCGATCATCGGCATGGGCGTGCCCTTCGTGCAGGACGGGGGCGGGCCCGAGACGCTGACCTGGCTCTGGGTGATGACCGGGCTCGCGTCGCTGCTGGGGGTGCACCTCGTCATGGCGATCGGAGGCGCCGACATGCCCGTGGTGGTGTCCTTGCTCAACAGCTACTCGGGCTGGGCGGCGGCCGCGGCGGGCTTCGTGCTCTCGAACGATCTCTTGATCGTCACGGGCGCGCTGGTGGGATCGAGCGGCGCGATCCTCTCGATCATCATGTGCCGCGCGATGAACCGCTCGATCCTCAACGTGGTCTTCGGCGGCTTCGGCACGGCCGACGTCCTGACGCCGGCCACGGACGCGGCGGACCAGGGCGAGATCCAGGAGATCGACTCCGACGGCGTCGCGGACTGGCTGAAGGCGGCGAAGCGCGTGGTCATCGTGCCCGGGTACGGCATGGCGGTCGCGCGGGCGCAGAACGCCGTCTACGAGCTGACCAAGACGCTCCGGCGCGACGGCGTCGACGTGCGCTTCGCCATCCACCCGGTGGCGGGCCGGCTCCCCGGCCACATGAACGTGCTCCTCGCCGAGGCGGGCGTCCCCTACGACATCGTGCTCGAGATGGAGGACATCAACGAGGACTTCGAGGAGACGGACGTCGTGCTGGTCATCGGCGCGAACGACATCGTCAACCCCGGCGCGCTCGACGATCCGGCGAGCCCCATCTACGGGATGCCCGTGCTCGAGGCGTGGAACGCGTCGCGCGTGGTGGTCCTGAAGCGCGGCATGAGCGCGGGCTACGCGGGGGTGCAGAACCCGCTCTTCTTCCACGACAACACCTACATGCTCTTCGGCGACGCGCAGAAGTCCATGTCGGCGCTGTGTGCGTCGGTCTGAGCGCATCAGCATCAGCTGGCTCTATGGCTCGGCGGGCCGGTCGGAGGGCGCGTCGAGGCGGTCCACGCCCCGGAGGCGCGGGAAGAGGCGCGTCCAGGTCGCCACGATCAGCAGCGTGCCCATCCCGCCGAGCACGACCGCGCGCACCGTGCCGAGCCAGTGCGCGGTCACGCCGGACTCGAACTCGCCGAGCTCGTTCGAGGCCCCGATGAAGATCATGCTCACGCTGCCCACCCGGCCGCGCATCTCGTCCGGGGTCCAGAGCTGCACGAGGGACTGTCGGATCACCACGCTGACCATGTCGGCCGCGCCCAGGAGCGCGAGCGCGGCGAGGCTGAGCGGGAAGCTCTCGCTGAGGCCGAAGACGATAGTCGCGACCCCGAAGACCGCGACGCCGCCGAACATCCACGCGCCCGCGCGCCGCTCGATGGGGCGATAGGCGAGCACGATCGCGACGAGCGCGGCGCCGACGGCGGGGGCCGCGCGGAGCCAGCCGAAGCCCGTGGCGCCGACCTCGAGGATGTCGCGCGCGAAGATCGGCATGAGCGCCACCGCCCCTCCGAGCAGCACCGCGAAGAGGTCGAGGCTGATCGCGCCGAGCAGGATCTTCGCCCGCCACACGTAGCGCACGCCGCTGAAGAGGAGCGCGAGGCCTCGCTCCTTCGGCGCCACGCGCTCGGGGATGGTGAAGCGGAGGAGCAAGATGAAGCCGGCCGCGAGCGCCTCGAGGACGGCGGCGGTGACGTACGCCGTGGCCGGGCCCTGGAGCGCGATGAGGAGCCCGCCGAGCATCGGCCCGCCGATGGTCGCGAGCTGGAACGTGGTGGAGCTCATCGCGATCGCCCGGGGCAGCCGAGCGTCGCCGACGAGCCAGGGCAGGAGCGCCCAGCCGGCCGGCGCCGCGAACGCGCGGGTCGCGCCGAGCAGCACCAGGACCGAGAAGATGGGCGCGAGGCCCCACTCCGGATGCAGCGAGAAGTACGCGAGCGTCAGGGAGCCCACCGCGTACACGCCGCGGCAGACGGTCAAGATCAGCCGTCGGTCGAAGCGGTCCGCGAGGTTGCCGGCCCACAACGAGAGCAGCGCGAGCGGGAGGAACTGAGCGAGCCCGACCCACGCGAGATCCAGCTCCTCTCCCGTGCGCGCGTACACCTCCCACGCGATGGCGACGCTCTGCACCTGGATGCCGACCGTGCCCGCGAGTCGTGCGCTCAGGTAGAGGCTCAGGTTTCGGGTGTCGGTGCGCATCGAACGGTTCGCGTGTCCCAGTCGTAGTCCTCGGGTGCGCGCGACGCTCGTGAGCTTGATGCTGCTGTCCTGCACCGCCAGAGGGGAGCCGTTCTCGGCCCGCGCGGAGGTGGGGCGGGCGCGCGACGCGGCCGCGACCGAGGGCTGCTTCACGCTCGAGAACGCGCGCGCGCCGGGCGGAGCGCCGACGACGCTCGTGGTCCGTGATGGGCGCGTCGCGGAGGGTGACTGCGCGCGGCGCGTCGACGCGCAGGGGGCGTTCGTCGCGCCCGCGTTCGTCGACAGCCACGTGCACCTCGCCTACCACCCGGTGCACGCCGCGCTCGCCGCGGGCGGCGTCGCGGCGGCGGTGGATCTCGCGGCCCCGCTCGCGAGCCTCGATGTGCCGTCCGGGCCCCTGCGTGTCCTGAGCGCGGGCCCGATGATCACCGCGCCGCGTGGCTACCCGACGCAGTCGTGGGGCTACGACGGCTACGGCCTCGAGTGCGAAGGGAGCGAGTGCGCGGCCGCGGTGGATCGTCTGGCCGCGCGCGGCGTGCGGGTCATCAAGGTGCCTCTGACGGGGGAACGGCAGCTCGACGACGCGACCCTCGCCGCCGTGGTCGAGCGCGCGCACGGACACGGGCTGAAGGTGGCGGTGCACGCGTTGACGGAGGACGCCGCGCGCCGGGCCGCGCTCGCGGGCGCGGACGTGCTCGCCCACACGCCCACCGAGCCCCTGTCGGACGAGACGCTGGCGCGCTGGGCGGAGCGCGCGGTGATCAGCACCCTGGGCGCCTTCGGCGGCGCGTCGCGGGAGAACCTCGCGCGTCTGCACGCGGCCGGCGCGACGGTGCTCTACGGCACGGACCTCGGCAACACGCGCGACGCGCGGATCGACCCGCGCGAGATCGCGGCGCTGCGGGAGGTCGGGCTCGACGGCGCGGCGATCCTCGAGGCCGGCACCCGCGCGCCGGCCGCGTTCTGGGGCATGGTCGACCTCGGCGCGCTCGAGCCGGGGCGAGCGGCGAGCTTCCTCCTCCTCGACGCCGATCCGCTCCTCGCGCCCGAGACGCTCTCGACGCCTCGCGCGGTCTACCTCGACGGCGCGCTCATTCGCTGAGCGGGGCGCGCACGAAGCGGTGGCGCTCCGGCCCCCCGAGCGGCTGGTGGAGCCCGTCGTCCTTCATCCCGGCGCGGAGCGCGACGTGCTTCGACGCCTCGTTCGCGGGGGACGTCAGCGCGACGAAGGCCTTGTCCGGCACGGCCGCCATCAGCGCGCTGAGCGCCTCGGTCGCCAGGCCCTCGCCCCAGCGCCTCGGGACGACGGCGTAGAAGACCTCGAGCGCTTCGCCGAAGGGGATGGGGTGGAGCGCGACGGTGCCGAGGAAGGCGTCGGAGGCCAGGTCCGCGACGGTCAGACCCCACACGGGCTCCTCGGTCTCGTACGACTTCACGATGGTGTCGAACACCTCGCGCGCGCCGTCGGGGGTCCGCTGCCACTCGGGCACGCTGAGGTGCTCGTGAAAGCGCGCGTCGCAGACCAGCTTCACGAACGCGTCTCGGTCTTCGGGCTGATGGCGCCGCAGCTTCAGGCGCTCGGTCTCGATCGGTAGCTCGAGCATGCCTCGCCACCATGAGGGGCGAGCGCCCCTCGGGGCAAGCGCAACCGTCACCCGCGTCGCAGCGGGATCACCTTCGCGCTCCGCGGCGGCGGATCGACGGGAGGCAGCGCGAGCACGAGGGTCTCGATGTGCGGCAGCGCGCGCACGGCCGGGCCCTCCGCGTGGAGCTCCGAGTAGGCGCCGTCGTAGACGAGCGCGAGCAGGTAGATCTGCGCGAAGCCGCGCGCGAACACACCCCAGTCGCCGGCGTGCTCGGCCACCCGGTCGGGCGCCTGACCGCCGCGGCACTGCGCGCGGGCCGCGCCGACGGCGGTGGCGATCTGCAGGGCCTCCTGCCACTCCGCGCGGCCCCAGCTGGGCGCGACCCCGGCCAGACGGTTGAAGCGGTGGCCCCAGCGCTGCGCCACCGTCTCGTCCACGCCCGCCTCGCGCAGGGTGTCCTCGGAGGGCACGCGACCCTCGGCGAGCCAGCGGGCGGGATCGAGGCCCTTGGCCGCGACGTCCTTGGCGAGCAGGCGAGCGCGCTCCATCGCGTCGAGATCCCACGCCGTCGCGCGGGGGGCCGAGCAGCCCCACAGCACCGGCGAGCGCTCGTCGAAGACCAGCGCCGCGCGCGCGCCCGTCCGCTCCGCCAGCGCGTCGAGCTGCTCGTCCAGCTCGCGCTGTTTGGCCGCCGCGAGGCCGACGCGCGGGATCTCGATGCGCCCCGCCACCTCCTCGAACGGCGCGACGAGCGCGTCGAGCTTCTCCGCCATGTCGCGCGTGGGCGCCTCGTCGAAGCGGGCCACCACCCGCCAGCCGGGCACCAGCTCGGTGAAGAGGGTGTGCGGGTCGTCGGGTGCGCGGCCCCCGAGCTCGGCCCGTACGTCCACGGCACCGAGCTCGCGCCGGACCAGATCCAGGAGGCGGAGCAGCTCTTCCACGGGCGCGGAGACTAGCACCGACCTGCGCAGATCCGAATGGGGTCCGGGACGACGGAACGAGACGAGCCCGACGTCGAGACGCCGGGCTCGTCAGAGGGCCGTCGCCGAGGACTACGGTCCGGGCGGCGGGTGGATGTAGCGCAAGAGCAAGCCGTCCGTGAGGTTGGCCGCGTTGCAGGAGTAGAGCAGCCCCGTCGAGGGGCCCGGCGTGGTCGAGCCGTGGTTGATGCTCGACGTCGCGCTCGCGCCACCGTTGTAGGCCACGTCACCGAAGTCGGTGTCGTAGTAGCAGACCTCGATGTTGTTGCTGCCCTCGTTGAGCACGACCGAGAACACGCCGTTGCTCGGGGACGAGAAGTAACGCGCGATGTCGTAGCGGACCACGAGCTGACGGTTGGGGGCCGTGCCGACCAGCTGGTAGAGCACGTCGCGCGCGCCCGAGGGACGGAGGTCGTCCCACATGATGGAGACGAACTCCTGCGCGGAGAAGCCGCTCGTGTAGGGCATCGTGCAGGTGTTGCTGAGCGAGCTCCACGAGCGGTCGAAGGCGACGCCGCCGTTCGAGTTCACCCACACGTTCGTGTAGTTGGCGCCGTAGAAGTCGAAGTTGAACCCGATCGGGATCATCGACGACGAGTCATCGGTGAGCGAGACGGGCGTGCCCGTCGCCGAGATGTCGGGGCACGGGAGCGACGCCGGCGGAAGGGTGATCGAGCAGCCGAAGTAGCCGTAGGCGTCGGTCGAGGTCCCCGGGAAGGGGATGCAGCCGGTGCTGCCGCAGACGCCCATCGTGCACGCCATGGAAGTGCAGTCCGAGGGCGCGTCGCAGAGCTGGAAGTCGGGGCAGCGCGGGCAGGTGGTAGGGCCACCGCAGTCCACGCCGGTCTCGTCTCCGTTGCTCACTCCGTCGGTGCAGGTAGGCGCCTGACAGACGCCGCCCGAGCAGACGCCCGACGCGCAGTCGCGGCCGAGCATGCACGTCTGACCGGTCGCGCAGCCCGCGCACGCCCCGCCGCCGCAGTCGAGGTCGGTCTCGCGACCGTTGAGGGTCCCGTCGCCGCAGCCGGGCGCGTTGCAAGTGCCGCCCATGCAGATGCTGGAGTCGCAGTCGCCGGCGACCGCGCACATCTGGCCGGTGGTGCAGGTGGGGCAGATCGGGCCGCCGCAGTCGACGTCCGTCTCCATGTTGTTCGCGACCATGTCGCGGCAGCGTCCGTCGACCTCGCGGATGTTCACCACGAGGGGGTCGATGAGGGTCGGCGTTCCGGTGTCCACGTCGACGAAGTACAGGGTGTACGTCGTCCCCATCGTGACCGGGAAGCTGCCGGTGAGGTTCGCCGAGCTGAACTCGCTCTCGCAGTGGAGCTCGGGGCTCGGCATGCCGCAGGCCGCGTCGCTCACGACGATGGCCATCTCCTCGTTGGACGGCTTCTCGATGTCGTACTCGACGACGCCGTCGAGGCTGGCCGTGAAGGTCATCACCAGGTCCGGTCCGTCGACCGTCCCGAAGCTGACGCAGCTCGGGAGCCTGCCCACGAAGTAGTCGTTGGTGAAGGCCGTCCAGTTGATCACGTTGCGGCCGTCGGCGAGCACGAAGGCGTCGCTGCAGGTGTCCGCGAGGCCGCGGCAGAGCCCGCCGTCGCAGTCACTCGAGGCGCAGTCGGCGTCCGTGGCGCAGGCGAGCCCGTTCCGGCAGGTGTCGCAGAGCGAGCCACCGCAGTCGACGTCGGTCTCGTCCTGGTTGAGGGTCCCATCCGAGCACGACACGCAGAAGCTGGCCTCGCAGACGTTGCTGTTGCAGTCGCCGTCGACGAGGCAGCCCTGACCGTCGGGGCACGCGTCGCAGGTGGTGCCACCGCAGTCGACGCCGGTCTCGTCGCCGTTCTGCACGCGGTCCGTGCACGAGATGCAGCCGCCGTCGAGGCACCGCATGTTCTCGCAGTCCGCGTCGATGTTGCAGGCGAGGCCGTCCCGGCAGCCAGGGCAGATGGCGCCGCCGCAGTCGACCGAGGTCTCGTCCTGGTTCTGGCGGCTGTCGTTGCAGGCCGGCGTGGTGCACATGCCGGCGGCGCAGATGCCGCTCTCGCAGTCGTCGCGCGTCAGGCAGGCGAGGCCGCCGCCGCAGGGAGGGCACGTGGCCCCGCCGCAGTCGATGTCGGTCTCGTCCGAGTTCTGACGCATGTCTTCACAGCTCGACGCGGCGCACTCGCCGCCACGGCAGCGCCCCGAGAGGCACTCCTCGTTGGCGGTGCAGCTCTCGCCGCCCGGGCAGAGCATGCAGTCGCCGCCGCAGTCCGTGCCGGTCTCGTCGCCGTTCCGGACCTCGTCGCTGCAGCTCGGGACGAGGCAGAAGCCCCGCCCGCAGACGCCGCTGTCGCAGTCCTCGTTGCCGGTGCACGGGCTGCCTGCCTCGCACGCGGGGCAGGAGCCACCGCAGTCGACGCCGGCCTCGTCGCCGTCGCGCATGCCGTTGTCGCACATGGGCTCGGGCGGCCCCGCGTCGGTGGGCAAGACGCCGGTGTCCATCCGCGCCCCGCTGTCGGGCGGGGGCGGGATGGTGCCGTCGTCACATCCCGCCACGAGGGCGAGCGCGAAGGAGAAAGCGAAGAGGGAGCTGAGATACTTCATGAAGTCCGTCGTTCCGAAAGGGGGCAGAGGCTAGAGGCGCCGACGCTGGAAGAAGAAGGCCGCGAGCCCGAGCGCGAGCAGACCGAGCCCCAGCGAGCGCGGAGCGCCCTGGGCCACGCTGCAGCCGCCGCCGCCGCCGCCGTCCACGCCGGAGTCGGGGCGCGGGATGGTGCCGCCGTCATTCATGGGCATCACGCCGGCGTCGGTGGTCGGGACGGTGCCCTCGCCGACGACGAACTGCGCGAAGCGGTGCGGGCTCTCGCCGATCGTGTCGTCGACCCAGACCTCCCAGTACCAGAGGCCGGGCTCGAGCGGCTCCGACGTGGTCCAGGACGTGGTGCCGCCCGTGTCCTCGGCGACGCCGCCGGAGCCGATCACGCTGTCGCCCATGAAATCGCTGCGGCGGCTGATGCGGAAGAAGTAGTCGAGGGGGTCGCCGTCGAGGTCGACCGCGTTCTCGACCGTGAGGGTCACGTTCTCGTCGAGCGGCACGTTCTCGCGCTCGATGGGCGAGACGGGGACGGGCGCGGGCGGGAGGTTGTTCTCCGACACCGTGATCTCGAACATCTGGACGTCCTCGCCGCCGTCGTCGTCCTCGACGCGGAGCACGACGGAGAAGGTGCGGCCACGGGTCGCCGCCTCCGGGGTCCAGACCAGCGTGTTGCCGACCGCCGTCATGCCCATCGGACGCGACGTGAGCGTGTAGCTGAGGGGATCGTTGGCGCCGCCCGGATCCTCCGCGATGACCTCGTAGCGGTACTCGGTCCGGATCGCGGCCATGGTGCGGGGCGTGGAGGTGATGTTCGGGTCGACGTTGTTGACCTGGACGACGGCGAAGGCCTCGGTGGTCAGCGAGCCGTCGATGGCCTGGACGCCGACGCGGAGGTTGGTCGGGCCGTCGACCATGGCCCCGGGCACGGTGTAGGAGGCCATGTCGGCCAGCTCGCCGAAGGTGCCGTCGTCGTCGGTGTCCCAGGTCCACGTGGGCGTGCCCGTCTCGCAGCCGGCGACGTTCACCGTGATCGGGATGTCGCTACCCTCGTCGACCACCGCCGGCGCATCGAACTGGACGTTCGCGCGGAAGTTCACGATGTCGCAGAGGTGGGCGTCGAGGCCGACCACCGCGTCCGAGGGGAGGGTGGCGAGGCGTCGCGCCTCGGCGATGGCGTCGGCCCGCGTGCTGGCCTGGATGCCGAACGTGAGGAAGGACACGGTCTCGCCGGCGGGGATCGTGACGTTGAAGCTCCAGGCGAGCTCGTCGAGCGTCGAGAACGAGCCAGTGAGGGTCGGGGCCGAGGCGAGGCGAACCTCCGAGCCACCGGCGCCCATGGCGACGTGCGCGAGGGAGGGGGTGCCGCCGCCGTCGGTCGCGTCGTCGGTGCCGAACCACGCGTCGCTCGCGCCGAGCGCCGTGTCGCCCGACGCGGTCGCGTAGACGTTCGTGGTCGCGTTGCTGCCGAGGTTGCCTTCGATGGACACCGTCACGGTCGCGTCGGACGCGCCGGGGTTGGTGATCGTGTCGAGGTAACGGACGTAGTCGCCGCCCATCTCGGGCACGTAGATCTTGCGGCTGACGTTCAGCCCGCTGATCGTCGCGGTGGGCATGTCCACCTGCCGACCCATCAGTGAAGTGCTGACCGAGCCCGACCCTCGACTGTAGCGAGTTCCGTTGACCTCGAGGTAGTACATCTGGTCATAGGAGTTCGCGGTGCCGTTCTGGATTTGTCCGTTCGACGTCTCTGCGATGTCGAAGAGAAACCCACCGTCGCTGGTCAGCGAGATGGTGGCAAAAGCGAGGGTGGGGGCGATGAAGAGGGCCGCGATGGCGGCAGTCCAAGTGGCGGTCTTGCGCATGGTGCTCCTGAACGTAGCTCGGCTGGACGGAGGGGGGTATCAGCGGTAGTAAGATTTCTCCCGTCACCTTCCCGGGGCCTTACAGACGCTCGTTTAGCGGATTGCCATGAAGATTTCACGCACGCTCATCAGCTTTCTCTGTGTCTTTTCTTTGCTCGGCCTCGGAATGGTCGGGGCAGGCTGCGACACCGGCGGCGGCTCGCGCGACGCGGGGGCCGGAGACGCCGACCTCCCGTCGGGCGGCGACGCGGACGGCGACACCATCACCGACGACGACGAGCTGCGGGAAGACCGCCTCGACACCGACGGCGACGGCATCGAGGACTGGCTCGACACGGACTCCGACGGCGACGGGCTGCTCGACATCGACGAGGCGGGTGACGCGCGGCTGGACACGCCGCCCATCGACTCC
>SHBB01000196.1 GCA_004213565.1 Sandaracinaceae bacterium
CGTCCGGGCGGCTGGCGTCGGCCGGCGCGGCGTCGGGCTGCGCGGCGTCGGGCAGCGCGGCGTCGGGCGCAGGGACCCGCGCGTCTTCGACCGCCACGGGATCGGCGCCGCACGCGGCGAGGAGGAGGGTGAGCCACGGCCATCGCATGGCGGAAGCCTACCGAGATTCCGGCGCCCGGGCCCCCGAGCCGCTACGATGGCCGCGATGCGACGCGTGCTGCTCGTCGTCCCGCTCGTCGTGGGCGCCGGCCTCTTGCCCGGCTGCTTCCTCGACCGCGCCGGCTTCGGCTCCGCCCGCGAGGACGGTGGCCCGGTGGACGGGCGCGTCCCCCCGAGGGACGCCCGCGTGGAGGACGCCCGCATGGAAGAGGACACGGGCGTGCCGCCTCGCGACGGCGGACGCTGCGACCCGGCGGCGCCCGATCTCTGCAACGGCTTCGACGACGACTGTGACCCGAGCAGCGCCGACGGCGCGGACGAGCCTGGCATCGGCGAGCCCTGCGACGACGCCCGCGACGCGGATCTCTGCGCCGACGGGACGCAGGCCTGCATCGGCGGCTTCCTCGTCTGCGATGGGGATGACGGCGATCAGCCGGACGAGGTCGAGCTCTGCAACGGCCTCGACGACGACTGCGACCCCAGCACACCCGACGGCTCGGCGGAGGTCACGCTCGGCGGCTCCTGTGACGACGACGACCCGGATCTCTGCCCCGACGGCACCTGGAGCTGCGCGGACGGAGCGCTCTCGTGCGTGGGCGGGGGCACGTCTCCGATGGAGCTCTGCAACGGCGTCGACGACGACTGCGACCCGAGCACGCCGGACGGCAGCGAGGACCCAGGCGTGGGCGCGGCCTGCGACGACGCGGACGCCGATCTCTGCGCCGAGGGAGCGCTCGCCTGCGTCGACGGCGCGCTGGCCTGCGTGGGCGACGACGGCGACCAGCCGGACGAGGTCGAGCTCTGCAACGGCCTCGACGACGACTGCGACCCGGGCACGCCCGACGGGATGGGCGACCCCTCGTTGGGGCGCCCGTGCGACGGCGGCGACTCCGACCGCTGTGAAGAGGGCATGTGGATCTGCGATAGTGGCTCCATGCGATGCACCGACGGCAGCGGCGACTCCATCGAGAGCTGCAACGGCCTCGACGACGACTGCGACGGGAGCGTGGACGAAGGCGCGGGCTGCCCCTGCACGCACCGCGTGAACCCGAACGATGGACACGGCTTCATCTTCTGCGGCGGGTGGGGAGATCAACGCAGCTGGACGGACGCGCGCGACTGGTGCCGCGGCGGCGGACGCGGATACGAGCTGGCGCGCGTGGACAGCCGGGTCGAGATGCGCTGGATCGACCAGCAGCTCGACGACATCGCCGGCAACCGCCGCTGGTGGATCGGCGCGAACGACCGCGCCGCCGAGGGCACCTACGCGTGGACCGACGGCTCGAGCGCCACCTACACGAACTGGCGCAGCGGCGAGCCCAACAACGCCGGCGACGAGGACTGCGTGCACGTCGACCCCCAGAGCGACGGCCGCGACACCCGCGGCGGCTGGAACGACGCCGACTGCGGCCTGAGCGATCGATTCGTGTGCGAGGCGGGACCGTGAGCGCCGCGCACCCCGACCTCGAGCCGCTCGCGGTGGGATTTCGCGAGCGCTACCTGCACTACGACGAGCTGACCGAGCAGCTGAAGTCGTGGGCCGATGCCTTCCCGGACCTCGTGCGGCTCGAGTCGATCGGCAAGAGCCGTGAGGGCCGAGAGCTCTGGCTGCTGACCGTCGGCCCCGACCCCGATCAGGTGCGACCCGCCATCTGGATCGACGGCAACATGCACGCGGGGGAGCTGGCCGGCTCGAGCGTCGCGCTCGCCATCGCCGAGGAGGCGCTCGCGCTCCACCTGTCCCCGCTCGACCCCGATCCGCTCCCGGGCGCGGTGCGTCGCGCGGCCCAGCAGGTGCTCTTCCACGTCCTGCCGCGGATGAGCCCCGACGGCGCCGAGGCGGTGCTGGACACGGGCCGCTTCGTGCGGAGCGTGCCGCGCGACGAGCGCCCGGACCGCAACCGCCCGCGCTGGGTCGCGGCCGACGTCGACGGCGACGGCGAGGCCCTGGCCATGCGTCAGCTCGATCCGACGGGGGAGTGGGTGGCCCACCCCGAGCACCCCGACGTGATGGTGGCGCGCACGGTCGAAGACGAGGGCCCGTTCTACAAGGTCTACCCCGAGGGGCACGTCGAGCACTGGGACGGGCACACCATCCCCGACGCGGACTTCCTCGGGGACAACCACCCCGACCTGAACCGCAACTTCCCCTGGGAGTGGAGAGGCGAGCACGGTCAGCAGGGCGCGGGCTCCCACCCGGGGAGCGAGCCGGAGGCGGCGGCGGTGATCGAGCAGGCCGCGCGCCGCCCCAACCTCTTCGCGTGGCTGAACCTGCACACCTTCGGGGGCGTGCTCATCCGGCCGCCCGGCAACCAGCCCGACGGGGAGATGAACCAGCGGGACCTGGCCTTCTATCGGCAGGTCGAGCACTGGGCGGAGGAGCTGACCGGCTACCCGATGGTCAGCGGCTACGACGAGTTCCTCTACCGACCCAACGAGGTCGTGCGCGGCGCGCTCGCGGAGTGGGCGTACGCGGAGCGCGGCTGCCTCGCCTGGGTCACGGAGCTCTGGGACATCTTCGCGCGGCTCGAGATGGAGCGGCCCAAGCGCTTCGTCGACTACTACGCGCGCATGACCCGCCGCGACATCGGCCGGCTCGCGGAGTGGGATCGGGAAGAGAACGCGGGACGGATCTTCCACGCCTGGCGCCCCTACCGGCATCCGCAGCTCGGGCAGGTGGAGCTCGGCGGGCTCGACGGGCGCGTCGGCCTGCAGAATCCGTCCTACGAGGCCCTGCCCGGCATCTGCGACCGGCACGCGCAACACCTATTGCGTGTCGCGGCGATGGCGCCGCGGGTGGTCGTCGCCGACATCCAGCACGAGCGGGTCGGCGACGCGACGGTGCTGACCGCGGTGATCGAGAACCGCGGCTATCTCCCGACGCACGGCGTGCACGCGGCCAAGGACCACCCCTTCGCCGAGCCGCTCTGGGCCGACGTGATCTGCGAGGATGGCCTGACGCTCGCGCACGACGACGAAGCCCACCGCGAGGTCGGTCACCTCGAGGGATGGGGCCGGGGTCGCTTCGACTCGAGCCAGGCGATCTTCTTCCAGCGGAGCGAGGGCAGCGTCAGCCGCAGGAAGCTGCGATGGACCCTGCACGGGAGCGGCGCGCTCACCCTCGTGATCGGCGGCTGCCGGACGGGCTGGATCGAGCAGCGCGTCACGATCGGCGAAGCCGCGACCTGACCCGGTCCCACGCCCCGTGCATCGCGCGCTGCATGCGGGTCAGCCACTCCGGCTGCTCGTACTCCGCGGGCCGCACGGTGTGCACCGTCAGCGGCGTCCGGTCCGGCTTGGACTGCTCGCGATACCCGTCGCGCCTCGGATGCACGCGCGTCTTCATGCTCCTTCAGGCTGACGTCGCTTCGCGCCGACGTCCATCGTGCCAAGAAGAAAGGGCCGGCCCCCTGCGGGAACCGGCCCTCACTCCGCGCGAAGCGCGCTCGCCTCAGGGCGCCGGCGTCCAGAGCACGGAGTTGCCCCCCGTGATGGCCATCTCGTAGACCACGCCGCCGTCGCCGGCCTGGTTCTCCAGGCCGACCACGGTGAAGCTGGGGTCGCGCGCGACCGTGTGCATCGGGCCGTACACGAACTCGAGGCTGCGGTCGCCGAGCATCACGACCTGGAACTGCACGGTGCCGCTGCCCGCGAAGTCCGTGCCGCTCCACTCCACGATGAAGCGGCCCGCCTCCTCGAGCACGCACACCTCGGTGACGAGGTCGTCCCAGAAGGGCGCGACCACGGCGTTCGGGCCGGTGGGGGTGCCGATGGGCTGCGAGTTGAACAGCGAGCCGCCCGAGTAGGACGTGTCGAAGGTCAGCCAGCCGTTGGTGCTCACCTGGTAGCCGCTCACCGGCATCTCGAAGTACGCGAAGGCGGTGAAGGTCGAGAACGAGGTCGTCGAGGTGATGCCGTCATCGGCGTCGAGCACCTGCATGCCGAGGCCGCCGCCGCTCGGGCAGATGCTCGCGAACGAGGTGCTGCCGATGCTGGACGTGTAGGGCGGCGACGTCACGTCGATGTCGACGTCGACCGTTCCCGCCGCGCCACCGAACTCGGTGACCGCGAAGGCCACCCAGCCGGCGAGCGGCACGTTGCCGAAGTAGCTCTCGATCCCGTCGCTGCCGGTGTCGTCGAGGCTCGTGGTGGGCAGGCCGTTGGCGTCGAGGATCTCGAGCACCGGATCGGTGCCGCCCGTGCCCGTGACGTCGATGGTGATCTGGCCGCCGGCCGTCGCGCGCACGAAGTAGAAGCGCGCCTCACCGGCCGCGATCGCGTCGCCCGTACGGCTGACCGGCATCATCGGCGCCGCCATGACGTCGTCGAAGGTCTGCGCGTCGAAGCCGACGGTGACCGACTCGTCGCCGTCGAAGGTGCCGGAGCCGTCCTGGATCTCGAGGAGGAAGTCCCCGCCCATCATGGGGCCGTGGATGCGGCTCGCGGCCGTCACCCCGGACCACGCGATGGAGGGAGCGGCCGAGAGCGGCCCAGGGGCGTCCTCGAGGAGAGCCAGGTCGGCGTCGACGAAGCCCGTGCCCGACAAGGCGCTCAGGTCGAACCGGCTCCAGACGTGCGTGCCCGCCGCGACGCGCACGAAGGTGCGCTCGTCGGCGAGGGTGACCGCCGCGGGCGTACCCGCCATGATCGTGGGAGGCGTCTGACCGACGCGCGTGAAGGTCACGTCGTACATCTCGCCATCCGTCGCCTCGGTGTTCGAGACCTGGACCAGCTGCGAGCCGGTCTGCTCGACCACGTAGTAGACGTCCGCCTCGTCGCAGGGGTTCGGCCCACCGAAGATGCCCGCGCCGCAGGGCGCCCACGCGCCGCCGAGGTCGGGATTGCGCACGATGAAGAGCAGCTCGTCCGCGGACGTGAACGACAGGTGCACCACGTCGCCCGCGGTCGCCTCGAACGCGAGGAAGTGACCGATGTCGCTCGCGTCGTCGTGCGTCAGCGTGACCGCGCCGTCCGCGGGGACCTCGGCGATCTCCGTCAGCGTCAGGTCGTAGTCCACCGTGTCGAACGAGATGTTGTACACGGGGCTGACGACGATGAGGACGTCGTCTCCATCGGCCACCGGGGGTGAGAAGGCGATGGCGCCGCTGCTCACGGTGTCGCCGTAGACGAGGACCTGGCTGCCCTGCGCCGCGGTGCTCTCCTCGGTCACCTCGCTCTGGAAGATGGTGCGACCGGTCGCGGTGTAGGTGAAGAACTGCGGGTCCTGCCCGAGCATGCCCGAGTCCGTCGGCGCGGTGAGCGCGGTCGGGGTGGGCACCGCCTCCGCCTCGACGGTCACGTGGTAGCAGGCGTCCGGGCCGCCGACGGCGCGCGAGAAGCCGACGCCCCCGTCGAGGCCGTCGAGGTTGAGCGAGCGGCTGTCGAAGACCGCGAGGACGTAGTTGCCGGCCGCCGGCACGTAGACGCGGCGCTCGGAGCTGTCGCCGACGAGGTTGAGGCCGACGCGGATCCAGCCCTGGTCGGCGAGCGGGCCCTCGGTGGCCAGCACGGCGAAGCCCGCGGAGAGCCCGCCGAGGCCGTCGGCGTGGATGCGGAACAGGCCCGCCTCGGCCGTGCTGAAGGTGAACCAGTCGGCGTCGTAGTCGGTCTCGCCGTCCATGTCGCCGTCGGCCGGCACGATGCAGCCGCCGATGGTCCGCTCCTCGCCGATCGCGGGCGGGGTGAAGGTCACGGGGGTGCCGTCGAAGCGCGGGTCGTCGGGCTCGGCGCCGGCGAAGACCTCGGCCATGAGCGCCTCGTCCGCGGGGCGACACTCGCCGTCGAGCAGGACGGTGCCCTCACCGCACGCCTCGCCGCTGGGCACGCAGGTGCCGGTCGTCGCGTCGAACTCGGTGCCGTCGGTGCAGATCACCGAGCCGTCGGGCACGCACTCGCCGCCCATCGCGACGGTGCCGGTGGCGCAGCCCGTGATGTCGGGGACGCACTCGCCCGTGCCGTCGTCGAAGGTCGTGCCCGCGCCGCACTGGCTGCCGTCGGGGACGCAGTTGCCGTCGCTGTCGGGCGCGGTCCCGTCACCGCACATGATCATCGACGTGGGGACGCAGACGCCCTCCATCTCGACCGTGCCTTCGCCACACTCGCTGCCGTCGCTGCCGCCGCACGCGGTCAGCCCCAGGACGAGCGCGCTCGTCATCCAAGCTCTCTTCATGTTCACACGAGCCTCCGGGCGGGCCTCGAGCAGGCACGCCGAGTTACCGGCGACACCCAAACCCCCGGGCGCCGCGCGAAGAAACCGACGTGCTACCACACCCCGATCGCGGCGCAAGCGCTCAGGCGGGCTTGCCGAGCACGTGGCGCAGCGCGGGCTCGAGCGTACGGTGGGCGAAGGGATAGCCCGCCGCCTCCAGGCGCGACGGCAAGACGCGCTGCCCCTCGAGCAAGGTCGCCTGGCCCATCTCGCCGAGGGCCAGCTTCACGGCGGGCGCGGGGACGAAGAACGGGGTCGGGCGGTGCAGCACGCGGCCCAGCGTGTCGGTGAACGCCGCGTTGTCCACCGCGACGGGGGCCGTGACGTTGACCGGGCCCACGAGCGACTCCTCGAGCAGCATGTAGTAGAGGGCGCCCACCGCGTCGTCGATGCTCACCCAGCTCATCATCTGGGAGCCGTCGCCGACGGGACCGCCGAGTCCGAGGCTGAAGGGCAGCTTCATCTTGGCGAGCGCGCCGCCGGCGGGGCTGAGCACCACGCCCATGCGCGCGTTCACCACGCGCACGCCGACGTCGCGGGCGGGATGGCTCGCCTCCTCCCAGGCGCGGCAGACCTCGGCCAGGAAGCCCTCCCCCGAGGCGCTGCGCTCATCGACCGAGGCGCGGCCCGCGTCGCCATAGAACCCGACCGCCGAGCCGCTGACGAAGGTCTTCGGGGGCGCGTCGAGCGACGCGATCGCCTCCGCGAGGAGCGCGGTCCCCTTCACGCGGCTCTCGCGGATGCGCGCCTTGGCGTCGTCGGTCCAGCGCTGGGCGATGTTCTCGCCGGCCAGATGCACGACCGCGTCCACCCCGGACAGCGCGGCCCGGTCGAGCTCGCCCGCCGAGGGGTCCCAGCGGATCTCGCCCTCTCCCGCCTCGCGTCGCACCAGCGGCAGCACCTCGTGCCCGCCCGTCTCGAGCAGGGCGCGCAGGCTCGTCCCGATCAGGCCGGACGCGCCGCTGATCGCCACGCGCAGCCGCCGCGCGCCCGCGATCGCGTGCAGGCGCGCGTCGTGGGCGAGGACCTCGTGCCGGTAGGCGAACATGCGCTGCAGCCGGCGCTCCACCATGCGGCCCCCGAACGCCCGGCCCAGGAACCCGAGCGGCAGCGCGTACTCGACCTCGTCGATCATCGTCGAGCGCTCGGCGCCCGCGGGCTCCACGCGGTGCGTGTGGGCCCACGCCGCGAAGGGCCCCTTCACCTGCACGTCGACGAACTGATGGCCGGGCTCGTAGCCGTGGTGCTCGGCGATCCATCGCTGGCTCAGAGGGCCGACCTTCATGCGCAGCACGGTCCGATCCCCGTCGCGGATGGATCCCTCGCGCCGCACCACCTCCACCTGCTCGTAGGGCGGGGTCAGGCGCTGGAACGCGCCCGGGCGCTCGTGGAACGCGAAGACCTGGTCGGCCGGAGCGTGAATGGGCGAGCGCGCGACGAAGGTCTGGGCCATGTGGAGACACATAGGCTCGGTCGGGCGACCTGCCCACACGCCTGCTGTTCGATGCAAGGGCGGGGCGCGCGCACTACGCTTGGTCGGATGAGCGCCCGGGCCTCCTTCTGCTTGCTCTGCCTCGCCGCGGTCGTCGCGCTGGCGTGCGAGGGCGAGCCCGGGGCGCCCGACGGGTCGCTCGACGCGGCCCTCGACCCCGACGCAGGGGCGGCCGGACCCGCGCGCGCGCTCGCCGACTACGCCACGAACGGCGTCTGGACGGCCCCGTGGCCCGACGAGCGGCTCCGGACCGACGCGGGCGTCGTCGATCTCTCGACCTTCCCGCCCGGCCGCGGCGTGCGGATCGCGACGCAGCTGCTCGCGCTGCTCGAGGACGCCGACGGCTTCGGCACGTCGTCGAGCGTCTACTTCCCGATGAGCGCGCCGCTCGACCCGAGCTCGCTGCCGAGCGTGCACGAGAGCCTCCTGGACGAGGCCAGCGTCTACCTCGTCGACGTCGACCCCGCCTCGCCCGATCGCGGCGCGCGCTTCCCGCTCGACGTGGTGTTCGACGCGGACCCGGGCCCCTTCGCGGTGCCGAACGTGCTGGCCGCGCTCCCCTATCAAGGGCGGCCGCTGCACCCCGAGCGGCTCTACGCGGCGGTCGTGACCACGCGCGTGCGGGGCGCCGACGGCGCGGCGCTCGGCGTGGCCCCCGAGACGGCCGCGGTCCTGGCCGGGGAGCGCCCCACGGGCATGCGCGAGGCCGCGTACGAGGCCCACCGGACGGCGCTCGAGACGGTCGAGGACGACGTCGCCGCCATGGCCGTCTTCCGTACGTGGGATCCGGCCGACGCGCTGCGGCGTGCGCGTGAGCAAGTCATCGCGACGCCTCCCCCGACGCCGACCGCGTTCACCCTGGCCGAGACGCACGAGGGCTTCTGCGCCTTCCGCGCCACGGTCGACATGCCCGTGTTCCAGGCCGGCGAGGCCCCCTACGCCGCGGAGGGCGGCGGCTGGGTCTGGGAGGACGGCCGCCTCGTGGTCCAGCGCGGCGCGACGTCGACGCTGTGGGTGACGGTGCCGCGCGCGACGATGCCGGCCGAGGGCTTCCCGGTGGCGGTGTTCGTGCGGACCGGCGGCGGGGGCGACCGGCCGCTCCTCGACCGCGGCCCACGGGCGAGCGCGGGCGGCCCCGACACGCCGGGCACGGGGCCCGCGGTCCACCTCGCGGCGGCGGGGCGGGTGGGGGTCAGCGTGGACGGCCCGCTCGGCGGGCTGCGCAACACGGGCGGGTGGGACGAGCAGTTCGCGATCTTCAACATCAACAACCCCGAGGGGCTGCGCGACACGATCCGCCAGTCGGCGCTCGAGCTGATCCTGCTCGCGCACATGCTGCCGACGCTCGAGCTGGACGCGAGCGCGTGCGAGGGCTTCGTGGGCCCGGCTCGGCTGACCCTCGACACCCGGTCGACGGCCCTGATGGGTCACTCGATGGGCGCCACCATCGCGCCGCTCGTGGTGGCCCTCGAGCCGCTCTATCGGGCGCTCATCCTGAGCGGCGCGGGGGCGAGCTGGATCCACAACGTCATGGAGAAGGAGAGCCCGATCCACGTGCGGCCCGCGGCCGAGGCCCTGCTGCGCTACACGGCGCGCGGGCGGACGCTGACCCGGCACGACCCCGTGCTCTCGCTCTTGCAGTGGGTGGGCGAGGTGGCCGACCCGCAGGTGTACGCGGCGTCCGTGATCACGGCGGAGCAGCCGCGCCACGTGCTGATGTTCCAGGGCATCCTCGACACCTACATCCCGCCGCCGGTCGCCAACGCGCTCAGCCTCGCGCTCGGGCTGGACCTGGCGGGCGGGGATCTCGACGCCGCCTTCGCCGATCGCTTCGTGCCCCTCTCCGCGGTCATCGACCTCGCGGGCCGGGACGCGCTGAGCTTGCCCGTGACGGGCAACGCCATGGGCGGGGCCTCCACCGCGGTCGTGGTGCAGCACGACGAGGACGGCGTCGAGGACGGACACGAGGTGGTCTTCCAGCGCCCCGAGCCACCGCGACAGTATCGCTGCTTCCTGCAGAGCCTCGACGCGAGCGCCGCGCCGACCGTCGTGGCGCGCGACGACGGCTGCCCCTGAACTTCGGTCTCAAGGTCTGCCGCCCGCGTCCGTCTCCTGTCGTGGGAGGCGCGCGTGCACGCTCTGGACAAAGTCGAATACGTCGAAGCCGCGCCGGTCGCCCAGCGCGCGTGGCTCGCCCGCCAGCCCATCCTGGACCGGCACGGCGCCACCTACGCTCACGAGCTGCTCTTCCGCTCCGGGCCCACCAACCGGGCCATCTTCTCGGACGGCAGCCAGGCCGCGGCGCAGACGATCATGACCGCGTTCACGGAGATGGATCTCGGTGAGGTCGTCGGGCGCGGCAAGGCGTTCTTCAACGTCACGCGCGAGGTCCTCCTGTCGCCCGCCATCGAGGCCCTCCCCAAGCACCGCGTCGTGCTCGAGGTGCTCGAGACGGTCCGCATCGACGACGCCCTGATCGCGCGCATGAAGGAGCTCCGCGACGGCGGCTTCCACCTCGCCATCGACGACTTCGGGCTCCGCGACGAGCTCTGGGCGCTGGTGGATCTCGCCGACGTCGTGAAGGTGGATCTGCTCCCCCTCGACGACGCGCAGCTCGAGGAGACCACCCGCCGGCTCAAGAGCACGGGGGTCAAGCTGCTGGCCGAGAAGGTGGAGACGCGCGAGCAGCACGAGCGGGTCCGGGAGCTCGGCTACGACTACTTCCAGGGCTACTTCTTCCAGGTCCCGGAGATGCTCAGCGCCCAGAAGCTCCCCCAGGCGCGGCTCGAGACCATGCAGCTCATGGCCAAGGTGCAGCGCGAGGACACGCCGCTCTCCGAGCTGGAGCGACTCATCTCGGCCGACGCCGCCCTCTCCTACCGACTGCTGCGACTGCTCGCCTCGGCCGCCTACGCGCGCGCACACAAGGTGGACAGCGTGCACCGCGCCATCGTCATGCTCGGGCGTCAGAAGCTCTCGCAGTGGGTGACCCTGCTCGCGCTCGCCGGCCTGGACGATCAGCCCCCGGCCCTGCTCGCGACGGCGATGCTCCGCGCGCGCATGTGCGAGCTGCTCGGCGAGCAGATCGGCCGACACGACCCCGCGACGTTCTACAGCGCGGGGCTCTTCTCGCTGCTCGACGTGATGATGGGCCGCCCGATGAAGGAGCTGCTGGCCTCGATGCCGATCTCGCGGGAGCTCGAGGCGGCGCTGCTCAAGCGCAAGGGCACCGTGGGCGCCACGCTGCGTGCGGTCGCCGACTACGAGCAGGGCGAGTGGCGCAGCATCGATCTGGTGCGGCTGCCGCCCGAGGACTTCGCCGACGCGTACTTCGCGGCCGTGCGCTGGTCCGCGCAGGTCATGGGTGAGCTCGGGCTGATCTGAGGAGGGGGCAGGCCGTTGGAGTACCGAGCCCGAAGGATCTCGGAGCGCGACGGCCCGGTTCTCGGTTCGGGGCGACGAGGAAATGCTCCAGCATTTTCGAGGAGACACGGGCCGAGAGACGGGTCGTCCCGCCCGAGAGACGAGGAGCGAGGTTCTTCAACGGACTGTCAGGGCGCGCCCGGGACGCGCGTCCGACGCACGCCGAAGCGGCTGCGCTCCGGGGGCGGGACCCAGCCTCCGAAGGCGCGCTCCAGGTGCTGGGCGACCGCGATGGTCACGTGGTCGTTGCCGTGCCGGCCGATCACCTGCACGCCGATGGGGATCCCGCCGCGCGAGAGCCCGAGCGGGACCTGCGTGGCGGGGAAACCCATCACGTTGATGATCGCCGTGTAGACGAAGTGGAGCGGCCGGAGCAGCGGCGAGAAGTGATGCGGCGCTGGGCGCGAGTAGCTCGGGTAGAGCATGACCCCGTCGCCGATGGCCTCGCTCAGCGCCTCGCGCAGCGCCGCGGCCTCGTCCGCAAGGCGGCGGGTCCGACCGGGGAACGCCTCCGGGACCCGCTCGACCGCCGCGAGCGCGAGCGCGGGGATGGTGTGGTCGGAGCGGCGGAGCGCCCACTTGAACAGCTCGGGCAGCACGGGCTTGCGCGCGCCGTTGCCCATCAAGGCGCCGAAGGGCGTCCCGCCCGCGGCGGACATCGACGCCGACCACAGGTGCAGCGAGCGCTTCAGCCCCTCGAAGCGGCGGGTCGAGACGCGCGCGCCCAGCGCGCCGAGCGACTCGGCCACCTTCTTCTGCGCGCGCCGGAGGGAGGGGCGCACGGGGGTGGTCCCGTTGTCGGGGACCGAGAGCACCGAGAGGGAGGACACGTCCACCTCGCGCGGGTCACCGAGCGCGATCTCGCGGCACGCCTCGCACTCTCCGTCGGGCCCGGCGAGGACCTGCAGCAGGGGCCAGAGATCTTCCGCGCGCCGCGCCAGCGGCCCCGTCGTGAGGTAGGAGGCGGCCTCGTTCTCGGCCAGCGGCCACTGCCCCGAGTTCGGCACGAGCCCCGACGACGGCTTGTGGCCGAACACGCCGTTGAAGAACGCGGGCATCCGGATGGAGCCGCCGACGTCGGCGCCGAGACCGAAGGGGGAGATCGCGGCGCCCACCGCGGCGCCCTCTCCGCCCGACGAGCCGCCCACGATCCGTCTGGGGTCGTACGGGTTGTTGGAGCGGCCGTAGACGCGGTTGTTGCTCTCCATCCACATGAGCAGCTCGGAGACGTTCGTCACGCCGATGGGGATGGCGCCGGCCGCCCGGAGGCGCGCCACGGTGACCGCGTCGCGCTGGCCGCGCCGGTCCTGGCGCGAGACGAGCCCGGCCGTGTGCGGCATGCCCTCGAGCTCGAAGCTCTCCTTGATCGTGCAGGGCACCCCGTGGAGGGGGCCGTCGGGGCCGCGCTCCGCCAGGCGTCGATCCGACGCGCGCGCCTCGCTCATCGCCTCGCGCACCCGCACGCGCACCACCGCGTTCAAGGCGGGGTTCACGCGGCGCAGGCGATCGATGTGGAGGCGCACCACCTCCTCGCTCGTGGTCTCACCGTCGCGGATGAGCCGCGCGAGCTCCGTGGCCGACTTCATCAGATAGGGATGCATGCGGTCAGTCGCCTTCCTCGCGCTCGAAGAGCGGCGCGAACGGATCGGGGCCGTCGACGAGCGCGTCGAGCGTGGCCGCTCCCTCCACGTCCGTCAGCTCCAGGGTGAGCCCGAGCGGGCCCGCGTGGCGCGTGGAGATGCGCGCGCCCGTGTCGAGGGTCACCCAGCCCTCCCAGGACGTCTCGACGCCGCCGATCGGGAGGATGGACACCCAGAGCTTCCAGGCCGTCGGGGTGCCATCGGGCCCGACGCGCCAGAGACAGGCGTCGCCGGGCGTCAGCCCGCCCGAGGCGTACGACACGAGCAGGCTCTCCTCGCCGTCGTCGTCCACGACCGCGAGGCTCACGCCCTCGTCGCGGAGCTTGGCCAGCGGGTTGAGCCAGAACGCGTCGTTGACCCAGGCCCCGTGGGCGGCCTCGAGGATCGCGCGCGCGTCGTCTCCGTGCACGCGGCGGCCACCGCGGCGGGCGACGCCTCGCGGACCGCCGACCCAGAGGAGCGCCTCGGCGTCGCCCGTGCGGACGCGGGCCACGTGACGCCGCCGATCCCAGAGGTGCTCGTTGCGACCGGCGAAGGTCCAACGCACCGCCCCCGTCTCGGCCCAGGCGTCGACGTTCACCGCACGCTCGATGCGCGACGCGAGCGCCTCGGCGTCCGCGCCCTGTCGCGCGCCCTCCGGTCGCTCCTCGTGGGCCACGACGAGCGCGACGCCGATGGCCAGGATCAGCCCCCCGATCACCAGCGCGGCCCACTTCAGGACCTTCTTCGTTCGCCCCACGATGCTCGGCCTATCACATTCCGCCGACTACCGGACACGACGGATCGCGTGCGAGCATCGCTCGATGCACCCCACCGCGCGCACCTGGGCGGAAGCGCCCCTGCCCGGAGACCTCCCGCCGGGAGCGCGCGCGACGCACCTGCGCGCCCTGCTCGCGCGCGAGGGTCGCTTCGAGCATCACCTGATGGTCGTCGCGAGAGTGGGAGTGGCTCAGCTGGAGGCGGTCTGCGCGAGCGAGCCGCTCTTCTTCGCCCACGCGAACGTCTCGGACGAGTGGGTGCTGCCGCTGCGGACCGGAGACCCGCTCCTCGACCACGCCCCGCTCCGGGTCTTCCTCTCGGATCCCGAGACCCACCGCGACGTGGGCCGCATCAACCATCGGGTGGGCGACGCGGTCCTGCACCCGCACGGATGGTTGCACTGGCCAGGGCGCCTGCGGCCGCCGTTCTCGCCGCCCGCCTTCCCGCCGGGGCAGCGTCGGGCCCTCCCGAGCGTCGCCTTCTGCGCGTCGCGGCCCACCCCGCCCGCGCCCGATCGCCCCGTCCCCATCACACGCGGCCGCGAGGAGGACGCCAAGGCCTATGTCGATCCTCCACCTCCGCTCGGCCTCGCGTCGCTGGACGCGCTCGACGCCCGGGTCGGCGACGCGACGTTGACGTGGCGCGAGCCTCCCTTCGCGCCTCCCCGCGGCGGCTACGTGCTCCGCCCGGACGGAGCCCTGGTCTACCTCCCGCCCGGCGTGTCGCTCGACCTGGACGCCCCCGCGCTCTTGCTCGCCTCCGACACCGAAGCCGCGGCGCCCCCGCCCGCCACCTGGGACCGGGTCCCCGAGGCGCCCTTCCCCCCGTACGAGCTCGCGGATCCGGGCGGCCTCCCCGTCTCCGTCGGCGGCCTGCGCGCGGAGGCGGTCGACGAGGACACCGTCCGCCTGGGCCTCGCGGAGTCGTCCGCGCAGGTGCCCCGGCACTGGCTCGCGCGCATGCTCTTCCGGATCGCGCTCCACACCCTCGTCGTGGACGGCGCGAAGCGGCCCCTCCCCACGACCGGCTTCGGATACGTCGAGACCTACGGCGGGTTCTT